>NZ_JCAKRW010000002.1:0-475655 GCF_059515185.1 Chryseobacterium sp. CS2K3 | reverse complement strand
GTCGCCGCCAGTTTTTATTTTATTTTTTAAGTCTCATACAGTAATGTATGAGACTTTTTTTTGATATATACCAAACAGCTAAGAGTAATGGTCCAAGTACTGATACTGGTTCTTTATTAAATTCTTTGTCTTTTTACTTTACCATTCTTTATCTTAAATTCCAGGAATCTTTTTTTTCAGATTACTCTTTACTCTTTACTTTTATTCTTTATTCTGAATTTATCATTTATTTAGTGGCTCCTCTCAGGTATCATTACCATTCTTATTGTAGCGGCTTTTGTCATGTTGTAAGTGAACTAACGTATGACTGGAATAAGGAATAGTAAATATTTAGATTCCTAGAGGGTGACAAGAATGATAATCACTGAAAAATTAGTGTACCAGACGAATAGTTAAAATTATCATTATTTATACATGATTTTATTTTATATAAATAAAATTTTAAACTGTGATTTATTTTTTATAATTAGTTGTTACATATTAATTATAATTTTCAGTAATATAAATTAATTCCTTATTTTTGGATATAATAAGCGGATGCTGAAAAGCTAAAATAGAGTAGGCAATATTAAAACTAAATAACAATGAAAAACTTAGTGAAAATCTCAAGAGAAAATTTAAAATCACTTAATGGTGGTGGCATAGGCACGGAGTGTCCTGATAGACCATCAATTATAAGGTGTTATGTTTCGGGGTCTGTAAATGGAGTTTGCTTGACTAAATATCAGTGTTGTGTTGCATTAGGTGATACTCCTGAGCATTGTAAGGAGAATCTTGATAACTTATAGATAGTTAGTTTTATCGATACAATAAAAAAGCGGTTTTAGCCGCTTTTATTTTTATAATAGATATACTTATTATTACTGAATTATATCTTAAATTCTTTGTACTAAAAGAATTTTTTGATTCTACTATAGAAATATTTTTGATTATTATTCATTCCATATCATTAGACTTCCTCCCTAGCCCTGATAGTAACGGTTACCCCGCAGTATGAGCCGGAAAGAGCAAAGGCTTTGATGTTGGAATGTTAAGGCACGAGGAGTATGAGTGGATAGCAGGAAATAGCTCCTTAAAATAGGTGCGGAACCGAAATTAATTTCTCTTATATGTAGCTTTTCCTCAAATAAAATCAATAAGTTTGTACTAGTTTTCCAAAAATAATAATGATGTCCGGAAATATTCTGATCATCGATGATGAGATCAAGCTCCTTAAACTTCTAGGAATGATCCTTTCCCAAGAAAATTTTAATGTAAAAGAAGCTTCTACTGCACGATCTGCAATGACAATGCTGGAGCAATATGATTTTGATGTTGTATTGAGTGATGTCCGATTGCCTGACGCTTTTGGGGTAGAGCTTATTAAATCTATTAAAACAAAATATCCGCATCTTGAAATCATTCTGATGACGGCATTTGGTAATATTACGGATGCTGTGCAGGCAATGAAGAATGGTGCTTATGATTATCTTGTGAAAGGAGATGATAATGAGAAGATTATTCCATTGGTGTACAAGGTACTGGAAAAAGTTAAAGATAATAAATCCAAGACAATTCAAATTACAGGAACAGCAAAAGGTTTTGATCAGGTTATCGGAAGTTCTCCTTTGATTTTACATGCAAAGAAACTGGCTGAAAAGGTTGCTTTAACAGATGCAGCAGTTCTTTTAACAGGTGAAACAGGGACGGGAAAAGAGGTTTTTGCCAATGCGATTCATGAAGGAAGTGAACGTAAGAAAAATAATTTTGTTGCGATCAATTGTTCTGCCTTCAGTAAGGAGATTCTTGAGAGTGAACTTTTTGGACATAAACAAGGAGCATTTACGGGAGCTGTGAAGGATAAAAAAGGATTGATTGAGGAAGCTAATGGAGGAACCTTATTCTTAGACGAAATTGGTGAGATGCCTATTGAACTTCAGGCAAAGCTGCTGAGAGTATTGGAGACCAGAGAGTTTATCAAAATGGGAGAAACAAAGGTTTCAAAATCAGATTTCAGATTGATTGCAGCGACTAACAGGGATCTTGAAGAAGAAATAAAACAAGGTAATTTCAGGGAAGACCTCTTTTTCAGGTTGAATGTGTTCGAAATCAATCTTCCTGCTTTAAGGGAAAGAAAGGAAGATCTTAAAATGCTTGCGAAAAATTTCGTAGATCTATTTTCTCATAAACTCCATCTGACATCGGTTCAAGTATCTCCAGACTATTATAAAGCATTAGAGAGAAACGATTGGAAGGGAAATATCCGTGAATTGAGAAACGCTGTAGAACGTAGTTTGATTTTAATGGATAATAATGTCCTGGATGCTGAAAGCTTACCTAATTATTCAGAAAAAACGATTCCTGAAAGTGATTCATTAAGTATCAGATCGCTAGAAAAAATACACATACAAAAAGTATTACAATATACTAAAGGAAATAAAGCTGAAGCCGCCAGACTTTTAGAGATTGGAATTGCCACCTTATATCGTAAACTGGAAGAGTACGGATTTAAATAATACATTTATCATTTTAATAAAGAGCCTATCATTTTGATAGGCTTTTTTGTTTTCATATAGATTCTGATATTACATAATTAATTGTTTTGTAATAAGTTATATTCCTTGTTCTTAAAATGGAATTTCTTTTGGCATATAGTATCTGAATAAAATATTTAAAAATGACAATTTCAAGAAAAACGTTTAAAAAACGGGAGCATTCTACATTTAGTTTGCTGATTGTATCGTACGTATTATTTACACTTTTAACCTTATTAATAAAAATATGATGCTTATAAGTTTGATTCTGCTCTTTGCAGTATTGTTCTGGCTTTTATATAAATCAGTTGAATTTTTTGATAGAATATAAAATTATGTGGAGTTTATTTTTCCTTTCAATACTTGCCTTTGTGTATATCTGTTATGTTTTAATGAAACCTGAAAAATTTTAAACGATCATGAATACAGAGATTTTAGGCATCATAGCAATGTTTGCTATTACATTAGTCATCGGAATATTTTTAGGTAAATACATTGCTAATGTCTATGGATATAAGAAAACTTTTCTGGACGCTGTTTTTAGTCCTTTTGAAAAGATAATTTATAAAATATCGGGGATTAATCCTAACCGTCAGATGAATTGGAAACAGAATATGTATGCCATGCTGGCGATTAACCTCGTTTGGTTTATTATAGGATTTATTCTCCTGATGACCCAAAGCTGGTTACCTTTAAATCCGGATGGTAATCCAAATATGGCTCCTGATCTGGCATTTAATACAACTATTTCATTTCTGGTTAATTGTAATTTACAACATTATTCAGGGGAAACGGGAGTGAGCTATCTAAGCCAGCTTTACCTGATGTTTTTACAGTTTGTAACAGCAGCGACGGGAATGGCAGCTATGGCAGTTCTTTTTAAAGCCTTTAAAGAAAAAACGGCAACAGAACTTGGTAATTTTTATGACTATTTTACCCGTTCAATGATCAGAATTCTTATTCCGATAAGTATTCTTGTAGCTTTTATCCTTTCAATGAATGGAAGTCCCATGACTTTTGAAGGTAAAGATCATATTACAACACTGGAAGGGCAGAAAGCTGATATTTCCAGAGGTCCGGTAGCTGCTTTTGTAGCCATTAAACATTTGGGTACCAATGGTGGTGGGTTTTTCGGAGCCAACTCGGCACATCCGCTTGAAAATCCGAATTATATAACGAATATGACAGAAATGATTACTCAGATGATCATTCCGTTTGCATTGGTTTTTGCACTAGGTTTTTATTTAAATAAACGAAAACTTTCCTGGGTAATATTTACGGTTATGACTGTTGGTTTTCTCGCCCTTACAGTTCCCAATATTGTTAATGAAACAGGAGGTAATCCTTTGATAACAAAAATGGGTGCGGACAGTAGTCTGGGGGCAATGGAAGGTAAAGAAATCCGCTTCGGAAGTGCCGCTTCTGGATATTGGAGCATTGCCACGACGGTTATTTCTACAGGTTCTGTAAATTCTATGCACGACAGTACAATGCCTCTTTCAGGGATGAATGAACTGCTTGCCATGATGATCAACTGTTTCTATGGTGGCTGTGGAGTTGGGATTCTGAACTATTTCATTTTTATCATTCTTGCGGTGTTCATCAGTGGATTGATGGTAGGACGAACCCCAGAATTCATGGGTAAAAAGATTGAGGCTAAGGAAATGAAAATTGCAATGATTGTTGCATTGTTCCATCCGTTTTTAATTCTTGTAGGAACTGCATTAACAGCTTATTTACCTGAATTTGGAGCAAAAACATTGAACAATCCGGGCTTTCATGGTTTTAGTGAAATGTTGTATGAATTTACATCTTCTTCTGCCAATAACGGTTCAGGATTCGAAGGATTGGGAGATAATACACCTTGGTGGAACATCTCCACGGGAATTGTTTTACTTCTTTCAAGATTTATCCCAATCATCGGTCCTGTTGCGATTGCCGGATTATTAGCTCAGAAGAAATACATACCGGAAAGTTCAGGAACATTGAAAACGGATACGGCAACATTTGGTTTTATGACGCTGGCAGTGATCCTGCTGATTGCAGCATTATCATTCTTTCCGGCTTTGACATTGGGTCCTATTGCAGAACAGATACAGTATTTCTCTAAATAAATTGTGAACATTAAAAATTAAAATCAATATTCAACCATTAAGGAAGCCGAAGGTCAAGAAGCACTCAAAAACTTACTGAAACGTTCACTTTAATATAATCCATTTCTATTCATTTGGCTGCCCTTGATGGTTATTATTGATAATGATATAAACTCTTTCAAAAAAATGAAAAATCAATCACAAACATTATTTCAAAGAGATTTGGTAAACGAAGCGATTAAGCAGTCTTTCGTAAAACTAAATCCGAAAATTATGTTTAAAAATCCGGTAATGTTCCTGGTAGAAATAGGAACTGTGGTCATGTTTATTGTAAGCATGTTCAGCTTAACCGGTGATAAAACCCAGGGAAGTTTTTCCTATAACTTTTTAGTATTTATCATTTTATTCTTTACGGTTTTATTTGCCAATTTTGCAGAAGCCATTGCAGAAGCCAGAGGAAAGGCGCAGGCTGATACCCTGAGAAAAACCCGTGAAGAAACACCTGCAAAGCTTGTTGTAGATAACAAACCCGGATTTCAGGTAGAGACAGCTCTAAAAATGTCAGCAGAAATGAAACTTGGTGATATTTTCCTTTGTGAAGCTGGTGATCAGATTCCAATGGATGGAGAAATCATAGAAGGGCTTGCCACCATTGACGAATCTGCCATTACAGGAGAAAGTGCTCCGGTAATTCGGGAAGCAGGAGGTGATAAAAGCTCTGTAACAGGAGGTACAAAAGTATTATCAGACAGAATTAAAGTAAAAGTAACCACGAAACCGGGCGAATCTTTCCTTGATAAAATGATTGCGCTTGTAGAAGGAGCCTCAAGACAAAAAACACCGAACGAAATCGCATTAACTATACTATTAGCCGGGTTTACCCTTACATTTATTATTGTTACGCTCACTTTAAAGCCTTTTGCAGATTATGCGCAGACTCCGATTACGATTGCAGCATTTATTTCACTTTTCGTTTGTCTTATTCCGACAACGATTGGAGGACTGCTTTCTGCAATTGGGATTGCGGGAATGGACAGAGCGTTAAGAGCAAATGTGATTACTAAAAGTGGTAAAGCAGTAGAAACAGCGGGAGATATTGATGTTTTATTACTTGATAAAACGGGAACCATTACGATAGGAAATCGAAAAGCTACTCAATTTCATCCTGCCAATGGAATTAAACTTGAAGACTTTATTAAAGCTTCTGCTTTAAGCTCTGTTGCTGATGAAACTCCCGAAGGAAAGTCTATTATTGAGCTTAGCCAATTAAAACAACAGGATTTATTGGTTCCCAATCCTACTTATATAGATTTTACAGCAGAAACCAGAACCTCAGGAATTGATTTTGAAGATACCAGAATCAGAAAAGGAGCTTATGACACGATAAAAAAACTGACTGAAAAAAACGGGAACATCTTTCCCCAGGAAACACAGGATGCTGTAACTACAATTTCTGAAAATGGAGGAACTCCTCTCGTTGTATCTGTTAATGAAAAAGTATGGGGTGTCATTGAACTTCAGGATATCATTAAAACTGGAATTCAGGAACGCTTCCAAAGACTTAGAAAAATGGGCGTGAAAACGGTAATGGTAACAGGAGATAATCCTTTAACAGCTAAATTTATCGCTGAAAAAGCTGGTGTAGATGACTTCATTGCCGAAGCCAAACCTGAAGATAAAATGAATTATATCAAAAAGGAACAGCAGGAAGGTAAGCTGGTAGCGATGATGGGAGATGGTACAAATGATGCGCCCGCACTGGCACAGGCAGATGTAGGAGTGGCAATGAATAGCGGAACACAGGCAGCGAAAGAAGCCGGAAATATGGTAGATCTTGATAATGACCCCACAAAACTGATCGAAATTGTAGAAATCGGGAAACAGTTGTTGATGACGAGAGGAACGTTGACAACCTTCAGTATAGCGAATGACGTTGCGAAGTATTTTGCAATTATTCCGGCACTTTTCATCACCTTCATACCGTCACTTCAGAAGTTGAATATCATGAATCTTCACAGCCCGGAAACAGCAATATTGTCTGCCGTTATTTTCAATGCCGTTATTATTCCTTTTCTTATTCCATTGGCTTTGAAGGGAGTGGCTTACAAACCTATTGGAGCCAGTGCATTACTGAGACGAAACCTTTTGATCTATGGTTTGGGCGGAGTCATTGTTCCATTCATCGGAATCAAAATCATTGATCTACTGATCAGTTTATTCTATTAAAATTAAAAAAAAATGAAAAATCATATTGTTTCAGCATTCAAATTAACTCTTGTAATGTTGGCATTGGTAGGAATTTATTTGGTGATTGTATATGCAGGAGCAAAAGTATTGCCTACCCAGGGAAATGCAGAGATTATTAATTATAAAGGACAGAAATTCTACGCCAATATCGGTCAGGAATTTAAATCTGAAAAGTATTTTCATGGTCGCCCATCCTCAGTAAATTATAATGCAGCAGGAAGTGGAGGAAGCAATAAAGGTCCCAGTAATAAAGAATATCTGGAAACCGTACAGAAAAGAATAGATACTCTCAGATTACAGAATCCTGAAATGAAAAATACTAAAGTACCTGTAGAACTTGCTACAGCAAGCGGTAGTGGGCTGGATCCCGATATTTCAGAAGAAGGAGCATTATATCAGGCTAAGAGAATTGCCAAAGTGAGAAATGTTTCTGAAGAGCAGATCAATACTTTAATTAAAAATCAGACGGAGAAACCTTTTCTAGGGCTTTTCGGACCTTCAAAAATCAATGTGCTAAAGCTGAATATTGCTTTAGATCAAATAAAATAATCTAATAACCTTGATTAACCATGTCAAGGTTTAAAATCTTGACATGGTTGATAATATCCTACAACTAACGTGAAAAAATATATAATTACAGGCATGTTATTGGGAATCTTTTTTCCCAAAGCACAATCATCAGACTCATTAAAAACAGGAAATAAAGTTACTTTTTCCGCCTATGCAGAACTTTTTTATGCTTATGATTTTAATGAACAGGGAAACCATCTCCGTCAGAACTTCCTGTACACATACAACAGACATAATGAGTTGAATCTTAACCTTGGACTTATTAAAGCAAATTATCAAAGTGAAAATCTCCGCGCCAATCTAGCCCTGATGGGAGGAACCTACGCTCAGGATAATATGGCAGCAGAGCAGGGAGCTCTACGATACATCAATGAAGCAAATGTGGGAATCAAAATTTCAAAAAATAAAAATTTATGGATTGATGCAGGGATTATGCCTTCACATATCGGATGGGAAAGTGCTATTGGAAAAGATAATATTAATCTTACACGAAGTCTTGCCGCTGAAAATTCGCCTTACTTTGAAACCGGAGCAAAAATTTCTTATACCTCAGATAGTGGAAAATGGTTAGTAAGCGGGTTGGTTTTAAATGGTTGGCAGCGCATTGCAAAACCAGAAGGAAATCAAAGTATTTCTTTTGGGCATCAGCTAACTTATAAACCTAGTGATAAAATTACCCTGAATAGCAGTTCATTTATAGGGAATGATAAAACGAAAGAAGAGAAAAAAATGCGTTATTTCCATGATTTGTATGGAAGTTTTCAGCTGACAGAAAAGTTTTCAGCTTTACTAGGGTTTGATATCGGAGCAGAGCAGAAAAGAACAGGAAGCGAACAGTATAATATCTGGTACAGCCCAAACATACAGGCAAAATATCAGATTGATTCCCAATGGGCATTGGCTGGAAGGTTAGAATATTATAATGATAAAAATGGTGTCATTATCAGTACAAAAACACCAAACGGATTTCAGACTTTCGGATATTCTCTGAATGTTGATTACACAATCCTTAAAAATGTAATTTTACGTACCGAAGCAAGAGGTTTTACTTCTAAAGATGCCATTTTTGTGAAAAATGATGGATTGAAACAGGGAAATTTCTTTGTGGCAACAAGTCTGGCAGTTTGGTTTTAAAGAAAAACAAACAGAGAGAATTTATAATCACAAAAGTATTTATTATAAACACTTTAGGGCACTTAAGTAAGCTGATAATTCGTAACTTATAATAACTAAAGTGTTTTATGAAAATAATATGTTATAATCTTGAACTTTTGGATTGAGGTGAAAACTTGTCCTGTAAAGTAATACTCAAAGGTTAGCAGAATGTTTGAAAAAATAAAACTAAAAAGAATAAAACCAATGTCATCAGCAAAACATTTTTTAGAACTGATCCAGAAATCCCGGAAAGGTAAATTTAAAATCTATATCGGGATGAGCGCAGGTGTCGGGAAAACATTCCGCATGCTTCAGGAAGCTCATTCTCTTTTACGAAATGGCATTGATGTAAAGATTGGGTATATAGAAACCCATGACCGGGAGGAAACGGTAGCTCTTGTAGATGGAATTCCGGTAATTGAAAGAAAATCAGTCTTTTATAAAGGAAATAATCTGGAAGAAATGGATCTTCAGGCAATCATTAATGAACATCCGGAAGTTGTTTTAGTAGATGAATTAGCGCATACCAATGTAGAAGGCTCGAAAAATAAAAAAAGATGGCAGGATGTTCTGGAAATCCTGGATAACGGAATCAACGTTATCAGTGCTATGAATATTCAGCATATTGAAAGCCTGAATGAAGAAGTAAAGAAAATAACAGGCGTTGAAGTTGCAGAAAGAGTTCCCGATAAAATTCTCGCATTTGCCGATGAAGTGGTGAATATTGACCTTACTGCTGATGAACTTCTAACCCGGTTAAAAGAAGGAAAGATTTATAAAAAGGAAAAGATCCAGACGGCACTCAGCAATTTTTTTCAAAGCGGTCATATTCTGCAGCTTCGTGAGCTGGCTTTAAAAGAAGTTGCTACCCATGTGGAAAGAAAGGTAGAAACTGAGATTAAAACCGAAAATTTTAAGCCCATAAAATTTCTTGCCTGTATCAGCAGTAACGAAAAAATAGCGAAGACAATCATCAGAAAAACAGCAAGACTGGCAAGTTATTATAATAGCCCCTGGACGGTTTTATATATCCAGAAACCCTCAGAAAATCCTGAAAAAATAGCCTTAGATAAGCAGCGCTATTTGATTAATAATTTTAATTTAGCACAGGAATTGGGAGCCAAAGTAGTCCGGATCAAAGAAAACAGCGTTCATGATGGAATTCTGGAATATGTAATTGCTCATAATATCACCACGGTCTGTATCGGAAAACCACATGCAAAGCTATGGCAAAGAATATTTGGATATAGCTGGATCTATACGCTGATGAACAGACTGAATGAAAGACAGATAGATATCATTATTTTATCATAAAATGAAACTTAAAACAAAACTTACATTAGGCGTTGGTCTATTATTTTTACTGATCGTTCTGCTATCAGTGATAGGTTCTGTGTATATCAATAAATTAAAATCCGATACTGAAAAGATCCTTACGGCAAACTATAACAGCCTTGAATTCTCTAAAAACATGCTCCTTGCGCTGGATCACATAAGTACAGACAGCGCTGTTGCTATTGCTGATTTTCAGAAGAATAACAGATTGCAGGAAAAGAATCTTACTGAATTTGGAGAAAAAGAAGCGACCCAAAACCTGAATCTGCATTTTAACAGCTATTTAAAAGAACCTAATACGAATAAAGAAAAACTTATCAGGGAAGATCTGGCAAGGATCATGTCTTTGAATATGAAAGGTATTGAAAGAAAGAGCGATATTGCCATCATTACAGCTGGTAATGCTACCTTCTGGATCGTCAGTCTAGGAACGGTCTGTTTTCTGATTGCTTTTATTCTACTTTTCAATCTCCCTCAAACCATTGCAGAACCTATTGACCAGTTGACGTTCAGTATCAGGCAGATTGCGAATAAAAACTATAATGAAAGGGTTCATTTTAAAGGAAGCGAAGAGTTCAACAGCCTTGCAGAATCTTTTAACGTAATGGCAGAAAAACTTCAGGAATACGAAAGCAGTAATCTCTCCAAGCAATTGATGGAGAAAAAACGTATCGAAACATTGGTCAATAATATGCATGATGCCGTGATCGGGTTGGATGAAAACCATTTTATCTACATGATCAATGATGAAGCTTTAAAAATTACCAATCTTCACAAAGAGGAAATCATTGGCAAGACAGCTCATGAAGTAGCCGTGAATAATGATTTGATGCGGGAATTACTGAAAAATATAGATCATCCGGTAAAAGATCCCATTAAGATTGTTCGTGATAATAAAGAAAACTATTTTGAGCAGGATATTGTTCCCATTAACATTATAAAAACAGGAGAGAAGGAAAAGAAATACATTGGTAAAGTGATTCTGCTTAGAAATATTACGCCTTTCAAAGAGCTTGATTTTGCCAAAACCAATTTCATTGCCACCATTTCCCATGAGCTTAAAACCCCTATTTCTGCTATAAAAATGGGAGTTCAGTTACTAGGAAACCAAAAATTTGGTGAGTTGAACGAACAGCAGCAGGAATTATTGAAAAGCATCAATGAGGACGGGCAGCGTTTGTTAGATATCACAGGAGAACTTCTTAATCTTTCGCAGGTAGAATCCGGAAATATAAGATTAACGGTTGAAAAATGTTCACCCAAGGAAATAGTACAGTCGGCAGTGAAAAACGTAGAAAAGCTTGCAGAGCAGAAAAATATTTCAATAAATACAGACTATCTTTTGGAAGATACTGACTTTGTAACTGCAGATTTTGATAAAACAGTTTGGGTAATGAATAACTTCCTTACCAATGCCGTAAAACACTCTTTTCAGGATGAAAATATTCAAATTGTGGTAGAAAGACAGGATTCCTTTATCCAGTTCAGTATTATAGATACCGGAAGTGGAATTGATGAAAAATATCACCGTCAGATTTTTGACCGTTATTTTCAGGTTCCCGGAGAGCATCAAAATGGAACCGGACTTGGCTTAGCAATATCAAAGAATTTTATAGAAAAACAAAACGGAGAAATAGGAGTGAAAAGCGCTTTGAATAATGGAAGCACCTTCTTCTTCAGATTGCCGGTTGCGTAAAATTCATCTTTTAATATAAGAAAGGTTAAGGTTGTTCATATTTTTTCTTTTAGCGAGTATAAAATAGAACGGAAAATTATAATAAATAAGAATATCGTTGTTATTGACGTATAAAAATAAAAAATTAGCATCTATTTGTATCTTATTCTTTATATTTGTTAAATTAAAAATTATAAAATGAGAAGAACTTTACCTTTATTAGCATTATTATTTTTTATCTCATTAAGCACTCAGGTTTTTGGTCAGAGTCTTGTGATTGAAACATTGGAAAGTTACAATAAAATGGGAATGACGGAATTTCAGAATGAGGTGAAAAAGATGAATTTTAAACTTAGCGATAAGACTCAAAGTGCTGATTTCGTATTAAATGAATATGAGCATCCTACTTACAAGTTTAAGCTGAGCAAATTTGAATATATCAAAGACAAATCTCAAAATAGAATTGAATTCGAATTCAATAACTTACATGATTACAACAAATACATGGAGGCTTTAAGAAGAGGAGGATATAAGGAAACAGAAAAAGGTAAAACCATTACAAAAGAACCTTATGTAGATTATTATAAAGGAAAGCAACATATAAGAATGGTTCTTCCAAAAGAAAATCAAAGTGTACCTTACAGTATTCTTGTTTTCAAATAAGTAATTCTATAAACGTAAAATGAAAATAAAAAAGACTGCAGAACGTTCTGCAGTCTTTTTTATATTCCTGATCATCCGTAATGAGTTACTGATTTTCAATTAAATCCAGAAACTGTTGCTCATCCAGAATGGTGATGGTTCCGATGTCCTGAGCTTTTTTCAGTTTACTTCCTGCTTTTTCACCTACTACCAGATAGTTCAGATTTTTAGATACTGCAGAAATGTTTTTTCCACCATGTTTCTCTACCATTTCTTCCGCCTGCTCTCTTGTAAATAATGATAGTTTTCCTGTAAATAAGAAGGTTTTTGCTTCCAGAACATTTGATAAAACCTCATTGGTGCTTTCTCCTTTTTCAAGCTGTACACCATACGATTTTAAACGTTCTATCATTAGGATATTTTCAGAATTCTTGAAAAATTCCACGATGCTTACTGCAATTTTAACCCCAATATCTTCTACCTGGCAAAGTTCTTCTACAGAAGCATTTTTAAGCTCTTCTATAGTTGGGAAATTCTTTACCAATTTCTTAGCTACTGTTTCTCCTACATGCTTGATCCCGATTCCGTACAATACTTTTTCAAACGGAATTTCCTTGGATTTTTCAATTCCCGTAATGATATTTTGGGCAGATTTCTCAGCCATTCTTTCCAAAGGAAGAAGCTGTTCTTTCTTTAAAACATAAAAATCAGCCGGATTTTCAATTAGTTTTTCTCTGTAAAGCTGCTCAATAGTTTCGCTTCCCAGATTTTCAATGTTCAGCGCTTTTCTGGAAACATAGTGTATCATTCTTCCTACAACCTGTGGCGGGCAGTGAAGTTCGTTCGGGCAGAAATGGATTGCCTGATCTTCAATTTTCACCAATTCGGTTCCACATTCAGGGCAGTGTTTGATGTATTCTATTTCTCTGCTTTCATCGGTTCTTTTATCCGTATTTACGCCAACAATTTTTGGAATGATCTCACCACCTTTTTCTACATATACAAAATCATTGTCATGAAGATCAAGCTTTTTGATGATATCTTCATTATGCAAAGATGCTCTTTTTACAATAGTTCCAGCCAATAAAACAGGTTTTAAATTGGCAACCGGAGTAATGGCTCCCGTTCTTCCTACCTGATAAGAAACACTCTGAAGTTCAGTTTCTACCTTTTCTGCTTTGAATTTATAAGCCATTGCCCAACGTGGGGATTTTGCTGTATATCCCAGTTGCCTTTGTTGCTTTAAAGAGTTCACTTTTAAAACAATACCGTCAATTTCGAAAGGAAGATTATGACGTTCAGTATCCCAGAAAGTAATAAATTCCTTTACCTCATCCAGCGTTCTGCAAAGTTTTGCCTGTTGAGACGTTTTGAACCCCCAGCCTTGTGCTTTATGCAGCAGTTCCCAATGTGTATCAGCAGGAACTTCTTCAGAAATAAACTGGTATAAAACAGAAGAAAGTCCTCGTTTTCTCACTTCCGCACTGTCCTGCATCTTCAAACTTCCGCTTGCTGTATTTCTTGGGTTCATGAATGGATCTAAACCTTCCTCTTCACGAAGTTTATTAAGCTTATCAAAGTTTTTTCTGGTTAAATAAATTTCGCCACGCATAAAGAAATGGGTGGGGAAATCACCTTTCAATGTTAAAGGAATATCTGAAATAGTACGGACATTCTGTGTAATCTCATCCCCTTGGAAACCATCCCCACGGGTTACCGCCTGAGTAAGTTTTCCGTTTTCATAAAGAATAGAAATGGAGGCTCCGTCATACTTTAACTCAGCAACGAATTCTACAGGTTCGTCAATGGTTTTGATAATTCTTTTTTCCCAATCTTCCAGATCATCAAAATCGTAGGAATTATCCAGAGAGTACATTCTGAATTTATGCTGAATTGTAGGGAAGACCTTTGTAATTCCGCCCCCAACACGCATGGTAGGAGAGTTTTCATCATAGAATTCAGGGTGCTTTGCTTCAAGATCCTGAAGTTCCTCCAGTAACATATCAAATTCATAATCTGTAACGGTAGGAGTATCCAGAAGGTAATAGTTTTCGTTATGCTGATGCAGTTCCTTACGGAGCTGTTCTATTTTTTGTTGAATGTTTTCAGACATCGGTTTTATATCTTTTAAGCAAAAATAACTAAAGTAACGTGAATTCGGAATCAAAATTTTAAAAGGAAAGAAATACAACCGAGTTTTAAGAGCTTCTTTTCTATTATTTATGTTTTATAAAGCCATTTTATTCAATGATATATCCAGGATTTTTCCTGCTGAGTGTTAACACCTTTATAGACTCTCCGTTGTATTGAATTCTTTTTTGAACTTATATAAATAAACTTAATTGTGGTAAAAGGTTTAAAATAATTCCATTTATAAAATAATACAATTAAATATTACAGGTAAATTAAAAATCCGTAACACACTTTAATACTCTGGTTCTGTAAGAAATAAAATAAGTGTTTAAAGTAATTTAACATATCGTTTTAATTTAATTAAAAAAATGTTAAAACTCCCTTAAATAGCCCGCTTCCAAAGTCAGAATACCTTTGCACATCTAATTGTAAGAAATGAGAAAAGTAAAGATTGTACTGGGGTTGTTGTTTTTAGGGCTTGGAACAATGGCTTATGCACAGACCACGCAGGCTTCCATCGTAGGAAAAGTGACTGGACCGGGAAGTTCGGCTCAGGAAAAAGTGAAAGTTACGATTGTAAATGAATCTACAGGATTCAGAACAGAAACGGAAACAAACTCAAAAGGAGAGTATATCTTTAAAGAGATTCCGCTGGGAGGACCTTATACGGTAATTGTAAATGAAGATAAGAAAGAAGGATTCAATGTAAACTTCGGTGATCAGGTAACGGTAAATATGGATCTTGGAAATGATGGCGAAAAGCACATTGAAGAAGTGAAAATTACAGGAAATCTGAAGAATAAGATCGGTAACCTTGGAGCAGCTACCGCTATTTCTGCAAAGAATATCGGAATTCTTCCGGTAAACGGACGAAACTTCGCCAATCTTACAGAGCTTTCACCTTTGAGTGGAAAAGGAGGAAACCTTTCCGGGCAGCTTGGATCTTCTACGAACTTTACGATAGACGGGATGACTGCTAAAAACCCAACTTCTGCCGGAGCTACTACCAGCCGAAGCGGTGCTCCTTTCTCTATTTCAATTGAAGCTGTACGTGAATTTAAAATTACGACCAACCAATATGATGTAACACTGGGAAGAAGCGGTGGTGGAACTGTAAGTGCCGTTACAAAATCAGGAACCAATAAATTCTCAGGAAGCGCATGGGAATATTTGAGAGCCAACTGGCTTTCCAGTCCATACGATATCAGAGGAAATAAAAGACAGAATGATTTCTCTACTTCACAGTTCGGATTCTCATTAGGCGGACCTATCATTAAGAATAAATTACACTTCTTCGTAGCATGGGATCATCAGTTGGATTCAAGACCTTTACTGATTGCTGATATCAAATCGCCTGAAGATGAGAAAAGACTGAATATAAATACACAAACCCTTAATACATTTCTCGATATTGCAAGATCAAAATATGGGGTAGGAAGCGGTCCTCAATTTGGAAGTTTTGATAAAGTGAGAAATTCCGATGCTGCATTTGTACGTTTAGACTGGCAGATCAATGAAAAACATTTATTGACCTTAAGAAATAATTTCACGTACGACCTTAATAAAAACGGATTAGGAGATAATACAAGTATCAACTTCTTTGAGTCTTACGGGAATGATAAAAACTTAGACAACAGTTTATTATTAACCTTAAGATCAAATTTGCAGCCGAATTTAACGAATGAATTAAAGGCTCAGTATTTATATACTTTTCAGGATAGCTACCAGAACAATGAATTAGGAAGACCGGTTCCTAGAGCGATTGTTGAAAGTGTTGCTACACCGGGGCTGGGAACTACCAGTATTCAGATCGGAGGGCATCGTTTTGCTCAGGAAAGCTTTAGAAATAATGTATTCCAGATTGTAGATAATTTGTATTACAATACAGATAAGGTAAAATATACTTTTGGTGCTGATTTAATGTATACCACGGCAAAATCAATCTATGGAAGTGAAGTGAACGGAAGATTCCATTTTCAGGGAATAGAAAATTTTGACAAGATGACTCCTTACAGATTTTACAGAGAAGTTCCTTTAATGGCTGATCCTTCAGTACGATCTAATATCTGGAACCTTGGGGTGTACGGACAGTTCCAGACTAAAATTGCAAAAGGTCTTGATTTGATGGCGGGGATTAGATTAGACTATGGCGGTTATCCTAAGGCTGAATTCAATCAAAAATTATATGATGAGATGGGAATCAGAACGGATAATAAGATCAAATCATTTGTTATTCAGCCGAGATTCCAGTTTGAATGGAATATCAACGAAGAAAATAAGGACTTCCTGAAGTTTGGAGCCGGAGTATTCTCTTCAGATATTAACAATTATATGATCATTAATAATCTTGTATTCGATGGAAAACATCTTGCTACAGTGGATGTAACGGCTAAAGATGTTCCGTTCCCGGATTTCAATAATTATAGAAATGATTATAATAGTATTCCTACACTGTCTCAGTATCAGATTCCTACGATTAATTATACAGGTAAGGATGCTAAAATCCCAATTGTATACAAAGCCAATATCTCATATACCCACTTCTTCAATGAAAGATTCAGAGCAGGAATTGCAGGATATATGGCGTTGGGAAGAAACAATTATTACTATTATGACCGTAATATGCAGGCAAATCCGTTTTTCACATTGGATAATGAAGGCGGAAGAGGAGTTTTCGTTCCGGCAGGTAGCATTACCAATAATGGAAACAGTGTAAGTTTTGACTGGAAAAAAGGAAGAATTAATAATAATTTCGGAAGAGTACTGGAATTGGTAAGTGATGGTAAAGTAAACCAGTTTTCATGGGTAGTAGACACAAGTTACCGTTACTGGAAAGATGGAGAAATCACGGCAAGTTATACATGGTCCGATATTAAGGACAATACTTCTTATAACGGAAACGTAGCCAATTCTGCAACATTATCTACGATGATCCAGAGTGATCCTAGAAACCTGAGAATGACGTATTCTGACAACCAGTTCCGTAATAAAGTAGTAATCTACGGTAACTCGCCTACGATTGCAGGATTCACTTTAGGATTAAGATATTCAGGAATCGGAGGAACACGTTTCTCTGTAACAGCAGGAGGAAATATTAACGGAGATTTCGTGGATTCTAATGACCTTGCTTATATTTTCCCTAACCTGACCCAACCGTTATTGAACGATCCGGAAGTAGGTAAAGCCTTGAAAGATTATATCACCGATTATAATAATAAAATAGCAGAACGTAATGGCGGTAAAAACGGATTCTATGGTGTTTGGGACGTACGTGTTGCTAAGAAAATTAAATTTGATAAAATTGGAGCCTTCGAATTATCTGTAGATATCTTCAATGTTGCTAATTTATTGAATAAAGAATGGGGCGTGAATAAATCTTACGGAAATATGTCACTGTACAGAATAACAAAATTCAATCCGGATACCAGACAGTTTGAATATGCTAAGAATACCAGCGGTTTAGCACCTCTTTCAGGAAATCCATATCAGATTCAGATTGGAGCAAAATATAGTTTTTAATCAGTTGTAAATATGTTAAACCACAAAAGAAAAGGTCAATAATCAATTAAAGATCTTAATTCTTTTGTGGTTTTTGTTTTTTATATGTCCTGGAAGCTATGAATTATAATAACTACCTTTATCAAAAGTTTCAGGACTTTGTTTTAATTATTTAATTTATATTATGAAAAATTTTATCTTAGGGTTAGCAGTTTTAAGTACAGTTTTGATGAAAGCACAAACCCAGATCATTGCCCACAGAGGATACTTCCAGGCGCAGCCTCCTACCACTGAAAATTCCATAAAATCTTTGGAAAATGCTCAGAAACTTAAAGTATATGGCTCTGAATTTGACGTGAGAATGACCAAAGATGGAGTATTGGTAATTAACCATGATGAACACCATGGTAAAATGGAAATCTCAGAAACATCATTCAAAGAATTAGAAGCTTTGAAGCTGTCAAATGGTGAAAAGTTTCCTACTTTAAAAGATTATCTGAAACAGGGTAAAAAAGATGCTTCCGTAAAGCTGATTGTAGAAATTAAACCCGCTAAAACACCTGAAATAGAGAATGAAATCACTCAGAAGACCATCAAAATGATCAAGGATATGAAATTGGAAGCTCAAAGTGAATTCATTTCTTTCAGCCTTAATATCTGTAAAGAAATCAAGAAAATTGCACCAGCATTCAAAGTTCAGTATCTGAACGGAGAATTGTCACCGGAGCAGATCAGAAAAGAAGGATTAGATGGCATGGACTATCATTACAGTGTTTTCCAGAAAAATCCTACATGGATTGCTGAAGCAAAAGCATTAGGTCTTATCACCAATTCATGGACAGTAAATGACGTAGCAGTATATGATGAATTGAAAAAACAAGGCATCGGATTCGTTACAACCAATATTCCTGAACAACTGAAAAATAAGTAAATAGTTTTATTACTAAGCTATAATAAGTTTTCTACTTGTACTATAGAAAGATATTTAAGGAGTAAAACTTCCCGATTTTCACTTATATTACAAGCAAAGGACTAAACATTCCCATCCTGTGGAGGGGTGGCAAAAATTCAAAGAATTTTTGACGGGGTGGTTTTTCAACAAGCATAATTAACAGTCTGTCTCTTTATAGAGGCTGACTGTTTTTTTATATTGAAATCCCCATTGTAAGCAGTTAAATAGCGCTTAAGATATTTAATATAAGTATAATCTGTTGTTTTATAGTGTTTTATATTTTATTATCTCAGAGAAAGACAATAAATATAGGTAAATAAAATTCTAAAATAATGTTAAAAACGCTTAATAGCTTAAAGGTTTATTAATCAGTGTTTTGTGTAATGTTATTAAGGATAAATTAATATACTATTCAATAAACATTTAATAAATGTTAAAATGTTGTTAAAATCATACTCATAATGTCGGATTAATTTTGCGCAAACAAAAAGGAAATGCGTAAAGAGACACAAAAGTTGTTGGTTTTGTCGCTGTTAGGATTTTTCAGTGCCAACCTGACGGCTCAGCAGAAAGCTAAAAAAGACACAATCAAAAGACTTGACGAAGTAGTAGTAACTGCTTTGGGAATCAAAAGGCAGGACAAATCATTAGGATATGCCACCCAGACTATAAAATCTGAAGAAATTCTGAGAACTCAGAACAATAACTGGGCACAGGCTTTAGAAGGAAAAGTGGCTGGTTTGAAAATTCAAACTGTAGGAGCGGGACCATTGGGTACAAGCCGTATCACACTCCGCGGAGACATCTCAATGAACATGGGAAATAACGACGCATTGATCGTTGTAGACGGTGTTCCTTTAAGTGGAAACAAAACCGGAACCGGAACCGCTGCATACGGAGCTGGTTCAGGAGGTGACTTACCGATTGATTACGGAGACAGCTTCAATAGCATTAACCCTGATGATATTGAGTCCATTTCCATTCTAAAAGGTCCTACAGCCGCCGCTTTATATGGTTCCAGAGGTTCAAGGGGAGCAATCATGATCACCACAAAATCCGGAAAAACTAAAAAAGGCAAAGTTCAGATCAGCTTCAATTCATACTCAAGTTATGATACCGTGCTGAAATGGCCCGATTATCAGTATGAATACGGACAGGGAACCCAGCAGAAAGACAAAAACGGAAATTATTACTATTCATACGGAAACTCAGTTGACGGAATCAATACCGGTTCTACAAGTAGCGCTTTCGGACCTAAATTTGCCGGGCAGTATTATTTTCAATACGATCCAAACATAGAAACACAAGGTACAGAAAGACAGCTTTGGAGACCTTATACCAATAATATCAAAGATTTCTGGCAGGTTGGTTCCAATTATTCCAACAGTTTGGCGATAGAACATTCCAATGAAACAACAGCTTTCAGAACTTCACTTACCTATCTTAAAAATGAATGGATGATGCCTAATACAGGTTTCAACAGATTCAGTGCAGCATTGTCCTTAGATCATAAATTAAGCAGCAGATTAAAAATAGGAACCAAGATCAACTTTAGCCAAACTAAAAGTGATAATCTTCCGGCAACAGGTTACAACAACCAGTCGATTTCTTATTTCATGATCTTCCAGAATCCGAATGTAGATCTGGCGTGGTATAGACCTATCTGGAAAAAAGGACAGGAACAGCTTGAGCAGGTTCATCCCTTCAGTTCTTATATCGACAACCCTTATCTGATTGCATATGAAAATCTGAACGGGACCAATAAAAAAACAATTACGGGAAACATTAATATCAGCTATCAGCTGGCAAAAAATCTTGATGTAGTTTATAAGACCGGTCTGGAATGGAATAATGAACTGCGTACCCAAAGAAGACCGTGGAGCTCTGCAAACTACGCAAAAGGTTTTTATAGAGAACAGTATATCAGATATATGGATTTAAATAATGATGTTCTATTTACCTATAAAAATAAATTCGGAAACCTTGGATTTACAGCTTCTGCCGGAGGAAATATCAGATATCATGAATACACTATGAATGATTACAGAGCCAACGGGCTGAATAAAGTAGGGCTTTACCAGCTTTCCAATGCGATACAGGTAGAATATAAACTGCCAAAACCAAACGATAAGCAGGTAAACAGTGTTTATGCATTAGCAAACTTAAGCTATAAAGACATGATATTCCTAGATGTAACGGCAAGAAACGACTGGAGCAGTACTTTACCTAGCCAGAATAGATCTTATTTTTATCCATCTGTAGCATCATCTTTTGTTCTTTCTGATATCTTTAAGATACAATCTGATCAATTAAACTTCTGGAAGCTGAGGTTATCATGGTCCCAGGTAGGAAATGATACTTATACATACATGCTTGATAAATATTATGAAAACAGTTCATTTGTAGGATCCGTAGAATCCCCTTTATTATTTCAGAATCCGAACCTCAGACCCGAAATGATCACCAATATTGAAGGAGGTATGGATTTTACAGTCCTGAAAAACAGACTGACATTCAACTTTACAGCGTATCAGAACAATTCTAAAGACCAGTCTGTTATTATCCCGATGTTATATGAAACAGGTTACAACAAGAGAATTATCAATGCAGGTGAGCTAAGAAACAGAGGAATTGAAATGACTTTGAACGCCTATCCGATCAAAAATAAAAACTTCTCATGGAATGTGAATGCCAACTGGTCTATGAACAGAAACAAAATCCTTTCCCTTCCTGAAGAATTCCAGGGAAAACCTTATACCATGGGAAGTGTAGGAAGCGTGGTGTTTTATAATGCCGTAGTGGGAGGTTCATTAGGAGATATTTACGGTGCAGGATTAGTATACTCGCCGGATGGGCAGGTGGTCTATGATAAAGATGGGCTGACGATGAAATCAACCGATATCAATAAAATAGGAAATGCCTACCCGAAATGGAGAGCAGGGCTTCAGAACGAATTCAGATATAAGAATATTACCTTAAGTTTCTCTTTTGACGGACAATATAAAGGAATGGCATATTCACATTCCCATCACAAAATGTCCGAACAGGGAAAACTTACCCATACATTGGCAGGAAGAGACAATCCGGGTGGTTTGATCGTAGGGCAGGGAGTTGTTCAGAATCCTGACGGTACCTTTTCACCCAATACAAAAGGTGTTTCTGTTTCCAGCTATTATGGAGATTATTACAGAAGAGCGAATGTAGAAACCAATTCATTTGATACCTCATTCATTAAGCTGAGAGACGCAAGAATCTCTTATTCTTTCCCAAAATCAATCGTTGAGCCATTAAAAGTTACCGATATCACCCTTGCTTTATTCGGAAGAAACCTTTGGATGTGGACCAAGTTCCCGCTATTCGATCCGGAAGCAGCTACATTGGATGATTCTACCATTGTACCGGGAGTTGAAATGGGGCAGTTACCTCAGGCAAGAACCGTAGGAATTCAGTTAAATGTTAAATTCTAAAAAATCAGAATAATGAAAAAACTAATCTATATATGTTCATTTCTTACGCTTGTAAGCAGTGTTGTTTCATGTGACAGAAATCTTGATGAGATCAATAAAGACGCAAGCCGAATAAACGAGCCTGTAGCAAGTGCTTTACTCGTACCTATTCAGTATAATATGGCAGCAGTGGGATACAACAGAGCAAACGATTTTACCTTTGATATCATGCAGGTCTCCCTGGATTTTCCAAATGAAGGAAACTCATTAAGCCGTTATTACGTAACAGAAAATACAGGAAATGGTTTCTGGAACAACTCTTATCGCTGGTTGAAACAGGTTGATGATCTTAAAAAAGCAGCGACGTCAGAAGGAGATAAAAACTATCTGGCAATTTCAATGATCTTGAATGCATGGATCTACTCTAATCTTACAGATACCTACGGAGATATTCCCTTCTCACAAGCTTCCAACTTAGACGGAATGATCATGAAGCCTAGGTTTGACAAGCAGAAAGATATTTATATCCAATTATTGAACGATCTAAAAACAGCCAACTCTCTTTTCGTCAATAAAACCCTTACCGGAGGAGACTTATTCTTCAAAGCAGATACAGACGTTAATGGAATTGTTAACTGGAAAAAATTCTGTAATTCTCTTTCATTGAGACTTTTAACTAGGATTTTGAACAGAGACGGAGAAGTAAATGCTAAAGAAAGAATTCAGGAGATCATGAATAACCCAACCGTTTATCCGATTTTCCAAAGTAATGCAGATGGAGTAAAAGTAGATATTACAGGAATTTTCCCATTGATGCCCCCTATTGCAAGATTTCAGGATTTTACAACAGGCAGAGCCGTTTCAGAATTCTTTTTAAATGCTTTGAAAGCTAATAATGATCCGCGTGGTCCTATGCTTTTTACCCAGGCAAAAGATTTAAAAGGAAATAATATAGGATATTTTGGAGCACCTTCAGGATATGCTTTTGGGACAGTATTTAATGTTCAGCCATCCAATTTTAATCAGGCTCTTGCCAAAGCTCCTCTGAAAATTTTTGTATATCCATATGCCGAGCTTCAGTTTACCCTTGCCGAGCTAGCTTTTAAAGGAATTATTCAGGGAAGCGCAAAAACATACTATGAAAATGGCGTAAAAGCTTCTCTTGAACAATGGGGAGCTGTAGTACCTGCAAATTATTTCGATAATCCTGTGGTGGCATACGGAGAAGGAGGAATGAAGAAGATTATGCTTCAGAAATACATCGCACTTTTCTTTGTAGATCAGCAGCAATGGTTTGAAAAAAGAAGAACCGGATTCCCTGAACTTCCGAATAACGGAGGACTTTTAAATGACGGAAATCTCCCTCAAAGATTAATGTATCCTCCTAACTCAAGAGTTTTAAATCCGGAAAACTATCAGGATGCCGTTCAGCAGATGGGTGGTGATAATATCAATGTAAAAGTGTGGTGGAGTAAATAAATTCAATAAAAAAATAAAGATGAATATCAATAAAAAACTTTTAATGCCGTGTATGCTGGTTTCAGCAATGGCATTCTCGCAAACTTCCGTATCAGGATATGTATTCGAAGACAGCAATAAAAATCAAAAAAAAGAAAACCGCGAAAAAGGAGTAG
Organism: Chryseobacterium sp. CS2K3; assembly: GCF_059515185.1. Classification (NCBI taxonomy): domain Bacteria; kingdom Pseudomonadati; phylum Bacteroidota; class Flavobacteriia; order Flavobacteriales; family Weeksellaceae; genus Chryseobacterium; species Chryseobacterium sp. CS2K3. The sequence continues at coordinate 451,762 of NZ_JCAKRW010000002.1, read as the reverse complement.
AAGGAGTTGCCGTTTCCAATGGTGTTCAGGTAGTATTGACTGATAAAAACGGGCGTTACAGTTTACCGGTTCAGGAAGATCAGGCTATTTTTGTTATCAAGCCTTCGGGATATCAGACTGCTTTGAACAGCAATAACCTTCCACAATTTTATTACCATCATAAACCAAAAGGCTCTCCGGCAGATTTCAAATACAAAGGAGTAGCTCCTACAGGCGATCTTCCCAAAGAATTAAATTTCCCGTTATATAAACAGAATGAAAATAAAAACTTCGATATTCTGGTTTTCGGAGATCCGCAGCCTTACACAGAAAAAGAACTGGATTATTTCAAAAGAGGAATTGTAAATGAAGTTAGAAATACAAAGAAAAATGCTGTGTTGGGAATAAGTTTAGGTGATCTTGTTGGAGATAACTTAAGTTTACAGAAACCTTATGCAGAGGTAATGAAAGAAGTAGGATTACCTTGGTATAATGTAATGGGAAACCATGACATGAATTATGATGCAAAAGAAGACAAGCTTTCTGATGAAACCTTTGAATCCAATTTTGGACCTGCCAATTACTCTTTTAATTACGGAAATGTTCACTTCCTTATCCTTGATGATATTCTTTACCCGGATCCAAGAGACGGAAAAGGATACTGGGGTGGTTTCCGTGAAGATCAGCTTCAGTTTATAGAAAATGACCTGAAACTGGTAGATAAAAATAAACTGATCGTTATCTCTTTCCATATTCCGTTGGAACATAAGAATGAAGACAGCTTCAGAAATGCAGACCGCCAGAAATTATTCGATTTCCTGAATCCTTTCCAGGATGTACTGCTTTTATCAGCTCATACTCACATTCAGCAGCAGATTTTCTATGGGAAAAAAGAAGGCTGGAACGGTATAAAAGAATTGCATGAGTACAACGTTGGTACTACCTGCGGAGACTGGTATTCCGGAACTCCTAACGAAGAAGGGCTACCTACCTCAACGATGAGAGACGGTACTGCAAAAGGATATTCTTTCATAAGCTTTAATGATAATCAGTATAAAGTAAAATATAAGACCGCCGGAAAACCGGACGATTATCAGATTAAATTATATGTTCCCAAAGTAATTCCGTTCCCGTCAAAAACCTCAGCAAAAATACTGGCTAATTTCTTTATGGGAAGCAAAAAAGACAAGGTAGAATATAGAATAGACAATGGAAAATGGGAGGAAATGGAATACGACGAAACCATAGACCCTAATTTTGCCCTTTCTGTCTTCAAATGGGATACAACAGAAAAAATCCTTGAAGGAAGAAGACCTTCCAACCCTGAAATGTCAAAGCATATCTGGGAAGCCGATTTTCCTAAAAAACTGACACTTGGAAAACATAAAGTTGAGGTTAGAGCCACAGATATGTATGGAAATCAGTTTTCAGCTTCAGAAGAATTTGAAACACAGAACACCATCCAGATTCCCTAAGCTTTCATTTTTTTACTATACTTTTTTTAGATTTTGAAGCCGGTTCATAATGAGCCGGTTTTATTTTTTGCTGAGGTTGAAAATAATGAACCACAAAAGTCACAAAAGATTATTTTTAATGTTTAAGAATATATAAAAGTCCACATAAAACGGCAATCTGCGATTTTCATAAAGCTTAAATGACCTTTTCAGCAACATGCATAAAAGCTTATATTTTACTCAGGTGTTTTAAACTTTTGTGCCTTTTGTGGTTTAATGAAAACCATTAAAAAACTATTAAATATCCTTTCTTTCCATTCCATCAAAATGTTCTTTCGTAACTTTGTAGTATAAAAGTATTACTACTATGAATATAAACGGAAAAAATGCCATTGTAACAGGTGGTGGAAGAGGATTAGGTAAAGCCGTAGCGCTAGCTTTGGCAAATGAAGGAGTAAACGTTGCCATTACAGGAAGAAACGAAGAAAATCTTAAAAATACAGTTGACGAAATCCAGAAATTAGGAGTAAATTCTGCTTATGCAGTATTCACCATCGATGATGAAGCAGCTGTAAAAACAGGAATTGAAAGCTTAGCTGAAAAATTAGGCAGCGTAGATATTCTTGTAAATAATGCTGGAATCGGTGATTTCGGAAGCATTGAAGATATGCCGTCTGAAACATGGGAGCAGGTGATTAAAACCAACTTATTCGGAGTGTATTATGCCGCAAAAGCAGTACACCCATTTATGAAAGCTAAAGGAGAAGGAGATATTGTAAACGTAGCTTCTACTGCCGGATTAAAAGGAGGACCCAATATGTCTGCTTATGCCGCTTCAAAAGCTGCCGTAGTTTCTTTATCCCAATCTATGATGGCAGAATGGAGAAAGCAGAATATCCGTGTTATTACGTTAACACCAAGTACCATTGCATCAGATATGAGCATCCAGGGCGGACTTACAGATGGAAATCCAGACAAAGTTCTACAACCTGAAGATTTCGCAGAATGGGTAAGAGATATCCTTAAAATGAACAGAAGAGCATTAATTGCCAATGGTTCTATTTTCTCTACAAATCCATAAACATTAAATGTTCAAGGTGTAGAGTTTAATGTTTTAAATTTAAAAAATAAATTTTCTCTGTCCTGAACAAAGAAATTCAAAAATTCAATAGAGCGGGCTTTAGCCCGCTTAAAATTTTCCCATCAATCATTTGGCTTCAGCCAAAACTTAAAAAATCTGCATCACAAATAATCCATAAAAAACAAAATCCATCTTCCTGAATTAAAATAAAATGCTCTCACATTCACCAAAACTTGTCCATCCATTTTTTTAACAATAATAACATTAGTATTTTTGCAGCAAATTATTCACATGCAAAATTATTTAGAATTCAATTTCAAGATTACTCCATTGCAACCTTGGAACGAGATATTAATGGCAGAGCTTATAGAAATAGGTTTTGACAGCTTTACAGAAGAAATTCACGGAATTTTAGGATATATCCAGACTGATTTATTTAATGAAGATCAGCTGAAGGCACTCCCAATCTTTGAAAATGAAAACGTAAACATTGAGTATTCTTTTGAAGAAATGCCGAACATCAACTGGAATGAAGAATGGGAAAAGAATTTTTCACCCATCAATATTGATGATAAAGTGTTGATCAGAGCAGAATTTCACGAATCGGTACCTGAAATGCATGAAATTATTATTCAGCCTAAAATGTCATTCGGAACAGGGCATCACCCGACTACCCACCTGATGATTCAGCAGATGATGGATATTGATTTCAATGGGAAGAAAGTCTTGGATATGGGTTGTGGAACTTCGGTATTGGCGATCTATGCAAAACAGCAGGGAGCAGGAGATACCAAAGCAATTGATATTGATGAATGGTCTGTAGAAAACTCAAAAGAAAATGCTGTAAGAAATAATGTTGAGCTTGATATCGAACAGGGAACTGCTGACAACTTAGGAAATGAAAGCTATGATATAATTTTAGCCAATATCAACAGAAATATCTTGATTTCAGATATCCCGACTTATGTTTCCGTGTTGAATGAAGGAGGAAAACTATTGCTTTCAGGACTTTGTTTCTTTGATGTAGATGATATCCTGGAAGTATGTAAAGAAAGTGGACTTACGTTGAAGAAGCAGTTACAGAGAGAAGAATGGGTGAGTCTGTTGCTTGAAAAATAAAAAAACGAAATACAAATATGAAAACCTTATTGACGGCTTTATTACTACTGATGCTGCAATTGCTTACAGCGCAGGAAAATGAAGTATATGCAGACGGAGTTTTTAATTTCACAGAAAATAAAACCCAAAAGATCTTCACAGACTGGACAAGGGTAAGAAAAGAACCCGGAGTAAATGCTCAGATCATAGACTCATTACAGTCTAATCAACAGGTGATGATTCTTCAAAAAGAAGAAACTGTTCCGGTGTTACAGCTTGGAGAAAGAAAAGCCAATTGGTATAAAGTTTCTTATCAGAAAGGAGAGTTGTTATCTGAAGGTTATGTTTGGGGTGGAAATCTGTGTGTAGGTTATCGCAATAAAAACGGTTATGATTTCCTTTTCGGATTATCAAAAACTATTGAGAAGAAGACCAAACCCCTGAACGAAATTGAGAAGAAGAATATCGCAGGAATCAAAGTGATGGAAGGAAACACATTGGTTGATGAAGTCTATTTCGATACAGGTAAAGGAGAAGAGCTGAGCTTTGCATCATTCAATATTGAAAGCAATCATAAATTAGACAATGTTGAACTTACCCTAAAAGCGATGGTTTCCGGTGAAGCTTGCGGAATTGCAGCCTATGATCAGTATGCTCTTTTCAGAGATAAAAAATTAGTTGCCCTTCCTCAGTTGATGAATGTAGGAGATGCCGGAGCCTATTACCATAGTGAAGAATATGTTTTTCCTAATGATAAAGGAGGGATTCCCAATGCATTTATTCTTAAAGCAGAAGATATGGAAGTAGATGAAAAAGACAGAGAAAAGAAAAAGCGTTCCTCAAAAACCTATCTTTGGAATGGAAGTTCTTATCAATTGAAATAAGACTATTTGCTTAAAATATATTAAACCGTTGTATGATTACAACGGTTTTCTTTTAATAAAAATAGGATTGGCTCAATACCAATCCTACCCAAACATGATTAAGTGTATAGTTTAGCCATTAATGGCTACAAGGAATATTAAGTTGCACAAAAAGATTTTTATTGATCCTTAATCAATGTTTCCTTAAAATCATAAATTAAACTAACTTTTCAGGCTTCCTGTTAAGGTTTACCGATGTAAATGTAATGGGAAATGCCGTTCATGCCGAGAAAACTTAAGTTGATCCCGCAAAATAAGTATGTGAAACGGTATTTTCATGCAATGAAACGTATAGCAGCATGTTTCCGAATTCCCATAAATAAAAATGTCTGAACATATGGTTCAGACATTTTTCAGATATATTTGCTAAAGTTTTACATTAAGGATTAGCTTTTACAGCATTGTACATCATTGAATCTTTTTGCTGCTTAGTATAATCATATTTATAATTGTAGAATGAAGCTTCCCAGTCTCCATATCCTACATTAGGAATAATAATGAATTTTTTACCAAACTCTGCTGCTGAATTTTTCACTGCAGCTGAACGTTCTGACTCCGTTTTTTTATCAAATATAGCAGCAAAATCAGCAAGGTTATCTCCTAAAAGTAAGACAATATTGTAATTTTTAGCGATATCTTTTCTTCTTGCTTCCTTACTGCTTTCTTTTGAACGAAGAATCAGGTTAGAATCACTTTGAATCGGAAAATTATACTTTTTTAAGTTGTTCAATGTTCCTTCGCGCTCTTGTTCCGCACGATTGGTAACATAAAACACCTGTATTCCTTTACTAGCGGCATATTGATAAAATTCCTGAGAACCGGTAAGCGGTTTAGCAATTCCTCTAGATGTCCACTCTTCCCATGTTTTTTGGTCATAATCTTTTCCCATTTTAGAACGCTCAACAGCATAATAGGAATTATCTAAAAAAGTTTCATCGATATCGGAAACAATAGCCAAAGGTTTATCTGATTTTTGAGCTAAAGCCTCATCCAAACGAAGTTTACCAATATTATATGCCTGTAGACATAACGCTTCATATTCTGCAGCCCGTTGCTGATAAAACGCTGCATAGAGTTTTCCATCACGTCCAAGGTTTTCATAAGGAGCATTCTGAATAGTATTCTTTGAAGCCTGAGTAGCTGTTTGACATGAAATAACTGAAGCAAACAGAGCGCTTGCGATAATGAGTTTAAAATTTTTCATTGGATTAGAATAGAGAAGACAAAATTATAACAATTTGATTCTTATCACAACTATTTTCTCTATTTATAGGATCAAGCGCAAAAGTTGTGAGGCTTAGAATATTTAGATCAGTTTAATTTTAAAATTTAACGCAAAGTATTTCTATTATCTGGTGTTGTATTTTAGGAAGCAAAGCTTGAATCAATACAATTGATTCTTTCTAAGCATACGCGTATTTACATCGCTTCATCAGCGACTTTTTGTCGCTTTCTTAGCTCCCTTATCAATAATCAATTCCATCATGTCTTTGCGTTTATAGAAAATTTAAGTATAAAGTTTAGAGGAGTAAAAAGATAATTTATTTTCTTCTTCAGATTAACGAAACTTTTTGCGTAGCCCCCAACTTTTGCTCCTGATCCTATTTATGTCTATACTTGATCCGTAAAAATGTTTGAATAATCAATATGGATTTTCAGACATTTTGCAGATTATTATTAATTTGTCTCTAGGTAGTTTAAAAATGTATTATTGGAAATAAAAAAAAGTCTCTGATACAGAGACTTTTATAAAGTGAGCGCGAAAGGATTCGAACCTTTGACCGTCTGCTTAGAAGGCAGATGCTCTATCCAGCTGAGCTACGCACCCATTAAATAGTTTTGAGAAAACTATTAAAAATTGTCGGGGCGGCAGGATTCGAACCTGCGACCTCCTGGTCCCAAACCAGGCGCGATGACCGGACTACGCTACGCCCCGATGAGGTCATCTTTAATGAAATTTACTTCATTGTATTAATTTAAAAAAGCAAAAAATAGCTTTTGAAAATCTAAATAAATTTACAAAAAAAATGTAAATTATTCTGTGAGCGCGAAAGGATTCGAACCTTTGACCGTCTGCTTAGAAGGCAGATGCTCTATCCAGCTGAGCTACGCACCCATTAAATAGTTTTGAGAAAACTATTAAAAATTGTCGGGGCGGCAGGATTCGAACCTGCGACCTCCTGGTCCCAAACCAGGCGCGATGACCGGACTACGCTACGCCCCGATTAATTGTCATCAGTAACGAATTTTATTCGTTTTTGCGGTTGCAAAGGTACAATACTTTTTCAAATAAAAAAATAAATTTTAGGATAATTTTTAATTAAATTTTAGAGAATCTTTTTTGCTAACTTTACTTAATTAATAACCATGGATTTAGGTTTTCAGATAGAATTTTACTTTTTTTCTTCTAACAATATTTTTTATAGGTAATTTTTATTTCCTTGTGAGATTCTATAAAATAAAAAATTGTGTTATCTGTTTCTTTTACTATTTTGCAGAAAACTAAAACCTGACAAATACATGCAAAATTATCTCTGCTTAGCTTATTCCGATTACCCTTACTATTGTGAGTTTTCTGTTATTGACTTTTTTATTAATATATCAAAAATATAAAGTTGAAAGAAGTATATCTCAATGCTTGCTATCTATTAGAGAAAGCTAAATTCAAAATTGAAATCATATCCTAGATATAAAATCCATCAAAAAATAAATAACATGAATTATTTTGTATATGCACTTGAGCATATCTATACAGATGAGACTCACACAGGTTGTAAATTTCTGGGGTATTTTGATGATATAGAACTGCTCGGAAAAGCCAAAGAAATTGCGTTAACTTTACCTGGGTTTAGAACTTATCCTGATGGACTTACTATTAGAAAATATGAATTAAGCAAAATTCATTGGCAAAATGGCTTTAATAGTGTTGTTGGAGAAATTGGACGGGACTATTTAAATGAAGAAGATGTGATTAATCAAGAGAGTAAATCAATAAAAGAGTTGAATTTACAATATGTTTTTCAAGTTAGTCATATTTATACTATCAATACTTTTCTGGATGATGAGAGGATTATTGGTGTCTTTTTAGATGAACATCAAGCAAATGAAACTGTTAATAATTGTAAAATGAAAGATGGATTTAAAGATTATCCTGATGATTTTATAGTGGGAAGGTTTACTTTAAACAATTTGTTATGGATTTCCGGATTTTAGCTCTCTCTTGCCAGTATGATCCGCAGATTTAGTTCTTCAGTAAAATTTAAACTTCTCTTAATAACGAGGGATTTAAATTTTGAAACAATAATCTTGGCATCAATCAAATCTTAACTTAGATTCTTAGTAACTCTTCAGTTTTTTCCTTTAATCCCTATATTTGCTACATGAAACGATTAATGTTGATGAGCTTGCTTTTCCCGGCAATCCTATTTTCACAAACAAGCGGAAAAGTAATCAAAATTTCAGATGGAGATACCATTACAGTACTTTTAAAAGGAAATAAACAGAAGAAACTTAGATTGGCAGACGTCGATTGCCCGGAAAATGGTCAGGCTTTCGGTAAAAATGCTAAACAATTTACCTCTGGGCAGGTATTTGGGAAAACAATTAAGTTTACAGAAACCAGTACAGATCGTTACGGACGTTCCATTGCCAAAGTATATTATGATAATGATAAATATTTGTCAAAAGAGCTGATAAAAGCAGGAATGGGGTGGTGGTACTTCTCTTACTCCAAAGATACTTCTTTAGGAAAAGTACAGGAAAAGGCACAGCAGAATAAGATTGGTCTTTGGCAGGATATTCATGCAATGGCACCCTGGGATTACAGGAAAATGAAAAGAGAACAATCGAAAAATAAAAAAATAGAAGCTTCTAAAGTTCAAATGAAAACAAAAGCAACTATATAAAATAAAACCCTTACAATATGGATTGTAAGGGCTTTTTTATGTTAAACGTGAAAACGATTGATAAAGCTGATTTTAAGATATTTCGAAGATTATACTTTCGTTTTAAATGCTTTTCTTTTTTGTAAAAAGAAAGAAATTAATACCCGTAAAAATCAAAATCGCTGCTATATTACAGTAATCGAGTCTTTCAAAGGCTATATTTTCATTCATGATATTGACATAAGATTTGTATCCACCTGTATAGATCAGAAAATCAGAAAAGTCCTTCTGATAAACAATAACTGAGAATATAAGCATAAACATACTGATCCCTATAGGATAAATGAAGTTTTTAAAAATAAGACTTAAGGTAAACTGCGCCATGGCAATAGCAGAAAGAGTAATGGAGAACTTTAGAAAAGTATAAAATATAACCACCCTGAAATCGTAATTCTGAAAACCCAGTTCCGGAAAAACAATACTCAAAAGATATCCGCTCAGGAGGAAAAATGCATAAGACAATGCTATTGAAAACAAGACAGTAATCAAAATAAAAAGAGTCTTTGAAAAGAAAATATTTGTCTTGGAAACAGGGATGGTGAATAGAATTTTATAATTATTGTTTCTATATTCCACATCACAGCATGCATGTACAAAAAGAGAAACAAGAAGAGGAAATAATAGATAAAAAAACATAAATACCACTCTTCCCAAAACAATTTTCCATGGATTAACCGTTCCTTCCGTTGTATCAACTCCTGATTTTAAAACATCATAAGCTGTATAGATATCTATAGCCAGAATAATGAATAAGGGAATAAGTAGTACCCCAAAAATCTCTTTGTTTTTCGAAAGTTTATATTGCTCAGAAGAGAATGATTTATAAAACGTATTGGTATTAGTCATTTTTTTTAGAAATTAAATTGATAAAGATCTGTTCAAGATTCGTGCTTTGAGATTCTGCTTCATAGATTTCAATTCCATTACTGACCAGACTTTTTAGTAATAAATTAAATTCTTTATCATGAGTGATTTTGACAGAAATTTTATTCGGATTATGCAAAGTAACGGTAAAAGTATCCTGCAAGACCTGAACTGCTTTTTCTGCGGGATCTATCTTTAAAATAACTTCTTTTTCCACTTGATTCAGAAGTTCGTTTTTGGTTCCCTGAAAGATCATTTTTCCTTCTTCGATGATTCCAATATGTGTCGCGATTTTTTCCAATTCACTAAGAATATGGCTTGATAAAAAAATAGTTTTTCCCAGGCTGTTCAAATGTTGGAAAAGTTTTCTCATTTCGAAAATTCCCTGTGGATCAAGACCGTTAAGTGGTTCATCCAGGATCAAAAGTTGGGGATCATTATAAAGTGCCATGGCGATTCCAAGACGTTGCTTCATTCCCATTGATAAAGCATTAGCCTTCTTTTTCTTCTCCTTTTCCAGACCTACAAGTTCAAGGACTTCGTCAATTCTTGCATTCCCTTTGCTGTAAATAATATCAAGGTATTTCAGGTTTTCAAAAACAGTAAGTTTCGTATAAAAACAAGGAGCTTCAATCAGGTTTCCTGTATTGGCAAGGATTTCTGTCCGGTTTTGCTTTAAACTTTTACCCTGAATGAAAATAGGATCATCATTAGTTTCCAAAAGCCCCAGAATAAGTTTAATTGTGGTGGATTTTCCAGCACCGTTTCTTCCCAGGTAGCCATAAATGCTGCCTTCAGGAATATTAAGGTTGATATTGTTTAAAATAGTTTTGGAACCTATCGTATAGTTAAGATTTATAGTCGTAATACTATCCATTATTTATTGATTGGGGTTAAAAAAGTATTGGTATCTATATAAAATATTCCATCTATAAAATGGCTCCATATTTTACGCTGATCTGCTCCCTGGTTAATGGTGGAAACAAATTCCTTCTTTAGGTAAGAACTTATAGGTACATTTCTCAGATCCATAATGAAATAAGGTGTCTTCGTTTCATGAAAAATATTTTCCACAGCCAGCTTTCCCGGTTGATCAGTAAGATTTTTAGAAGTATTTAATTTGGCATAAGATGAAAAATCAAGCATGTAGGAAGACTTTCTATACCTGTCCTTAATGTATGAACCTAGCGGACGGTAATTCTTACTGTAAGGAGCAGAAAACGTATGAATGTTGGCACACCAGACAATGATTTTTTCCTTTGGATATAAAGAATCAATCTGTCGGATCAGATTTTTAGCCATTAATGAATCTCTGAAATGCATACTTGCTAAAGATCCGGATTTGTATTTCCATGCTTTATTGAAATTATTAGCAATGTCATTAAGATATCTTGCGTATATTTCATTTTCAGGGTTTTTCTTTAGCTCTATAATTGTTTTTTCAAGTCGGGAAATTTCATTGAGTAGCTCTTTTTGCTGGGTTTCATTCAGTATTTTGTTGGTATATCCTTTGTAAATAAAGTTTTGAAGTTCATCTATGTATTTTTTTAAGATCGGAAAGTGGTTAATGTTAATGCTGTTTTCACTTAAAAAGCTTTTTAATAATGTACCTCGCTTTTTTGTTAAAACCTCACCTGAAAACTGAATATCAAATCCGCCAAGTTCAATAGGAGAAGAAGATAATTTTGTTTTTTGATAATATTTGATCAAAGGCTGTGTTTCCTTATTATCCCACCAGAAATTGAAAAGTCCCAGACCGCCAATAGAATCCATCGAGGTTTTTAAAGAATGATTTTTCATTTCCTCATTCATTATCCAGCAGTCGTATTGCCCTGCTTCATAAAGAACAACATTGTAACCTAAGTTTTCATGCAGATATTGGATTAATCTGCCTTTCGCCTGAAGCGTAGCACCGTCATAATGTACATTTTCTCCTAACATCAAAATTCTGTTATCCTTTAGAATGGAATTCAGTATTTTCAGATCACTATGATCACTGTATTCCATAGAAATACTTTTGATAGGATGGATGTATCGGGTTGTTTCTGAAAGAAGTTTTTGTTTTTCGTTTTGAGAAATTTCTTTGTAAATAATTTTATTCAGGATAAGGATTGAAATGACTAAAATTATAAGAGTGTAAAATATTTTTTTCATGCATTAAAAACTACACTGGTGTCGATAGGTTATAAGTTTTTTGTAAATCAAATTTAATAAGAAATACCATACGGTTGTGAAAAAGATTATCTATAATGAAAATGTTGAATTGAAAAATAATATTTGAGTTAACTGATAATATTCATGGATTTTTTTTGAACCTACAATAATTGCTAGATTTGGATGGTGGATTTGATAAAAAACCATAAATTGAATATAAATAAAAGAAGAAAAATCTATAAAATGATTGATGTTTTTGAAAATTACCTTTCCTCGACAGGAAGATTGTCAGCTGAGGAAATCAACTTTTCTTTGCAATTTTTCAAACCAATCCACGTAAAAAAAGGTGATTTTTTTATTCGTGAGAGTGAAATATGTTATTATATTGGGTTTATCGCTTGTGGTGCCGTAAAAGCATATGCTCTTGATAAAGAAGGAAGGGAAAATGTAACCTGCTTTAAATTTGAAAATGAATTTGCTGCTTCGTTTTTAGAGTTTGTGGCGCAGGAAAAATCCAAGAGAAGTATAAGAGCTATAGAAGATTGTTTACTCTATAGGATAGATTATTCAGATTATATCTATTTGCTTGGTCAGGTTGCCGCATTGAATGAAGTTATAAAATCAGTGGTAGAACAGGAATATAGCCAAAAAGAACTGTATTTGCTGAATTACAATAATAAATCAGCTGTAGATAAGTATCTTCATGTTCTGTCTAATGAACAAAAGCTTGTACAGCGTGTAACAACGCAGGATCTTGCATCTTATCTAGGGATCACGCAGCGATCACTTACCCGGGCGAAAGGACAAATACATAAGCCTAATGTATTGTAGGATAAATGTCCTTATGAAGAACTGATGAGTACTATAGATTTGCACAAAAAATTATGGTACAACAAATTGCTACTGAAGTGTTTCGTATTTCCTTAATGCCACGGAACAGTATCGATTGTTGTATTATTGAAGGTGTATTAGTAGACTCAGGAATAAGGAGCTCATATTCCATTGTAAAGAAAGCTCTCCAAAAGCTCCCTATATCAACATATTGACGCATGCGCATGCGGATCAACAGGGATGTAGTGATCAGATATGCGATGAGTTCAAGATACCATTGCTTTGTCATCCTGATGAGGTTTTTAGGACAGAAACTGGTTGGGTAACCAATGACTATCCAAGTCCTCAGCATTGGGTGGCAAAACTTCAACAAAAATATTGGGCTGGTCAGGGGTATAAAGTAGAACGGACAATTGTTGAAAATGAAAGTATTGGAAACTTTCGGGTAATAGAGATGCCTAGACATTGCAGTGCGGTTATTAAAAAATAAATTGTTCAATAATTATAATGGAAATGAGAGTAATTGAACAATAAAAGTTGCTCATGGTTAGAATACCAATGGATAATACATGAAAAAAGGACAAATCTGTTGTTTTCAGATTTGTCCTTTTAAAGTTCTTTATTTGGTACGCTTCTTTTATTTTATGGTTCAAGCGCAGGACCACCACATGATTTGTATGGAACACAAGTCAATTTATCATTCACAAAACACATTCTAATGCAATCTCCACCGCCAACAATTGTTTTTAACTCTGCCTTATTAAGCTTTTTTAAATTTTTCATAGTAATAATATTTTATGTTGTAATACAAATTTCATATATAATTATTACACAATAATTACAATTAACAAATTTTAACTTCAATAAAACTAAATATAATAAAGCTCGAAATGAGCCGATATAGTTTCCTTTTTCTTGTAGTAATTTCTAAAATGCTTTGCGCCAATTTTTACACTTACTCCAATTGAGATGATTATATTTAACAAGGCATTTATTTAAAGAATATTGCGCTGTTGTTATAATTTCGCTGTATTAGTGGCTAAAAAAGAAATATATTTGATCAGATGCTCAGAATAAAGTGGCAATAATCCATGTAACTGGTATAAAAACAAAAAAACTCACCATAAAAATGATGAGTTTTTTGTGAGCGCGAAAGGATTCGAACCTTTGACCGTCTGCTTAGAAGGCAGATGCTCTATCCAGCTGAGCTACGCACCCTTAGAAGTTGATTCTCGCTTAGTAATAAGCGCATTAAAAAGTCGGGGCGGCAGGATTCGAACCTGCGACCTCCTGGTCCCAAACCAGGCGCGATGACCGGACTACGCTACGCCCCGAATATATAAGAGAGCGGAGGGTAAGGGATTCGAACCCTTGCGACACTTTCGCGTCGACAGTTTAGCAAACTGCTCCGTTAACCACTCCGGCAACCCTCCTTTTTGTTTATTTTTTAATGATCGTTGTTCCGTTATTGCGAGTGCAAATATAGAACAGATTTCTTTATTTACCAAATAAAATTCAAGAAATTTTTGTGTATTTTTGAAGTAATAAATTGATAAAAAACCAAACTGATGCGTAAGACATTATATATCATCGGATTAAGTACTTTAGTTTTTTCATGTACTTCTCAGAAAAATGTTAAAAAAAATATTTACCAACCGAAAACTCCCGTAGTACAGCCAAAAACAGTAGTTAAGACACAAACTCAGGAAGCTCCAAAACAAAAAGTTGTGACCGATCATGGAGTAGACTTTTTTACTACTAATATAGCAGACCCAACAAAAAATGATAATACGGCAAGTTATGGTTCTATTGTATCTGCAAAACCAGCGGGATTTAAAGTTGTGAAAACTTATTTTCCAGCCATGGCTCAGAATTTTAGACAACGTTATCTTATACTACATTATACCGTATTGCCGGATGACAAGTCTATTACTGTTCTTACTCAACCTGGTGTAAGTGCTCATTATTTGGTAAACAACACAGGAGATAATGAAATCTATCAACTGGTAGATGAAAATAAGAGAGCATATCATGCAGGAGTAAGTGCGTGGAAAGCAGATAAGAATCTTAATGATACTTCTATAGGAATTGAAATTGTAAACCCAGGCTTTACAATTGATGGCACAGGTAAAAGAGTTTTTGTTCCTTTCAGTGATACCCAGATAAGAAAGGTAGCAGCATTGGCAAAAGATATTGTGACCAGATATCAGATTCCTGCAACCAATGTTTTGGGGCATGCAGATATTGCTCCTACAAGAAAACAAGATCCGGGACCAATGTTCCCATGGAAAAAGCTATATGATGAGTATCAAATAGGAATGTGGTATGATGAAGGGCTGAAATCCAACTATCAGGAAATTGCAGAAGCTGACTTTGCTACAAAATACATTGATTCTACATTTATATTCTCTGTTCAGACTGCTTTGCAGAAATTCGGATACGGTATTGAACCTAGTGGAAAATGGGATGATGCCACCAAGAAAACAATTGAGGCATTCCAGTATCATTTCCGCCCACAAATTACGACGGAATAATGGATGCAGAAACTTACGCAATATTACAAGCCTTGAATGTAAAATATTCAATAAAATAAATTTCAGTTAAAGCGCATCTGTTAGATGCGTTTTTGCTATCTTTAAACGATCAAAAACAGTAAAATATCTGTAATGGAAAATTTCAGAAAAGAGAGTGATCTATTGGGCGAACTGAACGTACCATTAGATGCTTATTATGGAGTGCAGACGCAAAGAGCTATCAACAATTTCAAGATTTCGGGACAACTTTTGTCTTCATATCCAGATTTTATCAAAGGATTGGCTTTTGTGAAAAAAGCTGCAGCAAAAACAAATTATGAATTGGGTCTTCTTGATGAAAACCTATATTTCAAAATAGCAGAAGCTTGTGATGAGATTGTAGCAGGAAAATATCATGAACAGTTTCCGGTAGACATGATTCAAGGGGGCGCAGGAACTTCAATCAACATGAATGCGAATGAAGTAATTGCGAACATTGTATTAGAGAAATTAGGTAAAAACAAAGGTGAATATGAATTTTGTTCACCCAATGATCATATCAACCTATCCCAGTCTACAAATGATGCCTATCCTACAGGGATTAAAATGGGATTGCTACAGATGAATATCGGGTTAGTAGAAAAACTTGAAAAAATCATAGCTGCTTTTCGTGCAAAAGGACAGGAATTCCAGGACGTGATCAAAATGGGACGTACGCAGCTTCAGGATGCTGTTCCAATGACATTAGGGCAGGAGTTTGAAGCATTTGCGGCAACACTGGAAGAAGATATTTCGAAACTTAATAACAACGCAAGCCTTTTTGTAGAAGTAAATATGGGAGCTACAGCTATCGGAACAGGATTAAACGCTCCGATAGGATACGCAACACTTTGTGCTAAAAATCTGGCTCAGATTACAGGATTCCCAATTATTTCAGCACCAGATTTAGTAGAAGCTACACCTGATACAGGTTCGTATGTAATCTACTCATCAGCTATGAAGCGTCTTGCAGTGAAATTATCGAAAATCTGTAACGATTTAAGATTGCTTTCATCAGGACCAAGAGCTGGGCTTTTCGAAATCAACCTTCCACCAATGCAGCCGGGATCATCCATTATGCCGGGTAAAGTAAATCCTGTTATCCCTGAAGTGGTGAACCAGGTTTGCTACAAGGTAATCGGAAATGATCTTACAGTAACCTTTGCTGCAGAAGCTGGACAGTTACAGCTTAACGTAATGGAGCCGGTACTTTCGCATGCTATCATGGAAAATATCAACTTCCTTTGTAATGCATTGGATACACTTCATGATAAATGTGTAGTAGGTATTACTGCAAACAAAGAAGTATGTCTGAATATGGTAAAACACAGCATCGGTATTGTAACAGCGCTTAATCCTTATATCGGTTATAAACAATCTACACAGATTGCAAAAGAAGCCCTTGAAACAGGAAAAAGCGTTTACAACCTTGTATTGGAAAAAGGAATTCTTTCTCAGGAAAAACTGGATGAGATTCTTGATCCGAAAAACATGTTAAAACCACATAACAAGTAATAAACAATAAGTGATAAATGATGTTTCATCATTTATCACTTTTCATTCAATATTTATAAATAATCTGTGAGGTTTTTAATCATTATTCCTGCCCACAACGAAGAGCAGAACCTCTCTTTCACTCTGGACTCTCTACAGCAGCAAAGTAGTAAGGATTTTAAAGTGGTTGTCGTTGATGACGGTTCCACAGACAAAACACCTGAAGTTATCAGCAGGTATACAGAGAATGATCCCCGTTTTGAAACCGTTACTCTTCAAAAATCAGAACACCAACCCGGTTCTAAAGTTGTTCATGCCTTTAAAAATGGCTTACAGAAACAATCTTTAGATGAATTCGATATCATTTGTAAATTTGATGCAGATATTATTCTTCCCGAAAATTATCTTGAGACGGTAGAAAAAGCTTTCGTCAATAATCCGGAATATGGATTGGTAGGAGGGCTGTTATACGTTGAAAAAGAGGGGGATTGGGTATATGAAGGAAATTCCAATAAACATCATGTAAGAGGTCCTATGAAAGCGTATCGAAAAGAATGCTTCATTCAGATGGGTGGTCTCAGAGAAACGTTAGGCTGGGATAATATAGATTCCATCCTGCTGGAACATTTAGGTTGGAAAGAGATCGTTTTACCAGAACTTCATGTGAAATTGATCAAAGTAAAAGGAGCCGATTATACCATAAGACCGGCAGACTACTACGGGCGTTATTTTTATTTCTTGGGATTAAACAGATTCCTTGCCTATGTTGCCTCCTCAAAAGAAGCGATGAAAAGTAAATCTCCAGGATTTTTCTTTGATATTATTAAATCCTATGAGAATTGTAAGTCAAAAAACCTGGAATTGAAAATCACAAAGGAAGAACAAAAAGCAGTTAATGATCAGCGTTGGAGAATGCTGAAGAAGAAATGGCTGAAAATGTAGCCCCAAATATATCAATAGGAACGGGCTTTAGCCCGTTTAACAAAAACGATAAAATTCCATTGGCTTAAGCCAAAACCTAAAATAATCCGATTAGTCTGTGAAAAAAATAGCCTACATAGAAATAGATACCCACGCAGAAATAGCACAAGCTTTCATGGATATCATGGAAGGATCTGAATATTTTAGTGTAGATTATTATTTTTCAAAAAAGATCAAAGATCAGATCAATGGAGTAGATGCTGAAGTATTTCTGTCAGACAGTTCTATGATTTTAGATCAGTTAAAAACCAGACAATATGAACTGGTGATCATTGGAACAGCTCATCGTTTTTTCAATACTTTTTTGGTACTAACAAAAAAATACAATACTGTAGTAATTGCGCACAACCTTAATTTTACCAAAGCTTCAAGATTTGAATTAATAAAAAGTGTATTTAAAGGCGATGTCATCTACAGAATGAAGCTGTGGTGGAAGGAAGGATTGCTTTATGCGGCTCAAGTGTATCAGAATTCTAAATCTTTAGTGGTCCTGGATGAAGCATTGATTTCCGAAAGACATCAGTTTCTGCCTCTGTTTTATACAAGAAATTTTGAGAAATCGCAAAGTGAATATCCGGTTATTGTAATTCCGGGAGGTGTTTCTCAGAAAAGAAGAGATTATAATCATATTTTTAAAACCATTCAGAATTTAAAAACAGATAAAAAATACGAATTTGTATTTCTGGGTAAGGCAACAGGTCATGAATTGAAACAGCTTGAACACTTATCTTCAGGTTTGTCGTCAAATATCACCATTACTTATTTTTCCGAAAGAGTTTCTGCGTCAAATTTTGAGAAATGGATGCAAAAAGCAGACGTTCTTTGGTGTCCAATTCAACAAGAAACAGAATTTTTCAGCATTAAAGAAATCTATGGGAAAACAAAAATGACAGGGAATCTTGGAGACTCCATTGCTTATGGGAAATTGGCTGTTTTTCCTGAAAATTACCCATCAAAACTGAATTTCATCTTACCAGAAAAACAAAACATCTTTACACAGCTGGAGAAGCTTCATGATGCTTATTTTGATTTCCAGACAAGCTATGGTAAGAAAGAGGTTCAAAAGAGGTTAGAAGAGCTTTTAGATAAGCTTATTTAAACTTAAAAATACTCTTAATAAATCTTACATTCAGATAATCCTCTAAAGGGAAGATTTTTGTGAAATAATTTCCAACATAGATCAGCGCTAAAACTACAGCAGGTTTATAGATCAGGTTTACGAAACTGCTGTCAAAATTAGGCAGAACAATCGCTACGGTAATTGCCAAAGTACAAATAATTGAAACAAAGATCATTTCAATAGTCAAAGGTGAAACTTTGAAAACAATATAATTAAAGGCAATCTTGATGACGTTGTAGATAGTAAGAGAAATGGCTGTAGATAAAGCAATTCCGATAAGTTTGAGAGAGGTGTTTTTGATGAAATAATAATTTAACCCAATCGTTAATCCTGCTAATAAAAGCATAACGATAATGTTGAATCTGTAATATTTAGAAAGAGAAATAATATTCCCGTTAAATCCCGTTGCAAGATCAATCAAAACAGCAGAACCCCAGATCCATACTACAGGTTCGTACTCCCTTAGCATTGTTCCGTTATTAGGCATAAGCTTAGTCAGATAAGGAAAACCGACCATAATGCACGAGAACAAAACAGCTCCTAGAAAATAAAGTGACAGCGATGTCTTCTTATGAAATCTGTCCAGTTCCACCATATCTCCATCTGCAAGAGTTTTATTAATGATAGGCGCAGAAATATTGAATAGCCCTAATTGAGGAATTGAAATCAAAGAAATCAAAGCATAAAGCACAGAATAGATTCCAACTTCTTCCATTCCCATAAATTCTCCGATCATAAAATTATTGATCGCCAGATAATTCCCGAAAGTTCCTAAAAATCCAAAGAAGCTATAATTGAAAAACTCTTTCCAGAAATTATTCTTTTTAAAATAATCCGTATTGAAATCGAGCTGAATTTTTTCCAGTTTGTTCGTATAATAAATATATCCGAACAGCATTAATGCAAAAACTCCAAAAAAGAAAGCGAAAGCAATATTCTGGGATAATGCAAAATAATAAAACAGGCAAAAAGCCCCAAGGTTCGCAATCTTAGGAAGTAAATTGTCGAAAATATTAGAAACAACGATTCTCTTGTAATTAGAAGTGTATTTATTGAAAACTGCACAAAAAGAAAGAAGTAATATCAAAGGAAGAATCATCTCTTTACTTTTCCATGCTTCCAGATGTCTGAATTTAGGATAAATATAAGGCAGTATGAAAAATACTATAGAGAAAATCAGAAAATTAATAAAAATAGCAAGCAATGACAGTGATAACATGTTCTGTTTCTTACCATCCTTTTCCACCGTGTGAAAAAACTTTACATTAGCATAAGAAATTCCCAATACCACAAAAGGAACCAACATTTCAGCAGTAGGAAGAATATAGCGGAGCTTTCCGTAAAATTCAAAATCGTTTGGAAAAATGAATATTGCAGAAACTGTGCCCAGCAAAAAACCAATATAACCGATAATGGAATATTTGAAGCCTTGTCTCGCTACTACGCTCATAAAGTTGTTTTAAGGGTTTTTAGGTATAAAAATGATATTGTTAATGTACTGAGTTTTATTCTTTTCGTCGCTTATATTTTGTAATAGAATATCTTCTGTAAGAGTTTCCAGAGTAAAGCTGTTTCTGTTCAGATACTTTGCTTCATATCCCCAGTCCTTTACTTCAGATATTTCGTTCCATATGGGTGTTTGGTGGTGTCTTTGTTCCATTTCAACCATTAAAGTCGGAAGAAACTGTTTGATGGTTTCCTTAGCTCCTAAAAGTGTTTTTATTTCATTACCTTCAACATCGATCTTGATAAAATCCAGTCTGTTGAAGTGTTCCAAAGCAGCCCATTCGTCTAGTTTGATGACTTTTACTCTCTCAGTATAGCTTTTTTCTTCTCCTTTTTCTTTATAAGAAGTATTTAAGGTCCCTCTTGAGGCTATCGTTTTTCCATTGATAATCGGAACTTTAAACTCCGCTACCGTATTTTCGTCAGAAAGAGCCAAAGGCAGTACTCTCATAGTTGGGAAGAGTCTTTTTAATCTTCGGTAAAGCTTTTTATTAGGTTCAAAAGCATAAATATGCTCATGATTAAGCTTGTTTTCCAATTGATATAAAAACGTCCCAACATTGGCGCCAATATCCAGAATTACAGCATTTTTAGGAAGGTATTCTTTAATCCATACCAGTTCCGGTTCTACATTGCGTTCCGAAAAATTATTTTTATTAAGATTGTTTAAGCTCTTAAAATATCTTTTTTTATAAAAATTCGGACTTATATATTGTAGCTTTTCTGCAATTTTTTGGTATAAAGACATCCTTGACTTTTTGACGAACAGCAAAGATAAGCAAAAATGTAAAACTTATCTTAAAAAATGTTAAATATAATATATTGATTTTCAGTCGATATACTTTATAGTCCGTTTATAAGAATCTGAATTTTAATATATTTTCAGTTTGTCCCAGAGACGTTTTATAGGTGTGTTATTTTTTAATTGGAAAAATGTTTTAAAAGAATCAGTTATAGATGACAGAGTTTTTTACAAATATGATTTCGGTATGAGAAAAATATAAATTCAATAATCTTACTCTAGGAAAGGAGCGTTCAGGAAATCATTGAAAGGCTTCATCAGTGTGAAAATTTTATTCATATTTTTCACTGCATTCTGATCCAGGACTTCTTCATCTTTAAGTTGATAGATTACGATGAAATTTTTAAGTTTCAGATACTCTGCCATCGGATCTTCTTTTTCAAAGCCTTGAGGAATTTTTTTTAGTTTGTCATCCTGATCAAGTTCCGGAAAATGTTTTTTGAAATCTTTATTGTTTAAAATTTTCAGAAAACTATCTCCGTATAATGAAATTTCTTTTCGAACTTCTTTTAATACCGCAGATTCGGGCATATAAATTCCGCCTGCCAGAAATGATTTTCCAGGTTCTATATGAAGATAATAACCGCCTTTCTGATTTCCTTTTCCCATCCCGAGAGAAGCACCAAAATTAGTTTTATAAGGAGATTTATCCTTTGAAAATCGGGTATCACGATAGATTCTGAACAATGATTTTTTGCTGTCAATCTTAGCAAGCTCTTCATTAAAACCAGACATTTCCAGAATAAGATCATCTAAAAACTGAATAATATTTCCCTGTGCTTCCGTGTACAAATTTTTGTTTTCATTGAACCAGTCACGATTATTATTTTGACTCAGTTTCTTTAAAAAATCAAAGGTTTTAGGAGAAATATTGGCTGACATATAGTATTGGTGTTTTTAATCGTTGAATAGTTTCCGGATTGAATCCAACTATGGAATGTAGACAAAGCCACCTCCAAATTTACGCAATAAATAATAAATTTTAAAAGAAAAAAAACAGATTTTATCATTTTGTTCGAAAACTCATAAATAACTCATAAATAATCAATCCAATTTAATAAAAAAAACTATTATTTGATAAGTCGTTAATATAAGGTGTGTTTTTTTAAATTTAATTTTCAAAAAAATTAAAATACATTAAAAGATTCTGAATTAAAGTTTACATATTTAACACTTTGTTCAAAAACAAATCAAATATTTATTGTATCTTTGCAAAAATTTTAAAATAGTTAATGAATTTATTTACGGAAACCAATTTAAGTCCTGATATTCTTAAGGCAATTGGCGAACTGGGTTACGAAAGCCCAACAGAAATCCAAAAACAGACTATCCCTTTTATTCTTTCAGATATTCGCGACTTGATCGCACTTGCGCAGACAGGGACAGGCAAAACAGCAGCGTTTTCGCTTCCGATTTTGGATATGATTGACGATACGAGTCGCAAAATCCAATTATTGGTGCTTTGTCCGACACGGGAATTATGTCTTCAGATTTCTAAAGACATAAAGAATTATTCTAAGTACATGAACATCAAAACTACTGCGGTTTATGGTGGAAGTAGTATTGTAGATCAGATGAGATCTTTAAAGGATAAGCCACAGATTATTGTGGGAACTCCAGGTAGGGTAATTGACCTTATCAACAGAAAAGCGTTAGATTTTTCTGCGATTCATTGGTTAGTATTAGACGAAGCTGATGAAATGCTTTCTATGGGATTCAAGGATGAATTGGAAACCATTCTAAGCGAAACTCCGGAAACTAAACAAACTTTCTTATTCTCGGCTACGATGAATAAAGAAGTGGAAAGAATTTCCAAAAACTATCTTACAAAGCCACACCGTATTTCAGTAGGTTCTATCAACGAAGTGAAGAAGAACATTACTCACGAATATTATGTGGTAGGATACCGTCAGAAAAAAGAAGCATTAAAAAGATTAATTGATGCTAACCCTAATCAGTATTCCATTATTTTCTGTAGAACAAGAATGGAAACTCAGGAGGTTGCAGATTTCTTAATGCAGAACGGTTATGCAGCAGATGCTCTTCACGGAGACCTTTCTCAGGCTCAGAGAGATACAGTAATGAAGAAATTCAGATTGAAAAACATCGATATTCTTGTAGCGACAGACGTTGCGGCAAGAGGATTGGATGTAAACTCTCTGACTCACGTTATTCACTTCTCTTTACCTGATGATCCTGAAGTATTCGTTCACAGAAGTGGAAGAACTGGTAGAGCCGGAAAAGATGGTATCTCAATGGCTTTAATCAAGCCTGAAGAAAGCAGAAAACTGAAGCAAATCAAATCTGCTACTAAAATTGAAATAAACGAAAAATTCATTCCTACAGGCGGAGATATTATTAAAGCTCAGGTAGGAGGTGTTTTTGAAAAATTATTGACGGAACACGAAGATATTTTCGAATTTGATGATAGCTTAATTCCAGATCTAAGTAACTTTACAAAAGAAGAATTGGTGCACCAGTTGCTACAGTTCCAATTGAAAGATCTTGCTTTATACTACAAGGATAAACATGATCTTGCTGAACAGAAATTGAGCAGCAGAGATGATGATTACTCTAGAAGAGACCGTGGACGTGATAGAGACAGAGATAGAGGAAGAGACAGAGACGGAAGAGACAGAGATCGCGGAAGAGATAGAGAGCGTAGTGGAAAACCAAGAAGAAGAGATGAGAACATGGTAAGATTCTTCTTTAACCTGGGTAAAAAAGACCACTTGAAGAAACTTGATGTTTTAGATATTATTAATAAAGCTACTGCTGATGGAAAGAGCAGAAAAAGAGCAGAAATTGGTGATATCGAAATTCTAGAGAAATTCTCTTTCTTCGAAGTTGAGAAATCATTCAAAGATAATGTTTTAAGTAACATTCAATCAATGAAATTTAAAGGAAAGGACATGAGAGCTGAAGTAGCTAATTAAGTCACTTTTTATACCATACAAAACCGGCAGTAATGTCGGTTTTTTTATTTGATAATCAGTGGATAAGCGAATGTTAACAAAACTTAATGTCATATAGTTTCAGGAGCAATCCTTTTTTAGGAAATTTGCACACGAATTATAAATACTAAAAAATGGGAATTGGTAATATTTTCCACGCTTTTCAACCAAAAGATAAAATCTTCTTTGTACTTTTTGAAAAGGTAACTGAAAACCTAGTTGCAATGTCTGAAGAATTCAACGCTGGAATCAAGGATTTCGATCTTAATGACGATTCAATGTTGAAAAAAATGAGTGATTTCGAGCATAAAAATGACGAGCTTACTCATGAGATCTTCGTAGAACTGGGAAAAAACTTCATTACTCCTTTTGATCGTGAAGATATTCACACGCTGGCAACCGGATTAGATGATATTGCAGATTATATCTACGCTTCTACAAAATATATCTTCCTATATAAATCTCCTGAGATGAAAGCTTACTCAGATTTCTCTCTATTGATTCACAAAGCATGTCTTGAAATTCAGAATGCAATGAAAAACCTTAAAGGGTTCAAGAACATGGAGCAGGTGAAAGAAGCTTGTATTAAAGTAAACTCTATTGAAAATATTGCAGACGATCTGCTTTCCAATTCAATGGTTGAGCTATTCGAAACCAACGATGCTATCAACATCATTAAGGTTTCATCGGTATTGAACTATCTTGAAATCGTAACGGATAAAGCAGAAGATGTTGCCAATACAATTGAGAACATCATGATTAAATACGCCTAAAAGATAACAATACATAGCAAAAAATGGAATTTCCGATTTTACTTGTAGTTATTATTGCGTTGGCGTTAATCTTTGATTATATCAATGGTTTCCATGATGCAGCCAACTCGATTGCAACTATCGTATCTACAAAAGTTTTAACTCCATTCCAGGCTGTACTTTGGGCAGCGCTTTGGAACTTTGCAGCTTTCTTTATTGCTGCTTATATTATTGGAGAATTCAAAATTGGTAATACAATTGCCAAAACAGTTAACGAGAATTTTATCACCCTTGAAGTTATATTTTCCGGTTTGGTGGCAGCTATTGCCTGGAACCTTTTAACATGGTGGTTCGGAATTCCTTCCTCATCATCACATACATTGATTGGAGGATTCCTTGGAGCAGCTTTAATGCACGCTTTCATGATGGATTATCACGATGTAGCAGCAGCACAGCCAGGACTTGGATTCTGGGATACCGCTAAGGAAGCCATGAGCCAGGTTACCCATCAGAGTGTAGTGAAGTTTGATAAAGTAATTCCTATTTTCCTGTTCATTTTCATGGCACCGATTATAGGGATGATTATTTCGATCATTATTACATTAATCATCGTTCACCTTTACAAAAGATCAAACCCTCATAAAGCAGATAAATCTTTCAAGAGATTGCAGCTGGCTTCATCAGCATTGTTCAGTTTAGGACACGGTTTGAATGATGCTCAGAAAGTAATGGGGATCATCGGAGCTGCGGTAATTTATTATCACGTTAATATGCTTCAGGATGTACAGTATTTAGATATTCCTTCTGCAGAACGTTTTGATTATTTTGCACAGCATTATATCTGGGTTCCTTTGGTTTCATTTATTGCCATTGCTTTAGGAACAATGAGTGGAGGTTGGAAGATCATTAAAACAATGGGAACAAAGATCACTAAGGTAACTTCATTAGAAGGTGTAAGTGCAGAAACTGCAGGTGCGATTACTTTATTTATCACAGACCACTTCGGTATTCCTGTATCTACAACACACACCATTACAGGTTCTATCATTGGGGTAGGATTAACGAAAAGAATTTCAGCAGTAAGATGGGGAATTACAGTAAGCTTACTTTGGGCTTGGGTATTAACCATTCCGATTTCAGCTCTTGTAGCAGGAATCACTTATCTTATTGTAACTTTCCTTTCCTAAGATAAAAAATCACAATTATCATATAAACTTTGTCCATTTGGGCAAAGTTTTTTGTTTTATAAAGCCTCGAAAAATCGTATTTTTGTTCAAATTATAAGATTTTATGGAATTTTTAGACAGATACCAACAGATTGTTGCTGACGCCATTAATAAGTACACTTTTAAAGATAAACCTACGGAGTTATATGATCCGATGAATTATATTATTTCCCACGGTGGAAAGCGCCTTCGTCCCATTATGGTACTGATGGCATGTGATCTTTTCGGTGGAGATCTTAAACAGGCTATAAAGCCAGCTTTGGCAATTGAATTTTTCCATAATTTCACCCTGATCCATGATGATATTATGGATGAGGCACCTTTAAGAAGAAATAAACCTACTATTCATACATTACACGGTATCAATGTGGGAATTCTTTCCGGTGATGGATTGATGCTTAAAGCCTACAAGTTTTTTGAAGATCTTGAACCTGAAATTTTCAAAGCTTGTATCAGAATTTTTACGCATACAGGACTTCTTTTGTGTGAAGGACAGCAATACGATATTAATTTTGAAACTCAGGAGAATGTTACTTTTGATGATTATATCAGAATGATCACTTATAAAACCGGCGTATTAAGCGCTTCATCTTTTGAGATCGGTGCATTAATCGCAAGAGCTGACTTTAAAGATGCAAAAGCGATTTTCAACTTTGGAAAACATATCGGAATTGCATTCCAGATTATGGATGATTATCTTGATGTATTCGGAGATCAGGCTCAGTTTGGGAAAAAACATGCAGGAGATATTTATGAAAACAAGAAAACAGTTCTTTATCTGTTAGCAAGAGAACACGCTACAGATGAGGAAAGAAAAGAGCTTGACTACTGGTATTCTAAAAAGACAGATAATGTAGATAAAATCTATGGTGTTGAAAAGATTTTCAGAAGAACAAAAGTAGACGAAAAAGCACTTCGCCTGATCGAAAAACATAACGAAATCGGTCAGAGCTACCTTCAGAAAATTGATATTCCGGAAGAAAAGAAAAAACCGTTTATTGAACTTGCAAACTATCTTTTAAGAAGAGAAAGCTAAATATAAGGTTAAAAAGATGATAGGTAGTAGGCAGAAGAATTGCCTGCCACCTATTATCTGTACCTGAGAAGTATGCTATGAAATTCAGAACAGAAGTAAATATTCCAAAATCAGAGAAGAAAATTGAAATTGAAGATAGAATATTTTCAATAGGATCCTGTTTTGCCTCTGAAATGACTGAATTGCTGAAAGATGGTCAACTTCAGACCCTGAACAATCCTTTTGGTACTATTTTTAACCCTTTTTCCATTAATAATGCGATAAAAAGGCTTCATGATTCATCATTTTATGAAGAAGAGGAACTGATTACGTATAATGAGGAATACATCTCTCTGGATCATCATACCAGCTTTGATACAAGATATATTCATCAGACTTTAGACAAGATCAACGGGGCTATTGAAGAAGGAAATGCTTTTCTTCAGGAAGCGGACTGGATTATTATTACTTATGGGTCCTCTTTCATCTATGAATTTACTCCCAAGAACAAACTTGTTGCAAACTGCCATAAGATTCCACAGAAGTTTTTCGAAAAACGATTGCTTTCCCACCAGGAATTAACAGAGTCTATTTATAATACAATTCTTGAACTTAAAGATATTTGTAAGGAAGGAGTGCAAATTTTGTTCTCCGTTTCGCCAGTAAGGCATACCAAAGATGGAATGGTGGAAAATCAATTGAGCAAATCCAAGTTAATTACAGCAATACATGAGTCTATATCCATGTTTGAAGATTGTCATTACTTGCCGGTTTACGAGATTTTAATGGATGATTTAAGAGATTATCGTTTTTATAAAGAAGACATGATTCACCCAAGTACTCAGGCTGTTAATTATATCTTTGATAAGTTTGGAGATTCTTATTTTTCAGAGGATACTCAAAATTTTATTAAGGAGAATTTTAAGATTAATAAAGCATTGGAGCATAAAACCAATGATGTTAAAGATCCAAAATTCATTGAATTCAGAGAAAAACTGGAGCAGAGAATTGAAAATCAGCGTAAAAAAGTAAAACATACAATATTTCCAAAATGATTGATTTTACCCGAATTGATTATCTTAAAACCGGAAATAAAAGACAGAAAAGAGCCTACGAGGTTTTGACAAAATATAAAGTTTTTGAAAAGTTAAGACCATATTCACCTGTTTTAGCAGGAACTATTCCTATTGAAATTGATATTGAAGGAAGTGATCTTGATATTATTTGTGAAGTTGATCTAAGATTTGAAGACGATTTTTTACGGGATATAACATTGAGCGGATTGTTCCCTGAAGATACAACGGTCAAAGTAGAAAACAGTGTAATAAACGGAGAGAAAATTATTACTCTGAACTTTATGCTGGAAGATTTTCCTATCGAGATTTTTGGACAGAATAAACCTACAACTCAGCAAAACGCCTATCTTCATATGATTGCTGAACACAAAATATTACAGGAAAAAGGAGAAGAATTTAAACAAAAAATAATAGAGCTTAAAAAGCAGGGAATCAAGACAGAGCCGGCATTTGGAATGTTGATGAACCTTGAAAAACCTTATGAAGATCTGTTGAAACTATAAGAAATGATTGATACACATACACATTTATACGCAGAAGAATTTGATGAAGATAGAAAAGAAGCTATTCAGAGAGCTTTAGATAAAGGTATTTCTGAATTTTATCTTCCTGCTATTGATTCAGAATCACACGAAAAAATGTTACAACTGGAAACAGAATATCCGGGACAGATTTTTTCAATGATGGGGCTTCACCCTTGCTATGTAAAGCCTGAATCCTGGGAAAAGGAATTGGAAATTGTGAAGAATTATCTTGACCAGAGAAATTTTCCGGCAATAGGAGAAATCGGAATTGATCTGTATTGGGACAAAACAACGTTGGATATTCAGGTAAAAGCTTTTGAACAGCAAATTGATTGGGCTATAGAAAAAGATCTTCCCATTGTGATTCATACAAGAGAAAGCTTTGATGAAACGTTTGAAGTTCTGGAAAGAAAAAAACACCCGAAATTAAGAGGTATTTTTCACTGTTTTTCAGGAAATCTGGAACAGGCTCAGCATGCTATTGATCTTAATTTTATTCTGGGTATAGGTGGAGTAGTGACCTTCAAAAACGGGAAAATTGATCAGTTTTTAAATGAAGTTCCTTTAGATAAAATAGTTTTGGAAACCGATTCTCCTTATCTTGCTCCGGTTCCGCACAGAGGAAAAAGGAATGAGAGCTCTTATCTTGATCTTGTGGCAGGAAAGCTGGTGGATATCTATGGTAAAGATTTTACTGAGATCGATAGAATTACGACGGAGAATGCGAAGAAACTTTTTGTTATCTGACAGATAATATGAAAATGCTGCCTAATATTACTTCACTGAGGTTTTTCCTTGCTTTACTGGTTGTAATTTTTCATATTCCCCAGTTCTTTGACAATAGAGGTCTACCTACCTTTTATGAATTACCTTTGTTTAATAAAGGGCGCGAAGCCGTATATATGTTTTTCTCTTTAAGTGGGTTTCTTATTATAAGACAGTTGTTTGAAGAGAAAAAGATCAGGGGTAAAATAGATCTGAAAAATTTTTATATCAGAAGAATACTCAGAATCTTCCCTTTGTACTATCTGGTAGCCATTATAGGTCTGTTATACTATAATATTATTCTTCCCAACGCAGGGTTTGATTTTACACGCAACTACAATCTGTGGGAAGGGATTGCGCTTCTGTTTACTTTCTTTCCTAATATTCTTTCTGCTTCCGAACCGGGAGGGATTCTTGAAATTCTTTGGTCTATAGGAATAGAAGAACAGTTTTATCTTCTGATTGCTCCTCTTATTTTGTTGATTTCTTTAAAAAACATAAAAGCATTCTTACTTATTTTTACCATTCTATTTATTGGGCTATATCATATGCCTGGTTTTGAATTTTTAGATGAATATAGAATGATGTTCTTTTATTTTTCGTTTGCCGGATGGTGCTCTTTATTAAAGTTTAAACTCAATAAATATTTAGGAATTCTTCAGATTGGAAGTTGTATTCTTGTACTGATTTACTTTACAACAAACCTTTTTATCAACAATATGTCTGAATTTCAATATAGAGTATTCAGTACAATCTTATTCGGTTTTTTCCTTATTTTCTTTACTCAAAAAAAGATCAGTTTCTTTGAAAATAAAAAACTGATCTATCTTGGTAAAATTTCTTACGGAATATATATGTATCATACTATTGTAATGCAGCCCGTAGGGTTCATATTGCTTAAGCTAGTAGCTAAATACAATGTAAACGACTATATAGTCATTATTTTAAGCTATCTTACAATTCCATTGATCACAATATTGGTAGCTCATTTTTCATATCAATACTATGAAAAAAGATTTCTTAACTTAAAAAGCAGATATAGAAATATATCTTAATAAAATTTTATTTTTTTCTTGTAAAATTCTTATTCTTAGGTTTCTTAAATCCAACAGAAGCCGTAGGAGAAGGCTTTTTCTTGTTTTTATTTGGTCCTGAATTACTGTTATTTGTCGTTTTTGGCTTTTCAGCTCGGGGAGCCATAGGCTTATTATTAGAATCTCTTTTTTGAGCCACCAAGTCATCCGTATGGAAAGGATGGTTTTTAATAACAGGAATCTTCTTTCCGATAAGCTTTTCCGTATTCTTTAAATTTAAAAGATCAAGCCCGTCTACAAAAGAAATCGAAGTTCCTTCAGCACCCGCTCTTCCTGTTCTTCCGATTCTGTGTACATACGTTTCAGAAACATCAGATAATTCAAAATTGATAACGAATTTTAATTCATCAATGTCAATTCCTCTTGCTGCAATGTCTGTAGCTACAAGAACCCTTGTTTTTCCTGATTTGAAATTATTCAGGGCGTTCTGTCTTGCATTTTGAGATTTATTACCATGAATTGCTTCTGCTGAGATCTCATCTTTTTGAAGCTTTCTGGCAATCTTATCCGCACCATGTTTCGTTCTTGCAAATACCAGTACCGATTCTGAAATATCATTTTTAAGAATATGAGATAATAAATTCAGCTTATTATCCTTCTCTACAAAATAAACGGACTGTTTGATAGTGTCAGCAGTAGAAGAAACCGGAGTAACCTCTACCTTTACCGGATTATTTAAGATAGAATTAGCAAGCTTCTGAATTTCCCCAGGCATGGTTGCTGAGAAAAATAAAGTCTGCCTTCTCTGTGGTAAAAGTTTAATGATTCTTTTTACATCATGTACAAAACCCATATCAAGCATTCTGTCAGCTTCATCAAGAACAAATATTTCAAGATTTTTTAAGCTGATAATCCCTTGAGCAATGAAATCAAGAAGTCTTCCCGGTGTAGCCACCAGAATATCAACTCCTTTTTTCAAAGCAGCTTCCTGGTTCCCTTGTTTTACCCCTCCAAAGATCACAAGTTCTTTTAATGGAAGATATTTACCATAAGCATGAATATTTTCCTCAATCTGGATCGCCAACTCTCTGGTTGGTGTAAGAATTAAGGCTTTAATATTCTTATTTGGAATTTTATTTTTAGATAAATTTTGTAAAATTGGAATAGCAAATGCCGCAGTTTTTCCTGTTCCCGTCTGTGCGCAGCCTAAAAAATCTCTGCCATTTAAAATTTCAGGAATTGATCTTTCCTGAATGGGGGTTGGAGCTGTATATCCCTGTTCCTGGATTGCCTTAGCAATAGGTTCTATTAAGTTTAAGTCTGTAAAATTCAAATGAATTATTTTAAAATTTAAATAAAAATTCCCTCGGTTTGAAAGAATTACATTCTGCAAAGGTAGGTTAAAATTTTAAGAGTTGTATTTCAAGGTTGAATAACCTTAATTATACTTCTATTAAAAGGAATATTGAAATATATAGAATTTATAACAAAAAATAAAGAGAAGCAATAAAGCCTCTCTTTTAATTATATTTTATAATTGGATTAAATTATCCATGTAACTGCTTCCAGATAGCATCCTTCAATTCCACAAGCCCTTCACCTGTTACACCAGAGAAGAATAATGGTTGTTTGTTTTCAGGGAACTCTGCCGCAATTTCTTTTTTCAATTCGTCATCCAAAAGATCAGATTTTGAAACGGAAATAATGAAATCTTTATCCAGAAGTTCAGGATTGTATTCCTTTAATTCATTTTCAAGAATCTTAAACTCCTGGAAGTGATCTTCAGAATCAGCAGGAATTAAAAATAAGAGAATTGAGTTTCTTTCAATATGTCTAAGGAATCTGTGTCCTAATCCCTTTCCTTCTGCTGCCCCTTCAATGATTCCAGGGATATCAGCCATTACAAATGATTTGTAATTTCTATAATCAACAATCCCAAGGTTAGGAGTTAATGTAGTAAAGGCATAGTTTGCAATTTTAGGCTTAGCTGCAGAAACAGAGGCTAATAGTGTGGATTTTCCTGCATTTGGAAACCCAACTAATCCTACATCCGCTAAAATCTTAAGCTCGAAAACAACATAGCCTTCCTGACCATCCATTCCGGGTTGAGCATATCTTGGAGTCTGATTAGTAGAAGATTTGAAGAATTCGTTTCCTCTTCCTCCTTTTCCTCCTTCCATCAAAATGATTTCCTGTTTATCTTCAAGAATCTCGCCGATAATTTCTCCTTCTTCATTTTTAGCGATAGTTCCGATAGGAACATCAATATAAATATCAGAACCATCAGCACCGGTAAGCTGGTTTTTTGCTCCGTTTTCACCACGTTCTGCTTTTATGTGACGGGTATAACGAAGCGGAAGTAAAGTCCATTCCTGAGCATTTCCTCTCATGATAACGTGACCTCCACGACCACCGTCACCACCATCGGGACCTCCTTTAGGAATATACTTTTCACGGCGAAGGTGGGCAGATCCAGCACCTCCGTGTCCGCTTTTACAATGGATCTTTACGTAATCTACAAAGTTAGACATATAGTATTTGTTACGAGTTGCGAGCTACGGGACGAAAATACGAATCCCGTATCCCGAATCTCGATTATTTAATTTTCTCTACTTCAGCAAAAAGTTTCTCAGAGATTTCGTTAATTTCTCCTACACCGTTTACTTCAACATATTTACCCTGTTGTTTATAAAGTTCGGCTACTTCTGCTGTTTTAGTATAATATTCTTTAATTCTGTTTTCGATGATCTCTACATTGCTGTCGTCTGATCTACCGCTGGTTTCACCTCTTTTTAAAAGTCTTTCAACCAAAATTTTATCCTCAACGATTAATGAAAGACAAACGTCGATCTCATCATTCAGTTCTTCTTTAACGATTTTTTCCAAAGCTTCTGTCTGAGCAGTTGTTCTTGGATATCCATCAAAAATAAAACCGTTGGTATCAGTAGGCTTTCTGATCTCATCAATCAGCATATCTGTTGTTACCTGATCCGGAACCAATTCTCCCTTATCGATATAAGACTTAGCTAATTTCCCAAGTTCAGTGTCATTTTTCATGTTGTATCTGAAAAGATCACCTGTTGAAACCTGCTTTAAGTTGAATTTTTCGATTAGATTCTGAGCTTGTGTTCCTTTTCCACTTCCTGGAGGGCCGAACAGAACAATGTTTATCATAATTTTGATTCGCTTCCGGCAGTTGGCATTTTGCTCTCAGCGCTTGGCTTTGGGCGAACTGCTTTTTTGCTTTTAGCTTTATTTAGTTAATATTTTACTTTTATTTCAATTTAATATTTAAAGCTAATAGCCAAAAGCTAGAAGCTAATAGCCATATTAATGGTTGATTTGTCCGTCTGCTAATTGGTATAAATTAGGTAGATTTCTTCCCAACTCATCGTAATCCAATCCGTATCCAAGTACAAATTTATTTGGAATTTCTTTTCCGATATAGTCCAATTTGAAGTCTTTCTTATAAATCTCAGGCTTCAATAAGAAACTTGCTAGTTTTACTGACTTAGGACGCTGTGTTTCCTTGAAATATTTGAAAAGACTCTCAACTGTATTTCCTGTATCTACGATATCTTCCACAAGAATGATGTGACGGTCTTTTACATCTTTAGTAAGCTCCATTTTCTGATAAACGATCCCTGTAGATTCAGTTCCTACATAAGAACTCATTTGAATGAAGGCAATCTCGCATTCACCCGGATAATATTTCAAAAGGTCGGAGAAGAACATGATCACCCCATTTAATACACCGATGAAAACAGGAACTTCATCCTTGTAATCTTCATAAATTCTTAATGCTGTCTCTTTTACAATTTCCTGAATTTCGGCTTCCTCTAAATAAGGGACGAAAGTTTTGTCGTGAACTTTAATACTTTCCATAAAATTTTTAGTAGGAGGCAAAGTTACGGAATTTTGATTTTTCAATAAAATCTTTTTGTGTTTAATCCGGGATTTATACTATATTTGTTCTTTCAAAACCCAAAAATACAGACATGTAGGATATAATTTCTTTCAGATTTATTAAAGCAGTAGCGGATGAGTTACTAGTGTTTAACCATTATTAAGAAAGAAATCATGATTTTACTTCAAAATATGTCCTTTGGGTTTCCGGGAGGAAATCTGCTATTTAATCATATCAATTTAACGATACAATCTTATACAAAATCCGCGCTTGTGGGAAGCAACGGCATGGGGAAATCTACCTTGCTGAAAATTATTGCTAATGAATTACAGCCTTTAGAGGGAAACATACACATTCAGGGAGATCTCTTTTATGTTCCTCAGATGTTTGGGAATTTTAATCACTTAACCATTGCTGAATGTCTTAGAATAGATCAAAAGCTTTATGCCCTTGAAAAAATTACCAATGGAGAAATTGATGAAAAATACTTTGACATTTTAAATGACGATTGGGAGATTGAGGAACGTTGTCAAAATGCACTCAAATACTGGGGTCTTCAGAATTTTGATTTAAATCAAAAATTGGAAGGGTTAAGCGGTGGGCAAAAGACTAAGGTTTTTCTTGCTGGAATTCAGATTAACGAACCGGAGATTATTATTCTTGATGAGCCAACGAATCATCTTGATCAGGAAGGGAGAAAACTTCTTTATGAGCTTATTGATAAAACAAATGCCACAATACTGATGGTAAGCCATGACAGGATTTTATTGAACCTTGTGGATACCATATTTGAACTGAGCAACCATGGAATTGCAACCTATGGTGGGAATTTTGATTTTTATACAGAACAAAAAGAAATTGAAGAAGGCGCATTACAAAATGATATTCAAGCGAAAGAAAGAGCACTGAAAAAAGCGAAAGAAAAAGAAAGGGAAACATTGGAACGAAAGCAGAAACTCGATGCAAAAGGTAAACAAAAGCAGGAAAAATCCGGGGTAGCGAGAATTATGATGAATACCCTGAAAAATAATGCTGAAAAAAATACATCAAAGCTAAAAAGTATACATGCTGAGAAGATTAGTGGTATTTCCGGAGATTTGAGAGAGTTGCGCTCTTCACTGAGAAATTATGATCAGATGAAAGTAAATTTTAATGATTCTGGCTTACATTCCGGTAAAATTTTATTGTTTGCAGAGAATATTAATTTCAAATATGGAAATGAAAAGCTATGGAAAGAAAATATTGATCTGGAAATTCGTAGTAGAAACAGAATTTCTATTAAAGGCTCAAACGGATCAGGAAAAACAACATTAATACAACTTTTGCTGGGAAAAATAAGACCATCTGAAGGAAATATTCATAAAACAGATTTCAACAGTATTTATATTGATCAGGAATATTCTTTAATCGATCCCGAGGCTTCTGTGTATGATTTTGCCCAAACTTTTAATGATAATGCCATACAGGAATCTGAGATAAAAACATTGTTGTCCCGATTTTTATTCGGAAAAGAGAGCTGGGATAAGAAATGTGGTTTTCTGAGCGGTGGAGAACGTTTAAGACTTCTTTTGTGCGGGCTTTCGATCAGTAATAAAGCTCCGGATATGATCATTCTTGATGAGCCGACGAATAACCTTGATTTGCAGAATATTGAAATCCTGACTCATTCCATTAAAGATTATCAAGGAACACTTCTGATAATCTCCCACGATGAAGTTTTTCTGAATGAGATTGGAATTGAAAGGGAAGTGGTGTTGAAATGATCTGTTTTCTCAGGAATCACACAGGTTGCGCAGAAATGTGTGTATTAATCAGCAAAATTCGCGAGATATTATTTTGTTTTCAATGAGATCAATTCAATAGGAGCGGGCATTAATCCGTTTATTTTAAATAACAAAATCCCATTGGCTTTAGCATAAACCTAAAAAACAAACCCCGGAAATGGACTTCCGGGGTTTTATTTCATAAAATTATCTCTTCGTTTTTTTGATAGCATCAAGATAAATCTTCTTAATACTATTCTTTTCCTCCTTTTCGCTAAGATTTTCAAGCGTGGGAAGTAAAGTAATATTGTGTGGCGTTTTCAGCTTAAGAATTTCTCCTAAAGCAAAAGCAGCACTCCATCGTACAACAGTTCCTTCATGATCGGTATTCGCTAAAAGGTTGGTAATAGCTCTATCCAAATTTTCTGTGAATAAATGTGCTGTATTACCAATTACCTTAGCACTTTCCCATTTTATTCTCGGAGCTTTTTCAGTAAGAGTATTCGTTACGAAAGCAAATACAGGTTCATCAGCAAGATTGGGATTCTGTTTTGTGGCATATTCTATTGCTTCTATACAGGTTCCTTTTACAGGATCTTTTGTTTTTTCAGCGAAGGCTATCAGTTCGTCTGTAGGGAGGGACGTATCAATAATCCATTTACTTACGATTTCCGTTTTTTCCTTTGCTTTTGTTGTCTTGTCTTTGAAAAGTTCTTCTAGGGTCATGGTAATTAATTTTTGTTTTTTCCAGCGTTCTAATTTAGGAATTCCTTTCGAAAACTTTATAAAGCTGCAAAATTCTTTAATGCTTTAAAATCCAATGACAGATTTCATTTAACACCTGTTCCCGTATCTCTTCATTAAGAATTTCATGACGCATTTCCGGATAAATTTTAATCTCTACATCCTCAAATCCATCAGCCTTTAAATTGTTGGTTGTAAGTATGACTCCCTTACTGAAATCTCCTATCGGATCATTTTCTCCGCTTACAAATAAGAATGGGAAGAATTTGCCAATAGAAGACGCCCAGTCTCTTGAAGTAGCTCTTTTATAAATTGTAAACAGCGTATAAAAAGCATTGTGAGTGAAGGGAATTCCACAGAGTTTATCCTGTTCAAAAGCTATTCTGTTTTTTGGATTAATGCTGAGCCAGCTTGTATCACCAAAGTCTTTATCCTCTTTAAAATGCTTATTGTTGACCTTTGTAAAAACAGAATTCAAAAAAGTGCGATGACGGGGTGCTAGAAGATTAGCGAATGATAAGTAAGCTCTTAAAAAATCAATTCCCGGTAAAGGACCTCCTGTTCCGGTAATAATGGCTCCAGCAAATTTCTTACTAGCCCTCTGAAGAAGACAACGCGTAATGAAAGATCCCATCGAATGCCCCAAAATAAAATGCGGAACATCGGGATATTGTTCTGAAAGATGATCAGCCATCATTGCTGCATCAGCAATAAGTCTTTCATCCGGTTTCTCAAGTTGAAAAAATCCGATATCATTTTTTTCTTTTACAGACTTTCCGTGTCCTAAGTGATCATAAGTCAAAACAGCAACTCCATGATGGGCAAAATATTCTGCTATTTCTGCATATCTTCCGCTGTGCTCCTGCATTCCGTGGACGATAAGAAGCGTGGCTTTTAC
Organism: Chryseobacterium sp. CS2K3; assembly: GCF_059515185.1. Taxonomy (NCBI): domain Bacteria; kingdom Pseudomonadati; phylum Bacteroidota; class Flavobacteriia; order Flavobacteriales; family Weeksellaceae; genus Chryseobacterium; species Chryseobacterium sp. CS2K3. The sequence goes on along the minus strand of NZ_JCAKRW010000002.1, from coordinate 414,321 downwards.
TGTTTCTGGCGAAAATAGAGTGTGAAACAGCTGAGATTCACTATTGATATTTGAAGATAGGTATGCAGATACTTTGGAAATTGGCATAATAGCTTGTTTAAATGCTTATCAAAGATACGTAATAAAAAAATCTTTATTAAGCATCTTAAGAAAGTGTAAAATCACAATATGGATAATCATTAATCACCTCAATAAGAACATCCGGTAAAAAATTGGAAAAGCTATTGCCCAGATTGACCGGGAATTTTTCAAATTTCTTTTCTAGCTGTTCCCTATTATAATAATGAGATGAATAGTTTTTGTTTTCATCAATAAGATGATATCGAATCTTATTGTTCAAAAGTAGTGAGATAAAACCTTCTATATCATCTTCGTGGAGCTTTTTGATAATTAGGTTGTAACGTATATTACGGGAATAATAATCATTCCATATATCATAATCTTTATAGAATATTCTTATTATCCTTTCCTTATTCAGCTTAGTAATTATATCTATTCGTGCCCTTTTATCTCCCCACGCGCTTCCATAGCTTATAATTCTTCCATCTTTTTTTATAATAAACATGGGACCTTGCCCAATAAGCATATACCTTTCATCTTTTGTTTCCAGATATTTTTTAGATTGATAAGAGAATAAAAAAACATCGTCAAGATCCTCTGCATATTCTTCTACAATATCAATATGATCACCAATATTCTTTAATAAATATTCTCTGGCTACTGTAATATAATCTTTGTTGGGATTGGGCTGCATTAATAATTTTTTATAGTACAATAATACAGAATAAATCTTATTGCTAGTTTGTTTTTTTAACATTAAACCTCATGATTTTCACCCCATCCAAAAATAAATTTCCACTATAATTTGGCTGTCATTTTTTTTCAGAGTAATTTTGCACGAATCTTAAAACAAAAGTAAAATATGTCAACTTATGTAGTTGTAGGTCTTCAGTATGGAGATGAAGGTAAAGGTAAAATCACAGATGTTTTATCTGCAAAATCAGACTATGTAGTGCGTTTCCAGGGAGGAGACAACGCTGGTCACACGGTATATGTAGGTGAAGAAAAATTCGTTTTACACCTTCTTCCTTCAGGAGTTCTTCAATGCAAAGGGAAATGTATCATTGCAAACGGAGTAGTGGTAAACCCTAAGTCTTTTATTAAAGAAGTTGGTCAGATCGAGAGCAAAAACTTGAGAACAGATCACATTTTTATCAGCAGAAGAGCGCATGTTATCATGCCTTACCACATCCTTTTGGATACTTACCGTGAAGAGGAACACGGAGGAACTCAGATCGGAACAACCAAAAAAGGAATCGGACCTTGCTATGAAGATAAAATTGCAAGAGTAGGAATCAGAATGGTTGACCTTTTAAACCCTGAAATTTTAAGAGATAAAATTGAGAAAAACTTAAAAGTTAAAAATTCTCTTTTTGAAAAATATTACGGAAAGCCAGCTTTAGACGTTGAAGAGATCTATAACGAATATTTAGAAATCGGAAAACAGCTTCAGGACAGAATTGTTGATACTGAATTAGAACTAAACGAAGCGATCAGAGAAGGTAAAAACGTATTGTTCGAAGGAGCGCAGGCTTTAATGCTTGATATCGACTTCGGTACTTATCCGTACGTAACTTCATCTTCTCCATCTACAGGAGGTGTTTGTTCAGGAGCAGGAGTTCCGCCTACATCACTTCAAAACCTTATCGGTGTTGCAAAAGCTTACTGTACAAGAGTAGGAAACGGACCTTTCCCATCTGAATTAGACAATGAATTAGGTGAAAAGATCAGACAAATTGGAGGTGAGTTCGGAGCAACTACAGGGAGACCGAGAAGAACAGGTTGGTTAGATCTTGTTTCTTTAAAGCATGCTTGTATGATCAACGGGATCAATAACCTTGTAATTACTAAATTAGACGTTCTTACAGGAATTGAAAACCTTAAAATCGTTACCCACTACAAAACTGAAGACGGAAAGATTATCGATTACTTTACTTCGTCAACAGAAAAGTTATACAATTATGAGCCAATCTATCATGATTTACCAGGTTGGGAAGAAGATATCACAAAAGCTAGAAGCTATGATGAACTTCCTGCCAATGCTCAGAAATATATCGAGTTTATTGAAGAATATTTAGGAATCAATGTTTACTTGGTTTCTGTAGGACCAGAAAGAAGCCAGAACATTATCAGAAAAGAATTATTCTAATACGCTTAGAAAATAAAATAAGAAAGAGACCATCAAAACTGATGGTCTCTTTTTTTGTTTGCTATTCATGTTAAGATTTTAAACCTTGACATGGATAATTTAAACCTGGCATAGACGTCTCTATATTATTGCGTTTTTGTTTTTCTAAAAAAAGTCTTGTTTTTTATGATATATTTTAAATTCTAAAATGTTAAATTTTAAACATTATCATAAAATTTTCTAATATTATGTTGTTTTGATAAAATTTTGGCAGATGTTTTGATATTGAAACATTGCTTATCGATAAGAACTAATAAAACTAATAATCACTTTTTTTAACAGTTTAAATAGTAATAGTGATGAAACACATGAACCAAAACCAGGAATTTCGCTTCAACGAAGTTCTTTTTGAGCATCGTAATAAAGAATATGGTGCTTATGCATTAAGAAACGAATCAGATAGAATATTAACCAAAGCACTTTTTGTAGGAGTGAGCTTATTGGCAGCAATTTCAATTACTCCATTTGCTATTTCAGCATTTAAAACAGAGCCTGTAACAAAAGAACCGGAAGGAGTTATTATAGGCTTTATGCCAGAGACTCCAGATGTACCGGTTACTCCACCTGTGACGATTGCACCGGTAAAACCTGCAACCGCTCCGAATACAAAAACATTTGACAGCACAGTTCCAACACCATCAAGGGATGCTCAGGACAATGTGAAAAAAGATCCTACCCCTGATGATGCAGTAGCAGGCTTTACAGATCATTTTAAAGGGGATGTTGTAGCACCCAATACTCATGTTCCAACAACTGCGCCTGTAGGAAATGGACCTGTAATCAATACACCGCCGCCAGCAATCCAGGTGCCGGTAGATAAAAATATAATTGTAGACGAAGGAGATCTTGGAGTAGAAGCCAATTTTAATGGTGGAATAGACTCTTTCAGAAATAAAGTAATGAACAACTTCGATGCTTCTGGATTTGAATCAGAAAACATTGTAAAAACTACGGTTACCTTCATTGTAGAAATGGATGGAACAATCTCAGGGGTAAAAGCTAATGGAACCAACGCCGATTTTAATAATGAAGCGGTAAGAACAGTGAAGTCTATTTCCAACAAAGGAAAATGGATTCCTGCCAAAAACAAAAAAGGAGAATTTGTAAGAAGTTACTTCAAATTTCCAATCTCCATGAAGTTTGATAATTAATATCGAAACTCAAATTTTAATAGTTATCCACAAAGAATTTTTTTTGTGGATAATTTTTTTTATAGTTAAATTGCTTATTAACAATATTTTAACTCAATTTTGATTTTAGCCATTCATCGAGAGCAAAGAAAAAAGTGTATTTTTGAAACTTAAAGTTCTAATAATGGCAAAAATCATAGGTATTGCTAATCAAAAAGGAGGTGTTGGGAAAACTACCACCGCTGTAAATTTAGCAGCAGCATTAGGAGTATTGGAAAAAAGAATATTAATCATCGATGCTGACCCTCAGGCAAATGCAACGTCTGGGTTGGGAGTGGAAGATGTGCAGTATTCCACATATAATCTTTTGGAGCATAGTGCAGATACAAGAATTTGTATCAAAAGAACAGCTACTCCAAACCTGGATATTATTCCGTCACATATAGATTTGGTAGCAGCAGAGATCGAATTGGTAGACAAAGAAGATCGTGAATATATGCTGAAGAAAGCACTGGCTAGTGTAAGAGATGATTATGATTATATCATTATAGATTGTGCACCGAGTTTAGGGCTTATTACAGTAAATGCGCTTACAGCAGCAGACTCTGTGATCATTCCTATCCAATGTGAGTATTTTGCATTAGAAGGACTTGGGAAACTTTTGAATACAGTGAAGAATGTTCAGAAAATCCATAATAAAGATCTTGGAATAGAAGGTCTTCTTCTTACTATGTATGATAGCAGATTAAGACTGTCTAATCAGGTCGTGGAAGAAGTAAACTTACATTTCCCTGAAATGGTTTTTGAAACAATTATTAGCAGAAACGTAAGATTAAGCGAAGCGCCAAGCTTTGGAGAAAGTATCCTGAACTACGATGCCGAAAGTAAAGGAGCGGTGCAGTATATTCAGTTAGCTGAAGAAGTTCTTTTAAAGAACGAAAATTTAATAAAGAATTAAATTAATCAATAAATGGCAAAAAGTGAATGCTAGCCATCACTTATCAGACATCATTTATCAATTATATCTATGAAGGACAAAAAAAGAGCTATGGGACGCGGTTTGGGCGCCATTTTAAGTGCAGAATCCAAAGCAACTATCAATTCAGCTACTGATGAGGGAGCAGATAAGTTTGTGGGAAATATTGTAGAAGTTGCGCTTGAAGATATCTATCCGAATCCGACGCAGCCGAGAACTTATTTTGATGAAAAAGCATTAAACGAACTAGCTCAATCGATCAAAAACTTAGGGGTAATCCAGCCGATTACCTTAAGGAAAGATGGTGAGAAGTTTGAAATTATATCCGGGGAAAGACGTTACAGAGCAAGTAAAATTGCAGGGTTACAAGCAATTCCGGCATATATCCGTTTGGTGAATGATCAGGAACTTCTTGAGATGGCTCTTGTTGAAAACATTCAGAGAGAAGATCTCGATGCTATTGAAATTGCTTTGACGTATCACAGGCTTTTAGAAGAAATCGGGCTTACTCAGGAAAACCTTAGCCAGAGAGTAGGAAAGGACAGAAGTACAATTACCAACTCAATTAGGTTGTTAAGACTGAATCCGGATATTCAGAATGCTATCAGAAGCGGAGAAATCTCAGCAGGACACGGTAGAGCAATTATCAGTATAGAAAGTGAAGAAGATCAGCAGGTTTTATTTGAACTGATCATCAAGGAAAAACTAAATGTTCGCCAGGCTGAACAGGCTGCTGCTGCATTGAAAAATCCAAAGTCGCCGGCTGCAAAAAAAGTAAATGCCGAGCTATCTAACAATTATAAAAGAGCACAGAAGACAATCGCTGACATCCTGGATGTAAAAGTAGAAATAAAAACTTCTGGAAACGGTAAAAAAGGTAAAATTGTTCTGGATTTCAAGAATGAAGAAGAGCTGGAATATATTTTATCCCACATTAAATAAATGAAGAAAATATTTTTCACATTTTTCTTGTGTATCACGGCATTGGTCTATTCACAAGTTGCACCTATGGATACAGTTCGGGTAGAAAAAACTCAGAAAGAGGAATTTCCTGCTGTAAAACCTGGAAAAACAGAATCAAAGATCATTTCCGATCTGGAGAAAGCCAACGGTCCCACAAAGAAAACAATAAAACTGAACCCTACCAGAGCAGGACTATACTCAGCAGTATTTCCCGGATTAGGACAGTTCTATAATAAAAAATACTGGAAGATTCCCATTGTATGGGGAGCTGTAGGAGCAGGAGTAGGTATTGCTGTATGGAATGATAATCAATACAAAAAGTACAGGGAATACTATATTGCCAAACTGAACGGAACACCCAACGAATTCGTAGACAGCCATCCGTGGTTAGATAAAAAAGCTTTGGGGAATGCACAGGACAGATCAAAAAGACAAAGAGATTATGCCATTGCCATTACAGGATTGATCTACATTTTAAATATCGTAGATGCTGTGGTAGATGCACACCTTTATGAAAGCCGTCATGATCCCGATCTTACTTTTAAACCGTCAATGATTCAGGATCAGTATGGATATGACGCTCCAAAAACAGGATTTAGTTTAAGTTATAGATTTTAATATAATAAATACATCAGACCGAAAGGCAGTATGTTACAATAAAATAAAAAAGATTACATGAAAATAGCATTAGTTGGTTACGGTAAAATGGGTAAAATCATTGATGAGATTGCACAGAAGAGAGGACATGAGGTAGTGGCACGCTTAAAGGAAACTCCAACTGCTGAGAATCTTAATAATCCTGATGTTGTAATCGAATTTTCATTGCCGGAAGTGGCGTATGATAACATCAAGGCTTGTCTTGAAAACAAAATCCCGGTAATCTGCGGAACCACAGGCTGGCTGGAGAAAAAAGAAGAAATAGAACAATTAGCTGTAGAAAATGATACAGCTTTCCTATACGGATCCAATTTTAGCTTAGGAGTAAATTTATTCTTTGCTTTAAACGAAAAGCTGGCTGATCTTATGAAAAACGTAGATGAATATTCTTGCCAACTGGAAGAAATTCACCACATTCATAAAAAAGATGCTCCAAGCGGAACGGCAATTTCTATAGCGGAAGGAATTATCAATAATAATCCGAAATTCGATGCATGGAAATTAGAAGAAACGGAAGGCAAGCAACTAGGTATTTTCGCAGTTCGTGAAGATGAAGTTCCGGGAACTCACAGCGTTTATTACAGAAGTGAAGTAGATGAGATTGAGATCAAACATACCGCTTTCAACCGAAATGGATTTGCATTAGGAGCTGTAGTCGCTGCCGAATGGATCAAAGATAAAAAAGGAAACTTCGGAATGAAAGACGTTTTGGGGCTTTAATTTGTAACAAATTCTGTAAATTGCAGACCAATAACAGAAAATGATGAATAGTAAATTGTAGATAGCAGAACGCTGGAATCATTTATTACTCATCATTTATATATTTAGAATAGGCACAAAAAATTTATGAATTATTTTTTAACTTATACAGTCTATGTTCTCATCTTATCCGTATTGATGGGAATTTCAACTTGGAAGCTGTTCAAGAAAATGGGGTATAATCCTCTATTTGCATTTATACCGTTCTACAACTATTTTATTATTTTAAAAGAAACAAAACACCCGAAATGGTGGGCAATCCTTTCATATCTTCCGATTGTAGGTCCTATCATGATGTCTGTTTTTCATCTTTATCTAATGAAAAAGTTTGGAAAAACCCTTTTCAAAGATCAAATCCTTACAGTGCTTTTGCCGTTTATCTATATGGCAACTGTAAACTATTCTAAAGATGTAGAACTGGAAGACGAAAATGCAAATGACCTGTTTCTTACAGATGAAGAGAAAGAGGCAAAGAAGAAAGATACCTTTCTTGGTTCCATTACATTTGCCGTGGTTTTTGCAACCATTATCCATGTTTTTGTAACACAGCCGTTCGGGATTCCTACAGGATCTATGGAGAGAACATTATTGGTGGGAGACTTCCTTTTCGTAAACAAATGGAGCTATGGATACAGACTTCCAATGCGTCCCGTAGCAATACCTTTCCTTCAGGGAACCATTATGGATACAGGACAGAAAGGAAATCCGAAAGACGATCCAAAGTCTTATGTAGACGGAGTAAAACTGCCTTATACAAGAATTTTACAATTCAATAAGCCACAAAAAAATGACGTAGTTGTTTTCAACTACCCTCAGGATTCCGTTCATACAGCAATCGATAGAAAAGATCCTTACGTAAAAAGATGTGTTGCCACAGCTGGTGATACTTTCGAAATGAGAGCCGGAAGACTTTTTGTAAACGGAAAACCTGAAACCGTTTTAGGAGATCAGGAAGTACAGCACAGATATATTGTAACTACAGGAAGCCAATTGGATATTCCTTCATTATACAATACATATGGATTCTTACCAGTTCAGGAAATACAGACTGATAAAGGATATCTATATGCTTTCCAGGGACTAACTGATAAAACTGCCGCTGAAATTAAAGGTCTTTCTCAGGTTATCGAAATGAAAGAAGACGTTTCTCCAAAAGGAGAAGCAGCTATTGCTTACAAAGATGATCTAAAAACCAAAATTGATACAACACAATCTATCTTCCCTGTTAATAAACCTTGGAATGGAGATTGGTACGGTCCGGTACGAATTCCGAAAAAAGGAGATGTTGTTGCCATCAATAACGAATCTCTTCCAATGTATCAGTGGATTATCTCCGAATATGAGCACAACAGCTTAGAGAAAAAGAACGGGAAAATCTTTATCAACGGAAAAGAAGCTAATCAATATACTATTCAGCAAGATTATTATATGATGATAGGGGACAACAGAGATGCTTCATTAGATGCAAGATTCTTTGGTTTCGTTCCGGAAGAAAATATTGTTGGAAAACCAATGTTCACATGGATGAGCCTTCAGGGAGCTTTCGCAGACAGCAGTTCTACTTATCAGGCTCCGTTCAAAATTCGTTGGGACAGAATGTTTAAAGCAACAAACACGGGAGAAGCTAATAAAACTTCATACTGGTGGATTGCTGCAATGATTTTAATCCTGTTCTTCGGCTGGGAATATTTTATGAAGCTATTCAAAAAGAAAAAGTCTGAAGACGAAATATAAAAAAAATTAAACCTAAAATAGAATGAAGTATTTGAAAAAATACTTCATTTTTGCATTATGAATATGAAGAATGTTTTATTGCCGGTATTTTATATGCCACCGGTTTCATGGTTTTCAGTGTTTTTAGATGCTGAAAATGACGTTGTATTTGAACAGTTTGAAAACTTTCCAAAGCAAACCTATAGAAACAGAGCCAATATCTATGGAGCTAACGGAAAACTATCCCTTATCATTCCTATCAACCATAACGGAAAAAGAGAAATGAAGGATATTGAGATTTCATACCGTGAAGATTGGAGAGGTCTTCATTGGAAATCAATCAAAACTGCATACCAGAGTTCGCCTTACTTCGAGTATTATGAAGATAAGTTCAAAAAGATTTTTGACTTAAAAGAAAAGTATCTTTTAGATTTTAACCTTAAAGGGATAGAAGTAATCCAACAGATATTGAAAACAGAAAAGGCACACTCTTTGAATGAAGAATATATCAAAAATCCGGAAGCAGTCGATTACAGAGAAAAGTTTTCAGCAAAACTTCCTTCAGCATTTGAAATGGAAAGCTATTATCAGACTTTCTCCGATAAATTAGGATTTTTGGAAGACTTATCGGTTTTAGACCTGATCTGTAACAAAGGTCCTGAATCGCTTGTTTACATAAAAAATATAAAACATTAATATAAGATCGTCACTGGCAAAACTTTAAAACAGATGACGATTGCATATGACTTTAAAACAAATATCAACATATGAAAAAGGTATTATTAGCTGCAGTTTTTTTAGCAGGTTTCGGTTTCTCATTCGCGCAGGAATCAAAAGCTAAAAGTATTGATCCAAAAGAAGATAAAGATCTGATGATGTGGTATCATAAAGACTTTACCACTTCAAAAGTATATGGTGTAAATACAGAAAATGCATATAAATATCTGGAATCAAAAGGTTTAAAGCCAAAAACGGTAATCGTAGGAGTTTTAGATAGTGGAGTACAGGTAGATCACCCGGGATTGGTGAAGAATATGTGGTCTAACCCTAATGAAATACCAGGAAACGGAAAAGATGACGACGGAAACGGATATATCGATGATATTCACGGATGGAATTTTATCGGTGGGAAAAACGGAGATATCGACATTGATAATATGGAAGTAACAAGAGTTGTTGCTAAATATAAACCTGTTTTTGAAGGTGATGATTCCACAAAAAACAAAGCCAATCAGGCTAAAATGCCGGAAGAATTTGCAATGTATATGAAGGCAAAAGAACTTTTTAGTAAAAAAAGTCTTGAAGCTCAGCAAAACTTCCGTACCTATTCTATGATCAACGAACTGATTCCTAATATGGTAAAACTTTTAGGAGGAAAATCTGTAACCGCTGAAAATATTGCTGCCATTAAGAAACCTACAGATCAAAGAGACGCAATTGCGCTGGAAGTGCTGGGTAATATCTCTCAAAGTTCCGACTTTAAAGGAAAATCTTCTGAAGAGTTTGAAAAACTGATCAGAAAAGATATGAAAGAAACGATTGAGCATTATGCCCCTGCGGCAAAACAATACGATCTTTCTTATGACCCAAGAAAAGAGATTGTAGGCGATAACTACGATGATTATTCGGAAAAAAGCTATGGTAACAATCATTATGAAGGACCTGATGCAAAACACGGTACACACGTTTCAGGGATTATTGCCGGACTTCCTCAGGGACAGGAAATACAATATGGTATTGCTTCCAGAGTAGCAAAAATTATGACTGTAAGAGCTGTTCCTAACGGTGACGAAAGAGATAAAGATGTTGCAAACGCTATAAGATATGCTGTAGATAACGGAGCAAAAATTCTGAACATGAGCTTTGGTAAGCCTGTTTCTCCAGGTAAAAGTGTAGTTTGGGATGCATTTAAATACGCTCAAGATAAAGGCGTACTTTTAGTGAAAGCTGCAGGTAACGAAAACGAAGACGTAGCTGAGCATTTAGCATATCCTACCAACTTTAAAAATGTTACAGATGAAAAACCATTTGTAAATAACGTGATCGTTGTAGGAGCAAGTACAAATGATAACAAGGCACTTAGAGCAGATTTCTCTAATTTCAATAAGAAAATGGTAGATGTTTTTGCCCCGGGTGAAAGAATTTATTCTACCGTTACAGGAAGTAAGTATGAATACTTAGACGGTACATCAATGGCTTCTCCTGTGGTATCTGGAGCAGCGGCAGTTCTGTTGGCTTATATGCCGAACTTAACACCGGATCAGATTATTGAAACACTTGTAAAGAGTAGCAATGCAAATACAGAAAACGGATTTACAGACCAGTCTCGCGCTGGTGGTGTTATAGATTTGAAAAAAGCTGCTGAATATGCTTATTCTCATTTTTATAATGATAAAACAGTTAAATCTAAAAAACCAGTCAGACCTGTAAAAAAGGCTACTTCAAAATAATAATTTAATTTGCATATTATAAAACTTAATGATATATTTGGTTATTAAAAACTTAATAATATGACAAAGAAATTAGAAAAATTGAAAAAACTTTCAAAAAATGATTTGAAAAAAGTATCTGGTGGTACAGGGAAATGTACAGGTGGATTTCCTATATTTGAATATCATACTTATGATGCTAATGGTAATCCTGTAAGTACAGGAGGAGACGACGGTGGATGGATTATTGTTGGCTATACACCTAGAGTTTGCTAATACATTTTTTGAGTGAATATAAAAAAGTCCGGCTTGTCCGGACTTTTTTTATTTTTTTATGGTTTTTGGCACGGTTTTTTGTAACTTTATTGTAACAAAATAATAAACAACAAAATGAAAAAGTTACTACTTGCAGGGATGTTGGGAACATCACTTTTTGCAGTGTCTTGTTCCTCTGTGAATAAAGCAGCTACATCTCAAAATCAAAGAGCTGAATTTCTTAAATTAAAAGGAGATTGGCAGATCGTGAGCGTAGATTACGATAAAGGATATAAGATTAAACCTTTTGACGAAGGTGCAGATGCACAGTGTTTCGTAGGAAGCCACTGGAGATTGATCCCTAACAACTGGACAGGTGCTTATACGCTGAACGGTGGCGGAAGCTGCCCGGCGATTACCCAGCCGATCAAGTTTGAAATCAAGAACGGTGATACATTTATGTTTAAGAAAATCTATGAAGGTACTAAAGCAAAACAAAATACTGCAGGTTACACTTTAACAGTAGTTAACCAAACTACAGATCAGTTTTCACTTCAACAAGACGTTCCATTCGAAGGAGGTAATGTAAAAGTTGTTTACAACTTCGAGAGAACTGGAATGAAATAATTAAATAACATAAAAGATAGAAAAAATGAAATTTACTAAAACATACGTAGGAGCCCTTTTCTTGTCATCAGCATTATTATTGACAAGTTGTGAAGCGGTTCAGAATTCAAATCACCAACAAAGAGGTACTGCTGTAGGTGCTGCATCAGGAGCCGTACTAGGAGGTATCTTAGGTAACAATGTAGGTAAAGGTGGAAATGGAGCTATCGGTGCTGTACTTGGAGGTATTATCGGTGGTGTTGCTGGTAACGTTATCGGTAACAAAATGGATAAGCAGGCTAAAGATATTAAAGAAACTTTACCAGGAGCTCAGGTAGAAAGAGTAGGAGATGGTATTAAAGTTACAATGAACGAAAGTATTGTAAACTTTGCTTTTGACTCTTCAAACCTTACTTCTGTAGCTCAGACTAACCTTGATAAACTAGCTAAAGTATTAGTTGATAACCCAGATACTAATATCAATATCTATGGTCACACAGACAGCGTAGGTAAAGATGCATACAATATGGCGCTTTCTCAGAGAAGAGCTGATGCTGTAAAAGCTTATTTAGTAGGAAAAGGACTTGCAGGAAGCAGAATGTTCACTAAAGGTGAAGGTAAAAATATGCCGGTTGCAAGCAACGATACAGACGAAGGAAGAGCTAAAAACAGAAGAGTAGAGTTTGCAATTACTGCCAATGAAAAAATGATTAACGATGCTAAGCAAGGGCAATAGTTAATTTAACATATAAATATTTTCGTAAGAGACCGCTTCGGCGGTTTTTTTTGTATTTTTATGCTGGCAATTTTGAATTTATTATTTTTGTATTTGAAATAACATAAATGAAGAAATATTTAAAGCTGCTCCGTGTGGAGCAATGGGTGAAAAACCTTTTTGTATTTGTCCCTCTGTTTTTCTCCGGAAATATTACCAATCTGGAGCTGCTTACCAAAAGTGTATTTGCTTTTATCATCTTTTCACTGGCTGCAAGTATTGTTTATATTCTGAATGATTATAACGACATTGAAGCGGATAAAAAGCATCCCGAAAAAAGAAGACGACCACTGGCAAGTGGTGCTATTTCAAAATCAAAAGCCATAGGAATTCTTATCGGACTTGTAATTGCCGATATAGCTCTCGTGGGTATTGCTCAGCTTTACTTCCATCAGTTGCTATGGAAATTTGCAACCATCATCGCATTTTATGTAGTGATGAACCTTGCTTATACTTTCAGACTGAAACATGTTCCGATCATTGATATTTTTATCATTGCCATTGGATTTGTTTTGCGTGTGCTGGCAGGGGGATATATCACTGGGATCGGAATTTCACAATGGGCTATTTTGCTGACATTTGTATTAGCTTTGGTACTGGCAATAGGGAAAAGAAGAGGAGAGCTTATTAATGCTCAGGTTTCCGGAAAGACAAGAAAGGCGTTGGACGGTTATAATGTTCAGTTTGCAGATATTGCACTTTCTATTTCCATAACATTAGCTATCGTATGTTATCTGATGTTTACCTTATCTCCTGAAGTACAGGCAAGGTTCCATCAAAGGGTTTTCTATACCGTAGTTTTTGTTGTTTTTGCTCTTTTAAGATATTTACAGCAAACCTTAGTTTACAACAGAACGGAATCTCCCACAAAAATTGTTTACAGAGATCGTTATATACAGGTTACTCTATTACTTTGGGTTGCCGCATTTTTAATTCAAATTTACTTTAAAAAATGAAGCCAAATTTCACACAGAAGGTTACAAACTGGGGTAATTTCCCGGTAGTGGAAAAAGAAATGAGATCTGAAGACAGCTTCAAAAAAATAAAGGAGTTCGTACTTAATCATAATGAGGTTATCGCAAGAGGAAACGGAAGATGCTATGGAGATGCCTCGTTGGGAGAAACTATATTTTCCACCAAAAAATTAAATAAATTCATCAGCTTTGATCGTTTGAACGGAATTATTGAATGTGAATCTGGAGTATTGCTTTCGGATGTTCTTGAAATATCTGTTCCGCAAGGATATTTTCTCTATGTAACTCCGGGAACAAAATTTGTTTCAGTAGGAGGAGCCATTGCATCTGATGTGCACGGTAAAAACCACCATGCAGAAGGATGTTTTTCAGAATATGTGATTGAGTTTAAATTAATGACTGAAAACGGAGACATCATTACCTGTTCAAGAGAAGAAAATTCAGAAAAGTTCTGGGCTACCATTGGTGGGATGGGACTTACAGGAATTATTCTTACTGCAAAATTTAAGCTTAAAAATATAGAATCTGCATACATTCGTCAGGAAAGCATAAAAGCAGATAATCTGGATGAAATCTTTGCACTTTTTGATGAAAGTGAAAGCTGGACGTATACTGTAGCATGGATTGATTGCCTTCAAAAAGGGAAAAATATCGGAAGAAGTATTCTCATGAGAGGAGAACACGCTTTTCAGCATGAACTGCCTCAAAATCTTGCCAAAACTCCTTTAAGATTAAAGAAAAAACTACAGCCAACAGTTCCGTTTTATTTTCCGGGATTTGTATTGAATGCTCTGACAGTAAAGATTTTCAATTGGCTGTATTATAAAAAACAATCCAAAAAGGAAGTGAAAAACTTTATCGATTATGAGACGTTTTTCTATCCTTTGGATGCCATTAATGAGTGGAATAAAATCTATGGAAAATCAGGTTTTATACAATATCAGATGGTGATTCCTAAAGAAGCAGGAAAAGAAGGAATGAAGAGAATCCTTGAAACGATTGCAAAAAGTGGAAACGGTTCTTTCTTAGCGGTTTTAAAACTTTTCGGGAAAAATAATCCGGAGGCTTACAACTCTTTCCCTGTAGAAGGGTATACATTGGCTCTTGATTTTAAAGTAAATTCAAAACTGAAAAAGCTGGTGGATGAGCTTGACAGCATTGTACAGGAATTCGGTGGAAGAATTTATCTGACGAAAGACAGCATGAGCCGATCTTCACTCACCAATTACCTGAAAAATATTCGTAGTCCTAAATTTGTGTCTTTACAGCACAAAAGAATTTTAAATAACAACTCATAATGATAGTTCTGGGAAGTACATCTGAAGTAGCACAGGCATTTGTGGAAAAAGCACTTCAGGAAGGAGAAAAATTTGAAAAAATCTATCTTTTTACCTCAAATAGAGAAACAACAGAAAGGTTTGCAAGACATATTGATGTAAAGTTTTTACAACAGTCTGAAGTCATTGAGCTAGACCTTATGAAAGAAATTGATTATAACAAATTTGATTATATCAATTCAAATGTATTATTTTGTGCCGTAGGATATTTAGGTGAAGGAACGGAAGAAGGACTTTATGATAATAAGAATACAGAACGTATCATTACGATCAATTATTCTAAGCTGGTTCCGGTAATGAATTATTTTGCCCATAAATTTGAAAGCAGAAGATCCGGAACGATCATCGGACTTTCATCGGTAGCCGGAGACAGAGGAAGACAGAGTAATTTTATTTACGGGAGTGCTAAAGCAGCTTTTACAGCATATTTAAGTGGGCTTAGAAATTACCTGTTCAGTAAAAAAGTACATGTTCTGACGGTAAAACCTGGATTTATGGCTACCAAAATGACAGAAGGCTTACCTTTAAATCCTAAATTAACAGCTACTCCAAAACAGGCGGCAGCTTGTATCTATAAAGCGTTTAAAAAGCAGAATAATGTGGCGTATGTTTTGCCGATCTGGAGTATTATTATGATGATTATCAGGAATATTCCTGAATTTATATTTAAGAAATTAAAGCTTTAAAAAATGAAAAAATTGTATTGTTTTGATTTTGACGGAACCCTGACGTATAAGGATACAATGTTTATGTATCTTAAATTCTACGATTCTACGAAATATCGGGTACAATTTTTAAAGCATGTACCACTTTTTATTCTTCTGAAACTTAAACTGGCAGAAGCTGAAAAAGTGAAGAAAAGCTTTATCGGATCTATTTTAAAAGGGCAGACACAAGAGAAAATCGAAACCAAATCCAAGCAATTCTTTGAACTTCATTATCCAAGAATTGTAAGAGAAAATGCGCTGGACTTTATTCAAAATATCGATAGGAATAATACACAGAGCTTATTGGTAACTGCTTCATTGGATATCTGGGTAAAACCATTTGCCAAGGAACTGAATATGCAGCTAGTTTCTACGCGTGCAGAGTTTAAAAACGGAGTTTTTACAGGAAATTTTATTGGAAAAAACTGTAACGGAAAAGAGAAATTGGTACGAATAAAGGAAGAAATCAACGATTCTAAATACGATAAAATTATTGCTTTTGGTGATACTTCTGGAGATAAGCCAATGTTGAGATGGGCAAATGAAGGACATTATCAATTTTTTCACTAATTTTGGGTGATAAAATTGTAGAAAATGAAAAGCCTGTTAATTGCGTGTGCAGCGATCTTAATGAGCTGTGCAAGTACATCATCTCAAAAATCACCGGATATGCAGAAGACGGTAGAACTTCTTGTCTCTCAAAATCAGGGAGGTGCTAATGAAAATGGTTTTAGAATCATTAAAGATGAAAAAGAATATCTTGCCGTTGCGAATAGTGGTTTTCAGCTTGTAGAAGAAGGAAAAAATCCGGCAGATAATTACCCGAAATTTCCAAAAGACAAGAAAGTCATTTTGTACAATCTGGGAAGCTTCAGATCAGGAAGTCATGCAATCAATGAAATTAAGAATGTATCTGTAAAGGATAATGTTCTTTTTGTAGAAGTTCCGAATAAGGAATCAATTTCCGGCGGAATGGAAATACAGGTACTTTCAAGTCCTTGGTTTATCTTTGCTGTTCCGGCAAGCTACCAGTTTACCTCCGTACAATTAAAATATTCAAAATAATAATGGATAAAATATATTTAGATAATGCCGCAACCACTCCGCTTGCAGATGAAGTAATAGATGCAATGGTTGGTACGATGAAGATGAACTTCGGAAACCCGTCTTCAACTCACAGCTTTGGACAGGAAGCCAAAATCCTTATTGAAAATGTAAGAAGACAGGTTGCAGACTATCTTCATGTAACTCCTGCTGAAATTATTTTCACTTCCTGTGGTACAGAATCAAACAATATGATCATTAAATCCTCCGTGGAACATCTTGGGGTGGAAAGGATCATCAGCTCTCCTTTGGAACATAAATGTGTTTCCGAGAGTATTTTGGATATGAAAAGCAGAAAAGGAGTAGAAGTAAACTACATCCGCCCGAATGAAAAAGGAGATATTGACCTTAATAAATTAGAAGAATTATTAAAATCTTCAGATAAAAAGACCTTAGTAAGTTTAATGCATGCTAATAACGAGATCGGAAATATTATCGATCTTAAAAAAGTGGCACAACTTTGTAAGGAATACAACGCCCTGTTTCATTCAGACACCGTGCAGACAATGGCTCATATGAACCTTGATTTATCGGATATTCCGGTGGATTTCGCTTCATGCAGTGCTCATAAGTTTCATGGACCGAAAGGCTCTGGTTTTGCCTTCATCAGAAAAGCAACCGGTTTAAAAGGGATTATTACCGGAGGACCTCAGGAAAGAAGCCTTAGAGCCGGAACAGAAAATGTTAGTGGTATCGTAGGACTTGGAAAAGCATTAGAAATTTCTTTGAATCATATGGATGAATATACTCAGCATATGCAGGAAATTAAAGATTATGCGATTGAAAGATTATCTGCTGAAATAGAAGGGATAAAATTCAATGGAAGAAGTGCGGAAAAGGAAAATAGTCTTTATACGGTATTAAGTGCTTTATTGCCTTATAAAAATCCGTTAATCGGGCTTCAGCTGGATATGAAAGGAATTGCGATTTCTCAGGGAAGTGCATGCTCTTCCGGCGCATCAAAGCCATCTATGGTGATGATGATGGTACTTTCTGAAGATGAAATGGATCATTGTACGCCGTTAAGAATCTCTTTCAGCCATATGACGACTAAAACAGAGATTGATGCATTGGTAGATGCGCTAAAGGAGATCTCTAAAGATTTTGCTATAGAAAAAACTAATGTTGAGCATAGATAGTCTTATGATGTAAAAATCGTAATTTTGAACACTCAATAGTTAAAAAGAGAAAATAATATTAATTAAAATAAAAGAAACAAAAATGGCTTTAGAAATTACAGACAGCTCATTCCAGGATACGGTTTTAAAATCAGACAAACCGGTATTAGTTGACTTCTGGGCAGTATGGTGTGGACCTTGCAGAACGTTAGGACCAATCATCGAAGAAGTAGCATCAGATTTTGAAGGAAAAGCAGTAGTAGGGAAGGTGGATGTAGACAACAACCAGGAGATTTCAATGCAGTATGGTATTAGAAATATTCCTACAGTTCTTATTTTCAAGAACGGAGAAGTAGTAGATAAATTAGTAGGTGTAGCTCCGAAAGAGGTAATCGCTGAAAAATTAAGCGCACACTTATAAAAAAATAAGTTTGATAATGAATGCCTTCCACGATTGGGAGGCATTTTTTTTAAAAATAATTTGCAGGTAATAAAAAAAGGTGTAATTTTGCAACCACGAAAAAGAAACGACGTTCTTTCACAAAAAATGATCCGGTAGTTCAGCTGGTTAGAATGCCGCCCTGTCACGGCGGAGGTCGCGGGTTCGAGTCCCGTCCGGATCGCATAAAGTTTTTCAATTACTTTTAAAAAAATTGATCCGGTAGTTCAGCTGGTTAGAATGCCGCCCTGTCACGGCGGAGGTCGCGGGTTCGAGTCCCGTCCGGATCGCAGAAGTTTTCTCAATTTCTTTTAAAAAAAAATTGATCCGGTAGTTCAGCTGGTTAGAATGCCGCCCTGTCACGGCGGAGGTCGCGGGTTCGAGTCCCGTCCGGATCGCAGAAGTTTTCTCAATTTCTTTTAAAAAAATTGATCCGGTAGTTCAGCTGGTTAGAATGCCGCCCTGTCACGGCGGAGGTCGCGGGTTCGAGTCCCGTCCGGATCGCAGAAGTTTTCTCAATTTCTTTAAAAAAAATTGATCCGGTAGTTCAGCTGGTTAGAATGCCGCCCTGTCACGGCGGAGGTCGCGGGTTCGAGTCCCGTCCGGATCGCAAAATAAAAGTCTTTAATTCTTTAGAATTAAAGACTTTTTTATATCTGTTGATTTTAATTAGAAGTGAATTTAAACGGATCAGGGATTAAGCAAAAGTAATTTACTGTAAACAATGTAATACATCTTAATCATATATTGTAAAAGCCCGGCTCTGAAAAAGAGCCGGGCTTTTTATTTTACTTACATGAAGTGTTGATGGGATTATTAAGATAATCTTTCTCCTGAGGAGGCTGTACGAAATAGGGTGTTCCATATGTATTGCCAAGTCGGAAAAAATCGGTGGAAATTACCTGTGCACCACTGCTGAATGCTGCTTTGGAACGGGTGTAATCATTGGTTTTTGCTTCATAGGTTTCTATATCTGATCTTGTTCTTACCATATATCCCTGTTTTACAAGATCCTGTATTTCCTTTTGTCTTACAATGGCATTATCTCTTAATATAAATCCTGCAAAAGAATCATCGGGTTCACTGTTCAGAAACATTACTCTTTCTTTTAATGAACCATTTATAAGATAAGGATTGTTTTTAGAAGATAGCGTTCCTGCGCTTCCCGGTAACAGCATGAAGATGAATTTTCCTTTGCTGTCATTCAGTTTTGGCCAGTTGTTGTGGGTTACCGCTTCTTTTAATGTACTGTATTTTCCCTGAACATCTTTTGGTGTAATGATCTTATCTTTCCCAATATATTTTACAATCTCAGCATCCAGATTATCATAGGCTTTCTTATCGAATGGTAAAACTTTCGTACTGTTTTCGAGAATCGGAAATCCGGAATCTTTAGCTTCGATCATCATAAAAACAGGAGTGTGCCCAGGATGCTGATCAGACCATGTTTTAAGAGCAGTAAGCGCATCTTTCAAGGTAGGATAGTGGGTTCTGAAATCAATATCAGCCATATGCAATACTTTAAATCCGGGCTGATCCAAGCCTTTAGTGTTGAAAGGGGCTAAATCTGTTATTCCTTTCGACTTTAAAACTTCATATGAGGCTGGTTTGCTGAATCTATTGCCTTCAGGATCATTATACACATCTATTTCTAGCCCACGGAGATTGGCATTAAGCTGTTCTGTAAAATCAGGATGATTGTAGTTTAATCCTTCTTTGATATCCATACCGTAAGGATGATATTCTTTGAACTTGGCTTTTTGTTCCTCAGACATCATGGTGTCATATTTCTTCATCATTCCGTTGATGATTGGGGAAACCATATCCAGAACTCTAGGATCTGCCGGCTGTGCATAAGAATTGTGAGTACCTAGGATCTGAAGTTGGTTGATCCTTGGATTTCCGCATTTGTCCTGCGCCTGTAGTAGTGCTGTCATACAAAATGCAGCACCATATATATACTTTTTCATGATAAATAAAAATGTTTGATTAAAAATTGTATGTGAATCCCATCTGTCCGCGCATTCCTGAGTAGGAGATGTTTTCTACCCTGTCTTTCGCTCCCATATAATAGCGGTTGGGTTCATTAAGGATATTATTAAGTTCAATAAAAAGTCGGATTTTCTTTGAAATACTGTAAGAAGTAGAAAGATCCACCGTAAAGTTTTTGTCAAAATGCTGATAATGATCTGCCCCTGCAGCAGCCCTGATCTCACTTACATAATTCCCTTTATAATTTCCGGCAATACGAACCATCAGCTTGCTGGTTTCATAGAATAATATCGTATTGAAAATATGTTTTGCCTGATTAGGAATAGTAGTGGACATCGTTCCTGTCTGCTGACCGTTTTCATAAACCGGCATATCCATTTTAGAAGAGATGTAGGTATAATTTCCTTCAAATCCTAAGTTTTTGAGAAAGCCTGGTAAATTTTCAAATCTTTTGGAGATCCCAAATTCAAATCCGAACAATCGGGCACCCTCCAGATTTTTAGGTGCTGTAAAAGTATAGGTTCTTCCCCCCAGATCTACTACCGACTGATCTTTGTAAATCAAATTGGAAATATCTTTATAGAATACTCCGGCAGTGATCAGGTCCAGCTTTCCGAAGTAGTTTTCAAACATAATATCAAAATTATTAGAAAATGTAGGATCAAGCTTTGTATTTCCCTGCGTAATGGTGTTGGAGATGTCATTGACAATGGTTCCCGGGTTCAGGTCATTAAAGTCAGGTCTTGCAAAAGAGCGGGTGTAGGCAAATCTAAGGATACGGTCATTACTGATATTCCATTTCATATTAACCATAGGAAGAAATACATTATATGTTTTGTTGTCTTTGATATCTTCCGTTTTACTGTCTTTGTCGGAAACTACTTTTTTACCCCAGAAAGTAATATCGTTGTATTCATTTCTGAAACCTCCCAATACCTGAAGCTGATCTGTAACCTTCCACGTGCCCATCAGATAAGCTGCCCATACGTTTTCGGTACCGTGATAAGAACTTGTGATATTGGAGCTGCTGTCTTTACCGCTTACCTGCATCAGCCCTAAACTATTTTGAGTGTCCGGATTGTACATCCGGTCAATCTGCCCATTGGTAATCTGATCAATGATCACAGAATTGTAAGGATTTCCAAGAGGATTCATGAAACCTCCTTTGTATGGGAAACCTTCACGTTCAAGCTGACTCAGGTAGGTAACCGGAGCTCCGGGGATTCCAAGAGATGATTTTGGCATCCAGACCAGTAAAGAACTGTTGACGATTTTATTTTTGTTATTATATTTTGTTCCGAATTTAAGATCAAAATTATCGGATACCTTGTATTTTAAATCAATCTGTCCTCTGAGGTCCGTTTCACTATTGTGGTTTTGGCTAAGTATAATTTGATTTAATTTCAGTTTATCAGCTGCAATAGCCTGCTGGTTATAAGGCAGAGTATAGTTTCCGTTATCTCCAATGCCGTCAGGAGAATCCATTGCCATATATTTTCTTCCGTCACCTGATAGGTTTCCATAAGTCATTGGCTGTATAAAGTTTATCATTGGATATCCCCTTTCAGATTTGTCAAGATTATCCGGAGAGTCAAATTTAAATTCTGAACGTGCTTTAGATAAAGACCAGTTTACTTCCAGGCGTTGTCCCACCTGATGATTACCGCCCAGCTGCATAGAATACAGATCTGTAAGATAATCTGCATGACGTGCCTGAAGGGTTACATTTTTAGTATCAAAATTAAAATAGGTTTCCCGTACAGACTGTCCATCTTTGTATTGGCTGTACAGACCTTTGAAATATAATTTATTTCTGCTGTTTATCTCATAGTCCAGCCCAAGGTTAAAGCCCAGTGTTCTTCTGTTGGCAAGATAATCACGAAGCTGAAGCTGATTGATAGAGTAGGACGCTGTTTTATCTTTTAAACCATAATTGAAAATATTTCTCATCTGATCTATAGCAGTAGAGCGTTCCCAGATGACAGCTGAAGAAATAAATTTCAGTTTGTCGGTAATCTTATTCCCATAAACTATAGAAGTATTGTAAGTGGGAGATTTTGACATATTAACGTAGCCGGAAGCCATACTTACAGCCAGGGTTTCCTTATTCGGAGAGGTCTTGGTAATGAAATCTACATTTCCACCGATAGCATCTCCATCCAGATCCGGAGTCAGGGCTTTTGATAAACGTACATTCTGAATGAGCTCTGAAGGGAAAATATCCATTTGTACTCCACGGTTGGCGTTATCACCGCTTGCGCTTGGCATTCTGTTGCCATTTAAAGTAGAAGCCGTCCATTGGATAGGAGTTCCTCTTACAGCTACAAAACGTCCTTCGCCCATATCCCGTTCAATAGATACCCCCTGCATACGCTGTACTGCATCAGCGGCATTGCGGTCCGGAAGTTTACCAATAGCATCAGCAGAGAGAACCTCTGTGATCGTATTGGAGTTTTTCTTCATGGTAATTGCTCTAGCCTGGGATGCTTTGTAGACACTGGTAACAACAACTTCCTGGATATTGTTTTCCTTAAGCTTTGCTCCAAATTTAATCAATCCAAGGTCTATTTCTTTTTTGTCCGCAATTGCAAAAGGAATGTAAACCGTATCATAGCCTTTATATTCTACTACAAGTTTGTAATTACCATCATAAACATTGTTCAGAACAAAAGATCCATCCGTATTGGAAGTTACCTTTTGCCCGCTATTTTCAATATAAACCAGGGCATTGGGCAGATTTCCCTGATTGTCTACCACAGTTCCGTGAACTGAAGTCTGTGCAAAGGTCATGGAACCCAGAAGAAAAAATGCTGCTTTTGTTAAAAAAAGACTTTCTCGTGACATCTTAGTGAAATTTTTTGCAAAGATGCCGGCTCATTAAAAATTAGGAGTTCATTTAAATTTTATGCAACCACTTCTATGGAGTTCGAGGTGAACTGTATTGTAAATCAATAAGTTATTAATGTTAAATAATTGTTACTTAATGAATGAGCTGAGAAGGCAGGCAATCGAATTCTTTTTTGAAATATTTATAAAAAGTAGATTTAGACTTGAATCCACATTGAAAAGCAAGATCAATGACACTGGCAGAAGGGTCCTCCGATAAAATCTGTTTAAAATGCTGAATCCGGCTTCTGTTTGTGTATTCATGAAAGTTGGAATTAAGATGCTTATTAAAAGTAATACTCAAATCTGCCTTACTGATTTTCAGATAGCCGGAAAGCTGGTCTAAGGTGAACTCTTCATCCAGATAAATATCGGTGTTCTGATAAAATGAAGTAATAGCTGTTTCTACAGACTTAAAATCTATTTTGGAAAGATCTTTATACTGATACGTTTCCTTTGAACCGGAAGATAGAGGAGTATTATACTGCTTTTCCTGTAGTCTGTACTGGTACGTTAAAATATAAACGTACAGAATCCACCCAAACTGGAAAAGAAACAAAAGACTGTAGATCTTCTGATAAATCAACGTATCCCATCCAAGATGATAGACAGTCCAAAAAACCAAAACACCCGTCAGTACATAACAAACTAAATGGCGGAAATTTCCGGCTACAGGATGTGTTATTCTTTTGCGGTATTTTGTCAGTAAATAAATGCAGGTGATAAGGGATGCTACCCAATAATAACTGTAATACTGGAAATAGGATTTATAAGATCTAATCGCAACATCTGCCCAGGATAAATCAAATATTTTTGCAGATAGTGCTGCAACATGATGAATAACAACCAATGTGAGTGGAATAATCAGGTATTTGAGCTTATCTCTCCACCTGGCATGAATCAAATAAGTTGTAATGTACAGGAAAATCAATCCTTTGAAAACACGAAGACTTCCCGGAATTTCATACATGATAGACTCATAGCCAAATCTTTGAATAATAAAATATTCATACCCCATGTCCAATGCAACCACTCCTATATACAATAGCAGCATATTCAGTACAGATTCTCTGTTTTTGATGAGGTAAAGTAATAAAGTAAGCGTTATAAGTGCCTGTAGTACAACTACCATAATGATATATAACATGATAACTGATATTTTGTCAAAATTATAGATAAAATACGCACAGCATCTTTAACAAATTATTAAATATCAATGGGCTGAGAAGAAAGACTGAATGGTTGTATATTCAATAGTAATTGTTACTTTAGTATTTAAAATAAAGAAATTGAATGTCTAAAGCGAAATTTATTTTATTATCAATTCTGAAAACATGGTTGATTGCTACTGTTGTTTCACTTCTTATTATGTTTGTATATATGTATATAACCAGAGATACAACAGTCAGAGAACGTCCCAGGAGTTGTGATATGAGTGGTTTGGCGTATGGGCTTGCTGTCTTTTGGATTCTTTCTCTAAGTATTTTATCATTCAGTAGTTTGTTTTCGGTTTTAAAATTCTTTCAAAGTAGAATAAAAACGACTATATGCTGGTTTTTATTTCCTGTTGTTTCTTTGATAGGTTATTGGTTTCAATTTTTTGGAATAGAAATTAATACAGATGTTATTTTACTTTTTATGATGATAAACCTGCCTTGGTTTGCGCTGTGGATATACTTTTATAATAGATTCAATACTCTTTATTTCAATTAATCCTCATACTATTTATGAAGAAGCAATTTAAAAACTGGACCTTATTTTTTATTCTGGGGCTTATTACTATTGTTCTTGGGGTAGTGGCATCTATTGTTATGATGACAAGTGTTTCTGCACCGGATTCTTTGTACGGAATGTATATCTTGTTGTGGATGATTCCCGTGGCTTTGGTTGTTATTATCGACAGAATTCTGGTAAGTAAATTTGGAAATAGAGCTGTCAATAAAATTCAGTTTGCTATATTGTTATTGTTTGTTCTTTTATGGATACTGAGGGCAATAGCTAATTTGATGTACTCGTAAAGACAAAAAAAATTACTGTCTTAGGACAGTAATAGTAATGATCTGTGACATGGTGTGGATCAGTTTGTGTTTTTAAGCAGAGATTTATACTTAAAGGCTGATCATAAAAGCTGTTTATAACCCGGTCTGTTATTTAATATTTTGTCTGAATTTAGGTATCATTGTCAGAGTTTATTTTACGATAAAAACTTTAATTTGACGAATCAACTTTTATTAGACCGAATTTGATGGACAGCTTCTTTATATCATGGTTATGATTATATTTTTTGGTTG
Organism: Chryseobacterium sp. CS2K3; assembly: GCF_059515185.1. Taxonomy (NCBI): domain Bacteria; kingdom Pseudomonadati; phylum Bacteroidota; class Flavobacteriia; order Flavobacteriales; family Weeksellaceae; genus Chryseobacterium; species Chryseobacterium sp. CS2K3. The sequence goes on along the minus strand of NZ_JCAKRW010000002.1, from coordinate 388,962 downwards.
CCTTCTACAGTTTTCAGTTTTGTCATAGACAGGTTTCTGAAAAAGGTACAATCATGCAATTCGTTTGCAAATGTATAATACGGTATTTTGAAAATTGCTACACTTTTGTGTAGATTTGTGGTACTAAAACGAAAACTATCCTTTCGGGTAGTGAGTAGAAGTTTAAAGAAAATGGAACAGATAAAAAGGTTTTTTAACGATAAGAATGATGTGAGTAAAGATGCAGACATTGACTACAGTCAGGCTGGAGATTATCTGGAGGCTGTAAAAGCGCTTGCCAGAACTACTTATCAGAGCCTCTATGTCATTAACTATCAAACCAAGTCATTTGAATATGTCTCGGAGAATCCTTTATTCCTTTGTGGTATGACTTCAGAAGAAGTGAAAGAGCTTGGTTATGCGTTCTATTTTCAAAATGTAAAACCTGAGGACGTTGAAATGCTGGTTAAGATCAATGAAGCAGGGTTTGAGTTTTATGATAAAATTCCGGTTGAAGACAGAAAACTTTATTCCATTTCCTATGATTTTTATCTCATCAATAGTAAGAAAAATTTAGTGCTGGTCAATCATAAGCTTGCGCCGATGTTTCTTACGGAAGAAGGGCAGGTTTGGAAGGCATTGTGTGCAGTATCTCTTTCTAATAACAGCTCTTCGGGAAATGTAGTTCTCAGTAAAGAAGGTTCTGATGAAATCTGGCGATATGATTTGATTGAGAATAAATGGGAGAAAAGTGAGAAAATAAAACTTACTTCGCGGGAATTTGAAATTTTAAGTTTATATGCAAGCGGATTAACAATTAATGAAATTGCAGGTAAACTTTTTATTACGGCAGACACCGTAAAGTTTCATCGTAAAAAGCTTTTTGAAAAGATTGGAGTAAACAACATCGCAGAAGCATTATCATACGCTAAAACAAATAAATTACTTTAAAAATATTCTTTACTACCGTTTTTTTACGGTATTTTTCAGAATGTCTTTTATGATTCAATTTTAGGTCTGATATTTGTACTGGGTAGCCAAACTAAAGGACCTGTTTTATTTATGAAGAACATATCTGTGAAAAAATCATTTCTATATGCCTGTTTATGTGCATTGTTCCTCGTTTCCTGTAAAAAGGAAATAGAAAAAATAAGTGACACTTTTAAGGATACGGCTACTGCTTCTGAGACTCCGGAAGCTGAAAAAGATTCTGTAAAGAAAGATTCCGTACCTGTTGTCAAAAAAGAATCTGCTCCTCCAGTGATGCAGGAGAATGGTTTTTATAATGCTTTTGTCCTTCCAAAGGATAAAAAAATGAGAGACTCTGTGTATGCAGAATTTAGCAAAAAATATGACGAGAAAGAACGTACAGCGATTCTAGCTTTAAACCGTCTGGATTCTAAAAGTAAATGGAATGCCGATACTTTGGTGGTTCCTGCTAAAATAGATACCACTCTGATGGCTTATTCTCCATTTCCAATGCAATTGGATATTTTGAGTGGCGTTAAAAAATTTGTGATCTTTTCATATCCCATTCAGGCTTTTGGCGTATACTCGAACGGAAGTCTTGTAAAATGGGGACCTACAAGTATGGGTAAAAAAACTGCTCAGACTACAAGAGGTCTTACATTTGCCAACTGGAAAAAGAAATTGTCTATCTCTACGGTAAGCAGTGAATGGAAATTGCCGTACAACTTTAATATCCATAATATTGGTGGTATCGGATGGCATGAATATACTCTTCCTGGATATCCGGCTTCCCATTCATGTCTTCGATTGCTGAGAAAAGATGCGCAATGGCTTTATTCTTATGCCGATACTTGGATCTTGAATCCGGGTGGTGCTACCACTAAGGCACGAGGTACAGCTGTAATGGTATTTGGAGATTATAACTGGGGAGGAAGACGTCCTTGGAAAAAGCTTTTGGATGATCCGAATGCCAATAATATTTCTGTGGAAGAACTTACCAAATTATTAGAACCGGATGTTCAGAAAATGTTGAAAGAGCAGGCAAACAGAGAAAAAGTTGCTGATTCTATCAAGACTGCAAGAGCAATGGCTACTCCTATTCAGAATGAAAGAACCTCAGATACATTATCTAAATAATTTTCTTCTCGAACTGTAAAGTAGATTCTTCTGCAAACTGTCTCAATTTAAGCATCTCTTCCTTTCCTTTATGCTGCCCGAATCTTGCGGCAAGATAAGTAAGAAGAATAAAAAATAACATGACAAAAGAAGCGCTGAGTGCCCAAGGGTATTTGGTGCTTTTTATTTGTTTTTCTACGTAATACATGGTGAAGAACGTCATCCAAAGAATAGAAAAAGAGAAATACAGAAACATAAAAAACGTCCATACAGCAGAGCTTGGACCAAATACACCACGGATTACAATATCATCGTCTTCCTTTTCTACCCTTAAAGCAAGGCATGGTTTCCAGTAATTGTCATATTTTGTTTCTACCCAGATTGTAGCAACTTCTTTATTGATATTGCCGGAAAATTCGTTCTTATGTTCAGCGAGATATTTTTTCAGGTTTTCAGCGTACTCTTCCTTGGTAAGATGAGTAAACATTTTAAATCTCGGTCTTGTTCTGATCCTGTCTAAGGTGGTTTCTTCAGTTGTCATAAGCTATTCTTGATAAGGTATTGGATCTTCCAGCGTAAAGCGAAAAGTAAGTTCCTGATCTTTTCTCTGAATGATTATCGTGATGTTACGACCTTCATCGGATTTCATAAGTTCTACAATTTTTTCCAAAGTCATATCTGAAGTTTTCTGCCCGTTGATGCTGATGATTTTGTCATCCTTTTTTAATCCGGCTTCATAGGCGGGAGAATCTTTTCTTACTCCGGCAATGGAAAACGTAGGCTTTAAGCTGAATTTATATTGAAAAGAATCTTTATATACTTCATTTATTACTCCTGTATTTTTTTGAGTCTGGATATTAATTTTATCCTGCTTCCATTCCAGCCCGTCTTGTCGGAAATCAAGCCCGCTCATATTAAAATGGAAAGGATCATCGAAATACTTGTTTTTTCTAAGGTATACCTTTTTGTTTGGATAATCAAATAAAACTGTGAAGCGGCGCATAATTTCTCCACCAATAGAACCTTTTCTGTTTTCCACCAAATTTACATGCTGAATAGAGTATTCATCAGGCATGGCTGTAAGGGGTTTTTCAAATTTAAAATTTCCCAGATAAAAATTATGAATTCTACTTCTTTTCCCATAGATGTCACCATTGAATCCACGCCCAAGAAAATCTTCAATATTAGGTCTGTTGTAGACAAAATTTTTAATAAGCGTAGGGAAAAGCCATATTGCATCACTGTTTCCAAGGTCAATGAGAAGTTTTGAATCTTTCTTTTCACTTGTCATTTCTACACCGCCATACAGATAAGGTTTATCTTTTTCGATGGTGATAGGAAATTCCTGGAACTTTCTGAGTTTCTTTTTTACAGTCTCAATATTCTCATATACCGTTATTTTTTTTGATGCATAATCAATAGCTATGGGATGATCCTTAAAAAAATGATATCCTATGACGCCATTTACAGGAATTCCTACGTGAGGAGAAATATTAAACTCTTCATCTATGATAATATAGAGAGACATAGAAGTATTGACGATAGATTCACCAATGCGTCCGATATTATGGTCGGATTTTAAACCATCAATGCTTAAACTTCCGCCAAGTCCTGAAAACTTCATTTTTTCAACGTTGCTTAAAGTAAGTTCTTTATTTTCAAGACTAAAAAGAATAGTTTCTGATACTCCTGTGTCCAATAAAAAAATTAGATTAACGCCATTAATATTAACAGGAATGAAGACCAGATTGTTGATAAACTGAAAAGGAATAACTGCTTTTTTCGTATTGATGAGTTGAAGAGAGTTCTGGGCATGGATGAAAATGCCAATAAAAAATGCCAGTAAAAAAAGCTTCAGTTTCATATATTGAATTTACTGAATTTATCTGTATTATGCATAAAAAAACATTCCAAATGCAGGAATGTTTGTATAAACTACAATAGAATAGTTTTATCTGTGGAATTTATTTAAATAAAAGCTCTTCTTACTTAGAGAAAAATTCCATTAAATCCATATAATTTTTCTGATTCACACCATGACCGCTCATATACTCTCTGAATGTAAAATAGCAGCTAAGATCATACAGCATATCAGCAGCTTTTCTTCCCCATTCAAGTGGAATAACAGCATCATCTGTACCATGTGAAACAAAGAAACGAAGTCTTTCCAGTTTCTTTTTGTCTTTTACAATATCATCCAGAATTTTTTCTTCAGGATAAGCGCTCAGACATGCTATATAATTGAAAAGCTCAGGATATTTCAATGCTAAAGCATAACATAAAATTCCTCCCTGACTGAATCCGCACAGGTGAACTTTGCTTTCGCTAAGCCCATAATGATTGATTATTTTTAAAATACTTTCCAATACCGAATTTAAAGACTCTTTAGCCTGCGGAACATCAATGAAATTCTCTGGATCATTGAAATTAATATCATACCACGAGTATCCTTCAAACTGAGTATCCAGTGGAGCTCTAAAGCTGATGATGATCCAATCACCTGGTAGTGTTTCCCTGAAACTGAAAAGGTCCTGCTCATTGCTGCCGTAGCCGTGAAGCATAAAAAGTATAGGGGTAGTAGAGGTAATATTTTCCGGCTCTCTTACTATATAATCTAAATTCATACAGCAAATATAAATAATAAATTACATTGTAAATCTTAAGTTTTCTTCTCTTAAATACATTGATTTCTTAATGGCGTTTTTCAGGGTTTTTATTTTAAATAGGGTATACGTTGTCTTATATTTAACAATAGATTGTTTGAACTGTAATATTGGATTTTGGGGTTAGGATTTATTTTTATCAAATTGATATTGTTTGTAAATCTTTATTGGAAAATTTTCATAAAAGTTATTTTTATATTAATAAAAAACTTATATTTGAAACATTAAAAAATCTATTTGGAGAAATGAAGCAATTTTACAATTCAAAAAGTTTACTTAGACTTTCTTTTTTATTCGTTTTATTATTTTCGGCAATCACTGTTTTAAACTCCTGTAAAAAGGATGATGACGAAGAAGAGTTTCAGGATCATATGGTTCAGTTCGAAGTGAAAACAACTTCAGGGGGAGAAATTATTACTGTTGTAACACAGATAGGTACTACTCAGAATACTATTCACAGTACACCTACAGCTCCTTTAAACTCAACTTGGTCAAGTGGAGAAATTTGGGTAAACTCCAATCAGGCTCAGCTAAATCTTGATGCAAATGCTAAATTGCCGGATACGGATTCTGAATTAACCATTAATATCTGGATTGATGGAGAAATTGCAAAAACTGTTAAGAAAAAAGGTAAAGGTGTGCTAGAAGCTTCTCTTGATTACAGCTTCCTGGAACCATAAAATCTTTATCTGATATAAAAAAATTAGACCGCTCTCAATGAGCGGTTTTTTTATTCTTCAATCATGTGAAGTTGTATCGCCTGATTCACAAGTTCTGTAGAATTTTTTGCCTGAAATTTCTGTAGAAGATTCTTCCGGTGAGTATCCACTGTAAGAGGGCTTAAGAATAGTTCTTCGGCAATCATATTACTCGTTTTTCCTCTTGCCACCAGTTGCAGGATCTGCTTCTCTCTTTTAGTAAGCCTGGGAACAGGAATATCATTTTGAGATGGGCGGCTGATGATCTGCTTGGTTTCATGACAAAATACAATATCCCCTGAAAGAGCTCCTTTGATGCAGACGACCAGTTCATGTATCGAAGTATTTTTAAGAAGATAACCGCTGGCTCCGTTTTGTATAGACTGCATGATGATGCTCCTTTCAGAGCGGTTACTGAACATGATAACTGAAGTATCGGGTGAAATTTTCTTGATCTCTCTGCAAAGTTCTGTACCATTGGCATCCGGTAAAGTAATATCCAGAAGGATAATGTCTACCTTATTGGACTGAATAAAACCAATAATCTCTGACCCGGAAGTGAAAGTTTCCGGAATACTAAAGGCGGGCTGGCTCATCAACATCATTTTCAATCCTTCAATTACGATAGGATGATCATCCACAATCGCTATATTTATTTTTTCATTCTCCATCTGTATTGAGTTCTATGTTAATTGTTGTTCCTTGATTATCAGAGCTTATTTCCATGTTTCCTTTCATATAGTCAACTCTGTTTTTTAAATTGCGCAGCCCCATACTTTTTGTCTTTTGTTCCGGGTTGTGTAGAAATCCTTTTCCATTGTCTTCTATGGTAATAAAGAAATCTTTTCCAGATTGGGAACATTGTAGTAAAATATTGCTGGCATTCGCATGTTTTATGGCATTTGCTAATAATTCCTGTACAATTCTGTAAATGTTGAGCTGGATATTTAAGGGCAGTTTCTTCTCTATATTAATAGCCTGAAAATCAATTTCAATGTCTTTTCTGTTATAGAATTCACAAAGATCAGTCAATGCTGTTTCCAATCCAAAATTAAGCAGAGATTCCGGCATAAGATTTCTTGCTACATGTCGAAGTTCACCAACAGAATTATCCAATTGTCCGAGAATCCTGTAAAATTCTTTGTCTTTTTCTATATCTAAATGATTGGCAGACCATGTTGAGAAATTAATTTTTACTCCGGCAAGCATTCCGCCCAAACCATCATGAAGATCTCTGGCAATACGTTCTCTTTCTCTTTCTTCTCCTTCAAGAATTGCTTTAGTTAATGACAATTCTTCCTTTTGCTTAATCTCATTGATTTTTTGTTCATTGATTTTTTTATTTTTTCTGAAGATGATCCATAAAAAGATTAAAAGACTTATCACCAATAATAATACAAGGCTTAATCCCCATAAATAAGAGTTTTTCTTGTTTACTTCCAGATCTTTCTGATTCTTTTCAGCATTTAAAGTAGCTATTTTTCTTTCTTTTTCAGCAGCATTGTATTTAGATTCTATTTTATTGATTTCCAGCTTTACATTTTCTATATTTAAACTGTCGTTAAGCTTAGAATATTTTTGTTCCCAAACTAATGCTTCCTTTGGATTTCCCATTTCCTCATTCAGTGCAGAAAGCTGTTTGTAAAAAGTTTTCCTGTTTTTAAGGTCTATTGCTAAGGATTTTTCTGCCAAAACATCCTCAAGTACTTTCTTGGCTTCCTCGTATCTCTTCAGTTTTTTCAGGATGTCAAACTTATTGAAGTAAAACATCTGTGCCAGCATATTCTGATTGAATTTTTTAGTATAAAAGATTCCTTTGTCAATCACTGGTAATGCCTCTGCATTTTTTTGTCTTGTAATAAAATACAGTGTTTTACCATAATAATAAAATGCATTAACGGAAGAATCGGGATAAGGGCTGATTAGCTTTTCTGCTTTATCCAGAAACTTTTTGGCATCATCTCCTTTTGCCTGATAACAGAAATTATTGGCTATGTTCAGGTAGGTGAAAAATAATTCAGACGAATTCGGATAACGTTTTTCCAGAATTTCTAAGGCTTTATTATTGTATTCCTCAGACTTTTTAAACTCTGCATTATATGTGAAAATCACAGCAAGTTGTGTGTATAAAAACCCGAGATTCCTGCTGTTTTCATATTTTTTAGCAAGTGGAATACTCTTTTCAAGAATTGTTTTCACCAAAAAAGGATAGCCTTCTTTATCTTTTTGTGCAACTCCGTAGCTGTACCATGCAGAAGCCTGTAGAAGATCAGATTCCTGATTTTTAACTTTGGATAATTCGTTGATCGCTTTTTGATAAAAAACGGCTGCCTTTTCTTTGTTTCTGTCAAGATAATATTGTGCCTGATAGAAGCTGTATTTAGCTGAAAGAAAAGAATTTCCCTTGATAAGTTTTTCACCGCTTTCCAGGTATTTTTTACTTAAAACAGAATCAATATTCCTGTAATAATTTGATAAAAGAAAAGAAGCGTTTGCTTTTGACGTATTTGGGGTGATGGCGGTGCTGTTAAATACATTGTGTAAACTGTCCAGATAAGGTCTTTCATTAAGCGGAACTATTTGTTGTGATTGTAAACTAACAGACAGTAATATGCTGAGTAAGATGAATAATCTCTTCATTGGGGCTTTATTCTGTAAAATATATTTTAAAAAACGTTCAATTTAATTAAATATTTCAGGATAAAAAATACCAAAATTTAGGTAGAAAAAATTACTCGTTTTTCAGGATTGATAAAGTTTAATGACTCTAATAGCTTTGCAGATACGAATCACTAATCATAGAATATCAAATAAAGTAACTAAAATTTAAACAAAAAATTATGAAAAAAACGAAAATGAATCAGCTGTTGAGAGGTACATTCGTTGTATTATTGGCGACAATGTTAATGGGATTTGTAGCCTCTTGTAGTAAAGATGATGACGATAATGTGGATGGTTCGAAAAGAAGCCATAAAGTTGTTTTTAAGGCTATTGCTTCTGCGGGAGCTAACATTGATGGGGCTGTATACGGAATTGATAGTAATGCTACAACGGCTACAAGCCTTAGCGGAACAACATGGTCAAGCCCTGAAGTAACTTCAGAATCAGGTGCTTACAATGCTAATGTAGTGGTAAACGCAATTGGAGCGGATGCTTCTTCTACTTTAAAGGTTCAGATCTGGGTAGATGGCGAGCTGAAAAAAGAAGGAACTTCCAGTGGTCAGTATTTATCTGCTTCTGCAAGCTATACATTCTAAAAAAACTAATACTTTCAAAATATAAATGAAGCTTTGAGAATTTTCTCAAAGCTTTTTTTGTATTTAAATTTAAGGCAATAAGAATAAATTATTCATAGCATTATATTTTATTTAATTAATTTTCAATTATATACAGTTTGTATATGAAAATTATTATTTTTGACAATAAAATCACACTATAGTGAAACATCAGGAAGTGTCAAGACAGATAAGGATAGAAATTAATCAGTCCTATCAACAGCTCAAAGAAACATATCCTCTTTTGAAAAGACAAAACAGCATTGGATTTTTGATTTTTTTAATTTCTATAATCATCATTATCGCTGTATCTGTTGGCTGGTATAAAGATCTGGTTCCCACTTGGCTTATGATTATTATCAATGCCTTCTTCATGGGAATCCTTCATGAGATAGAGCACGATCTTATTCACTGGCTTTATTTTAAGAAGAGAAAATCGGTACATCATTGTATGCTTTTCTGTGTCTGGATTTTTCGTCCGCTAACTATTAATCCGTGGATTCGCCGTAAACTTCATTATCATCATCATAAATTTTCAGGAACATTACATGATGTGGAAGAGCGTGGAGTAACCAATGGAGAACCTTGGTCACTTAAAAGGTTATTGACCACTGCTGATATTGTTTTAGGTGGACTTTTACGCCTGCAGCAAATGTTTAAGGACCTGGATAGGGAAGTGGAAAACGGAAACCTTAAAAATGAAACGTCTTCAACTTTAAAACGAATTACATTTCTGGGTTTAATACCTTTAACAATTGCTGCCCACGTAATTTTGTATTTGTTTTTTGCAGATGTATTAATGCACTTCATCAATACAAGGTTTATGACCAATTTCAGTTTTCCTTCTTATATTGAAAATGGATTGAACAGCTTGAACGTGGTTATTTATACCATTCTTCTGCCTAATCTTTTGCGACAGTTTTGTTTACATTTTATAACCTCCAATATGCATTATTTTGGAGATGTGGAAGAAGGAAATGTTATTGAACAAACGCAGGTACTTACGGTGTGGTGGACTTTCCCTATGCAGATATTCTGCTTCTTTTTCGGCTGGACGCACAGTATTCATCATTTTGTCGTCAACGAGACATTTTATGTACGCCATTTCGGAAGAAAGCAGGCACAGGAAGTATTGAGGAAATATGGAATCAGATTTAATGATCTGGGGACTTTCAGAAGAGCCAACCGCTTCCGGGAATTCTCAAATAAGATCAATTGATTCCTTATTAAAATATTGCTAAGCAAAAAAAATAGACGCTGAGACCAGTCTCAGCGTCTATTTTTATATTGTATTAAAAATTAAATAACTTTTACTATAAAGTAACTTTTCTTACCTTTTTGAAGTAACAAAAACTTCCCGTCAATAAGATCGGTTTCATTAGCTGTGAAGGTATCATTTACTTTTTGCTTGTTCACAGAGATAGAATTTCCTTTGATTTCTCTCTGGGCTTCACTCTTAGATTTCAGGAATCCTGATTTTTCAGAAAGAAGATCAACAATGCTAATCCCTAATACATCAGCTTTTGCAACTTCTTTTTGTGGAACTCCGTCAAAAACTTCAAGGAAAGTTTCTTCATCAAGACTTACCAAATCTTCAGCCGTAGAACGCCCGAAAAGAATTTCAGAAGCTTTCAATGCTTTTTCATACTCTTCTCTTCCATGTACCCAAACGGTAACTTCCTCAGCCAGTTTTTTCTGAAGTTTTCTTTCATGTGGAGCTGTTTTGTGCTCTTCAATTAAAGCTTCAATTTCTTCTCTTCCAAGGAAAGTATAGAATTTGATAAATCTTTCAGCATCCTCGTCAGTAGCATTCAGCCAGAATTGGTAGAATTTATATGGAGAAGTTTTCTTTCTGTCCAGCCAATAGTTTTCACCACTTTCAGACTTTCCGAATTTAGAACCGTCAGCTTTTGTAATCAAAGGAACCGTTAAGGCAAACGCTTCACCCTGAGCCTTTCTACGGATCAATTCTGTTCCTGTAGTGATGTTTCCCCACTGGTCAGAACCTCCCATTTGAAGCTTCACATTATTATTCTGATATAAATGAAGGAAATCGTACCCTTGAATCAGCTGGTAAGTGAACTCTGTAAAACTCATCCCATCTGCACCGCTTTCTCCTGAGAATCTTTTCTTTACAGAATCTTTAGCCATCATGTAATTAACGGTGATGTTCTTTCCTACATTCTTAGCAAAATCAAGGAAAGAAATATTTTTCATCCAGTCGTAATTGTTTACAAGCTCAGCTTTGTTAGGTTCGTTCCCTGAGAAATCAAGAAATCTTGAAAGCTGGTTTTTTAAACAATCTACATAATGTAATAAAGTTTCCTCATCCAATAAGTTTCTTTCGGCAGATTTTCCGGATGGGTCGCCGATCATTCCTGTAGCTCCTCCTACCAAAGCAATTGGCTTGTGACCATGCTGCTGAAAATGTGCCAATATTTTTATCTGAATAAGACTTCCGATATGTAAAGAATCGGCAGTTGGATCAAAACCAATATATGCAGTTGTTACCTCTTTGTTCAGTTGTTCATCGGTTCCAGGCATCATATCAGCAAACAGACCACGCCATTTCAGTTCTTCTATAAAGGAATTCATTGATTTTTTACTTTAAAATTTTAAGTTGCAAAGATAATAAATTCAGAAGTATAAAGTCGAAAGGGTAGGATGGGAAATGGTAAAAAGGAGCGAAATAGCGTATAAAACAATATTTTTCATGATGGATTATTCACCTGTGAAGCAAAATTCACGATTGACAGCCCTTCCGTCATTGCATTTTCAACCCAAATACTCTATATTTGTTATTAATGAACGACGAACAGCTATTTCTGCTCATTCAAAAAGCCAAGGATAAAGATCAAAAGGCTCAGACTAAACTCATCAATATTTTTTGGGTGGATGTTTTCTCCTTTGTTATGAAAAAAGTGAGAGATGAAAATGATGCAGATGAAATTACAGTAAATGTTTTTTCTAAAGTATTATCCAAGCTCGATATGTTTGATCCTCATTTTCAGTTTAAGACCTGGATTTTAACTATTGCTCAAAATACAGTCATTGATTTCTGGCGAAAAAAGAGCCGTGAAAATGAAGATGCGATTGAAAATCTTGATGAGGTAAAAAACCAATATGCAAAATCTCCTGAAGAACTTCTTATTTCTGAAGAAGAGCAAAAGAAAATCATTAAAACCATAGAGTCTCTGGATGCCAATTATCAGGACATTATCAAACTGAGGTTTTTTGAGGAAAAAAGCATTAAAGAAATTGCTGAAGAATTAGGGATTTCTGTAGCCAATACAAAAGTTCGTGTGATGCGTGCTAAAAAGGTTCTTGCTGAACTGCTTAAGAATAATGAGTTTGAAGATAATTAATTTTGCAGAAAAATTCTAAACTCTAATTTTTTTTAAGTATTTATATGAAAACTTCAGCTCTGTATTGTATAAACCTAACAGGTTTTTAAAACCTGTTAGGTTTAAGGAAATTTATAGTAAATTATATAAAAATTTCTGCTTTGGTTTTAGAAAGTATAATTTTCACACTTTTATCATTTCTGTTCTGAAGATTAATTTTAATTCCCTTTTTAATATAAATTTCCTTTTGAGAAGGTCCATATTCTTTAGCATTATCAACCTCATTTTTATAGTTAATCTGTCCTGTGGAAAGATTGAAGTCTACAGTTTTGATATAATCTCCCGGTCTTCCTGAACTTGAAGTATATCCTATCAGTTCAAAATGTCCGTTCTGGTATCTGTATTTGTCGGTATATTGCCATTTCCAGCTGCTGCTTCCAAAATGATTAACAATCAGAATTCCTTTTTCTATACTGGTCCCGGAATAAGGATCACCCATAATACCTCCCGATTCACTATCCAGAATAGCATTCGTTGATTTTTCAAGGATAGTCCATTGACCATTAATTTTTTTCAGAATCTGAATTTCACGGATCTCGCCAAGTTCACCTGGATCTTTTGTATTGTAAATGATTACTTTTTCAGGAATTTTATCACCATCCAGATCTCCGTCTACGGTTTGCAGGATAGTGGAAACTTTTGGCTGAAATTGTTTTTGAGCCCAACAAAAGGTATTGGAAATAAGCAATAAGATGCAGAATATCGTCTTCATAAAATATTTTGAGTTCTGAAATTACGCAATTATATGTTTCATCAATGTCTGTCTTTGATTGTTTCGATAAAAAAATCACTAACTTTGAACCTCAATTTGAGAAATAAATGGAGAATTTAGTTCAAGATACTACCGTTCAAAAACCAAAATGGATTCGTGTAAAACTTCCTACAGGAAAGAATTACAGAGAACTAAGAACCTTGGTTGATAAATATAAATTAAATACCATTTGCCAAAGCGGAAGCTGCCCGAATATGGGAGAATGCTGGGGAGAAGGTACGGCAACATTCATGATTTTAGGAAATATCTGTACGAGAAGCTGTGGATTCTGCGGTGTAAAAACAGGTAAACCACTTGATGTAAATTGGGATGAGCCTGAAAAAGTAGCACGTTCCATCAAGTTAATGAAGATCAAGCATGCCGTTCTTACGTCAGTAGACCGTGATGACCTGAAAGATATGGGATCTATTCTTTGGGCAGAAACAGTAAATGCTGTAAGGAGAATTTCTCCGGGAACAACTATGGAAACTTTAATTCCGGACTTCCAGGGAATCACGAAGCATATCGACAGATTGGTAGATGTTGCTCCTGAAGTAATTTCTCACAATATGGAAACGGTAAAACGTTTAACCAGAGAGGTGAGAATCCAGGCAAAATATGAAAGAAGCCTTGAAGTTTTAAGATATTTAAAAGAAGCCGGACAGAGAAGAACAAAAACAGGAGTGATGCTAGGATTGGGAGAAACTAAAGATGAGGTTTTCCAAACAATCGAAGACATCAGAAATGCGAATGTAGACGTTATTACTCTGGGACAATACTTACAACCAACAAAAAAACATCTTCCTGTAAAGAGATTCATTACTCCGGAAGAGTTTGATGAGTTAGGAGATTTTGCAAGAAGTTTAGGTTTCAGACATGTTGAAAGCTCACCTCTTGTAAGAAGTTCTTACCACGCAGAAAAACATATTCATTAATATATACCGCTCAGTAATGGGCGGTTTTTTTATGGGAAATAGAGTGAAGGGTTAAGAAAAATATATCAGAAAGTAGTGTCGTTAGAAGTTGAGAATTTCTAAGGAAAACTTCCATCATTCCCATCCTCTGGAGAGGTGGCAAAGTTCAGAGAATTTTTGACGGGGTGATCGTATAACATATTCATATCAATTTCATTGGCTTAGCCAAAACGAAATCAACAGGATAGTATTATTTATTACATGAAGACTCTCTCGTAATCATACCAATCCGTCCATTGATCTCAATAGGCTTAAAATGCTTTTTCTTGAATTCTGATGGCGTTTCTCCCGTATGCTGCTTAAACAGTTTATTAAAATAAGAAAGACTTTCAAAACCTACCTGAAAACAAACTTCTGTTACAGAAGAATCTTTGAGTAGAAAAATTTTAGCCTGATTGATTCTATAATTATTCACAAAATCTGTAAATGTCATATTGGTTTGTTTTTTAAAATAACGACAGAAAGCAGGAGTGCTTAAGCTGACAATTTGAGCAATTTCATTGACATTTGGTTTCTTATCATGATTTTCGTGAATGTAATCGTAAATGGTTCCCATTCGGATTTTATCGTTCAAAAACCATTTGATTCTTGTATCTTCTTTATTAAGTTCTGCCACTTCTGTAGAGTCAGCCAGAATCTGAAGAATTTCAATTAAACCCACCAGAGATTCAAAAGAATTTTTCTCTTTAATGATCTGTAATTTTTCCACCACAATACTTTTGGTATCTCCGAAGAAAGATAATCCAAGGTAAGAACGGTCTAAAAGATTTTTAATATTTTCAAACTCAGGAACAGGAAGAATAATATCCTGAAGAAAATTTTCCCGCATCTGCAATACCAGCTGTTTACATTCTGTCTGTATTCCGTAATCAAAATTAAGATGGGGCACGTTCGCTCCAATCAATAATAATTCGCTGTCTGCAAATCCTGAAATATTTTTCCCAACGTGACGTATTCCATTTGAAGCCTCTACATAAACCAGTTCTATTTCAGGATGATAATGCCAGAAAAAGCAGTTTTTCAAAGAAGGAGCAAATAACTTGAATGATTTTCCTTTTTCGAACTCAATAATTTCTTTCTGGATTTTCATTTTGTTCTGTTTTGATTGTTTGTGAATTTAAAATTACATAAAAAGGTTAATATGGAGCAAATTTTTATCATTCAAAGAGAAGTGAAATCCAAACTTTCTTTCGAATTTTGCACTTTCAAAAATAAGGATGGGAAACCATTAATAATTTAACAGTTAATTCAGATAAAAGAACATACAATGAAGATTGATAAAAGGATAATACCGCTGGCAATTGGCGGATTGGGAATCGGAACTACGGAATTTACCGTTATGGGGTTGTTGCCGGACATTGCAAAGACATTAGAGATCAGTATTCCGCAGGCAGGACATTTAATTTCAGCATATGCAATGGGGGTAGTGATTGGAGCGCCGCTTCTTATCGGATATTCAGTAAAATATCCTCCTAAAAAAGTGTTGATCGCTTTTATGATCCTGTTTACCATTTTTAACGGGCTTTCTGCAATTGCTCCCAACTATGGGACAATGCTGGTGATCAGATTTATGTCCGGACTTCCTCACGGAGCGTTTTTTGGAGTAGGAACGGTGGTTGCCGCTAAAATGGCAGGAAAAGGAAAAGAAGCATTTTATATATCGATGATGTTTACAGGGCTCACAGTTGCCAACTTGGTGATGGTTCCTCTGGTGACCTATATCGGGCATACATTCCATTGGAGACTATATTTTGCTATTGTGGCTTTAATTGGGATTTTTGCTTTACTATTCTTAAAACTATGGCTTCCTGCGACAGAGGCGAACCAGAATACGCATTTCCTGGAAGAATTGAAATTCCTTAAAAATAAACAATCCTGGCTGGTATTGGCTATCACAGCGATTGGATTTGGGGGGCTTTTTACATGGTTGAGCTATATTACTCCTTTAATGACAGTAATTTCAGGAGTTCAGAGTAGTCAAATGGCATATGTAATGGTGCTTGCCGGAGCCGGAATGGTTGTAGGAAACCTTGCCGGAGGTGTTATTTCAGATAAATTGGGACCTGAGAAAACTTGTGCTTTACTGATCTTTTTGATGATGATTTCTCTGGGAGGAGTATTCTTACTTTCCGAGCATCAGAATATTGCTTTTATATTAACATTTATGTGCGGAGCTCTATCCATGTCTATTGCAGCTCCTATTAATATTATGATGATGAAAGCAGCTCCTAGAAGTGAAATGATGGCTGCAGCTTTTATGCAGGCAGGATTTAATATTGCCAATGCAATGGGGGCTTTCCTGGGAGGAATTCCTTTGGAATATGGATTGCCGTTCAATTATCCATCATTAGTAGGAGTCGGAATGACTTTCATAGGATTTGTGATTAGTGTGAGGTATATATTTTTATACGGATCCGCAACTGCTGAGCAAGAAGAATCTGCTACAGAATGTGTTACCTGTGATAAATAAATTTCATCATAATGTTTATATAAACATAGAGTGAAAACATAAAAAAGCCTGTTTCCAATAGAGAAACAGGCTTTTTGTATTCATAGAATTATACCTCTACTTCATTGCCGTTTTTGCACCAGTATAAGGCATTGTATAAATTTTCTTTTGGGAAAGATTTAAACTCTCCCGGCATCAGAACACTGAAAATATCTGTAAAGTTCTGAACACCTTCTTTGTCTGTAACAATAGCTGCCCGATTCCACTTTGCAAGGTTTTTAATTCCTAAAAGCAGGTCTTCCAGCCATGCTCCTACAGTAAAATTATCCAGATCGGTATCCAAATACAGTAAGTAATTCAGCTCACCAAATTCGTCTACTTTCTCTTTCACACGCGGAATTACAAGTTTTTCAAAATCTTCTTTCGTCACTTCTCCGGTTGCATTAAATGCGGCAACGTTCTCCGGAGCTTCTGGAATAATTGTTATCATAGTAAATATTTTATGGTGGTTGGATTTGAATAAACCAACAATAATTACACCATAAAATCAACATCTATTGTTAAAATTGACACAATTATTGTTATTTTTAATGTAAAATATAAATATGGATCTTAAATCAAATGAACCTTTCTGGCTTTTAAAAAACGGGCTTACAGCTACTTACCCCTCTCTGAAATCAGATGAAAATTGCGATGTTTTAATTATCGGAGGCGGAATTACAGGAAGTCTTATTGCTCATCAGATGATAGAAGATGGCTATGAAACTATTCTTATTGATAAACGTGAGCTTTGTAACGGCAGTACTTCCGCTACAACTTCAATGCTGCAATACGAAATAGATACACCTCTTTATGAACTCATTGAAATGATAGGAGAGAAAGGAGCTGTAGAAAGCTATAAAGCATGTTCAGAGGCTATTGATACGATAGAAAAATTAGCTGGGAAGATTCATTCCAAAGCTGGGTTTAAAAGAAAGAAATCATTGTATTTTGCTTCTAAAAATAAAGATGTTGATGATTTGAAAAAGGAGTATGAGACAAGAAAAAAAGCGGGTTTTGAAGTAAGCTGGCTAAATTCAGATCAGATATTGAAGAAGTTTGGGTTTGAAAATACCTTCGGAGGCATTTTATCAAAACAGGGCGCCAGTATTGATGCTTTCCTTTTTGCTCATGAATTGTTTAAACATAATATCAAGAAAGGATTAAAGATTTTTGATAAGACCGAAATGAAAGAGGTGGAATACCATAAAGGTTTCAATAAGGTTAAAGTAGACAGCGGTTTTCAGATTAAGGCTAAAAAAATAATTTATTGTATTGGCTATGAAAGCAAAAATCTCGTGAAAGAGAACTTTGTTAATTTAAAAAGCACTTATGCTGTTGTTTCCGAAGTGGACAATGATAAGTTTAAAAATATCGGTAGTACATTGGTCTGGAATACGGATGATCCTTATCTCTATATGAGAACTACTGATGATGGCAGATTGCTGATAGGAGGTGGCGACGAAGATTTTTATGATGCCAGTAAAAGAGATTCAATATTGGATAAAAAGGAAAAAGAAATCTTAAAAAGCCTGAAGAAAATAAAACCTGATTATCATTTCTATACAGACTTTGTATGGGCAGGGACTTTCGGTGAAACAAAAGATGGGCTTCCTTACATCGGTGAACATAAGAAGTTTA
Organism: Chryseobacterium sp. CS2K3; assembly: GCF_059515185.1. Lineage (NCBI taxonomy): Bacteria > Pseudomonadati > Bacteroidota > Flavobacteriia > Flavobacteriales > Weeksellaceae > Chryseobacterium > Chryseobacterium sp. CS2K3. The sequence continues at coordinate 371,004 of NZ_JCAKRW010000002.1, read as the reverse complement.
GAAACTCTTATTTTGTATTGGGGTTCGGAGGAAACGGAATTACTTTCTCAGTTACAGGAATGGAGATGGCTTCTAAGTTTATGAAGAATAAAAAGCACTTGCTGTCAAAGTATTTTAAATTTGGACGGTAATCTGCATATAGATGAGAATAAAAAACCGGTGAGTACATAGAGTCACCGGTTTATCATTTACCTGTTATAATATTGTATCTGCATATCTTTCGGATATTTGATCTCATAAGAAAAACTGATTTTTTCAATTCCTCCGGATCCGATTTTTTTATTCCAGAGAATGCTTCCCGTTTTTTCATCAAAATTTCCATCCCCGATTTCCAGTGCTTTCACTGAAATTTTAGAATTCTCACTGATTGGTAACTGATCAAGAACTTCAAGGTCAACGCTTTCTTTTGTATTGTTTCTTATACTGATCTGGTAAGATTCATTTTCCCATTTGTTAGAATTCATCGCCTTTTGAGAAGTTTTATCTTCAAGCTTAATTCTTTTTATTGTAATTCTTTCATCTACACCAAGAGAGATGGGGAATTCGTCTTTTAAATAATTGCTGGTGATATTGGTCTTACCGATATAATTATCCTCAAAATAAATGTTAGCTTCACCATTGATAAGGTTGAGGTTTTGCCAGTTCTTTACAAATGCCATCAGGAAGACCTGGTTATTAATCTTTGGAACCGTGTGGTATTTATAAGCCGCATCAATCTGTTTTTTATCCAAAATCACATATTGTTCTTTTTCCTGGCTTAAAATGGTCTGATTGTAATTAAGTTCATAGATAACATTCATCTGGCTGTCAGATACCGAAGCTATCGGAACCTGGCTTGGTTTTGCAGCGATCTCCTGTCGCATTTGATAGGCGTTTACCATTGCAGAAGACTTTTTTACTTGATAGTCTGCAACTTCCAACATTGGATTGTGAGCTGTATATTCAGCAATAAAAAGTGGTGAAAGAATCGGTCTGTTTTGATTGTATGACGGTCTGTAGGTAGAGACAAAAAGCTTTACGTTTTTCCAATCTTGTCCGGTTTTTTGGTAGATTTGACCTTTATAAACCATTTCAAGAGGCTTTTTTACAGATTCAGCGCGGAGATCATAAGACGGTATCCATCCCGCATCGTATACAATGTAACTCACTCCCAGATTCAAACTTGTATCGTTATCAGCAAGAATCTCAAGAAGAAGTTCCTTTCTGTTAGTATTTTTATGGGTTTGTTCTTCCGAGGATTGTTTGTTTAGCTTTGTAATATTTTCTTCCAGAATACTTTTTTGCTCATTCAAAACAAATACCTGATTATCAATTTCCAGCATCCTTTTTCTATAAAACTCTGTAAGTTTAATAAGCTGATCCTGAGGTGTTGACTTATCATTAGGAGATACTTTTAAATTATCATTGATAATATGCTGTTCACCCGTAAGATTTTTAATCTGAATGTTCAGAAGGTTTGCCTGTCTTTGAAGCTTTTTCTTTTCATTATCCAGTTTCTTTTCAGAATCGGAGAACTCATCATCCTTTAAGAAATCACTTTGTGGCGTGATAGAAAGAAGAGTTGTATTTTTTTCAAGATTGATTTTATACGTGTTTTCATCCAGATTATTGGGTAGATTTACAATTCTTACTGTGTTTTTTCCTTTTTGAAGACTGATGTTAGTGCTTCCGAATACCTTTGCTCCCTGAAGAAATACAGTGGCTTGCTTTACTTCTATTTCCTTTTTAATTTCCTGCGCCTTTGTGAAGACAGCCGAAATAATGGTGACTATTAAGAGATAGCGTTTCATCGTTTATTATTTTAAATTATGATGTAAAATTACCTGCATTAAAGCCCGGAAATTAGAAAACTTGGTGAAGGAATACTTTCACTTGGTAAATGTTGTATTCTATTTTTTGCCACGGATACACGAATATTTTTGCAATTCCACGTCATCAATAAAATCAACAGAATTACAATAATAATTTTGTCGTTCTAGCAAATCTAGATTTCTTATGGGGTTCAAAATTCTTAAACCCATAGCAACATAGATTTATATCCTAATGTGTAATAATTTATTCGTGCATCCGTGGCAAAAAAAAAGCCGCCAAAAATCTGGCAGCTTCTCTTAAATCTGTTATTGTTAAAGGATCTCGTATCTCGTTTTGATACTGTACTTCAGTTTAATGTTTTCAATATTTCCAAAAGAAAAATCTACAGAAGCATCTGCCATTTCCAGTTGTATATTGTTTGCTCTGCTTTTATAGGCAACAGGCATCACAGTATCGCTGGTATAGTCTTCTATTTCTACAATTTCAAGAGGACTTCCTGTTTTCTTACCCATACTTTCCAACAGATAATCTGCCTTTTCTTTAGCTGCTTTTAGAGCATTGATCTTCACAACTTTTCTGAAATCTGCAATCTTGCTATTCTTTACCTCCGAAACGTTCAGACTGGTTACCCATTTCTGATTCAGATCTTCCATAACTTTGCTGAGGTTTGATTTTGCATTAACTTTAAATTCATAATTCTTGGAAAACTTAGCCGTTTTTGAATAAATATTCTGATACATCGACTTGAATTTAATGTCGTCATTTTTCACTCCGGCATTTTTTAAGAGTTCAAACATTTTCTTTTCATTGTCTGCAAGATCATTTTTATTATCTGCTTTTATTCCGATGCTGAAGATGATTTCATCTGGTTCTACTTCCATTTCTGCAACTCCCGTTACTTCAATTGCATTTTTCTTTACTTCCTGAGCGTTCACAAAACTTCCCAGCGTTAAAATTCCGATTAATAAAAAATGTTTCAATTTCATAATGTTTTTACTTTTAAATTCTGATGTAAAATTAGTCAGATCCAAAACTGAAAACCGGGAGACTTGGTGAAAGGGAAGTTTCACTTGGTGAGAGACAGAAATGCCATGGCATTTTATTCAGCAACGTTAAATATTAATTTGTCCGCTTAGTGTTAACGCCTCTGCGAACGTATAAAATATGATTGTAACAAATTTCCTTTGTAAACGCTGCGTTAAATATAAATAAGCACATCTCATATGAATTAAAAGTATTTCCAAGTAAAATGCTTATCTATTGTAACTTGGTAGAAGAAGGTTTTGACTTGGTAAAGAATACAAATTGATCGATAAAGTTTTACTTACTTTGCAGTAAAGATTTGAAATCCGTGAAATTAGTTTTTAAAATACTTTTTATTTCAATATTTGCTGTGGGAAATACGCTCACTGCACAGGATTCTACAAAGGTTTCCCAGGTACTGAAATCTGCTGCAAAATTGAAAAAAGCAGTAGATAAAAATGATAATAAAGGAGTTGCCGATGCTTATGTTGGGATGGCTAATGATTATTACAGTCAGGGAAATTATGCTAAAAGCGAAGAATATCTGATCAAAGCTAAAAACCTTTATCAGAATCTTAATGATAAGAAAAATCTGGAAATAGTCACCCGAAGATTAGCCCAATCTCAGGAGAGACAAAATAAAATAGCACCAGCTATCAGCAATTACAGCATGGCAGCACAGATGAATTACAGCGAAAAAAGTAAAACTGTCAATTCAAATGATGTGGCAAGGCTCTCTTCTCCTACGCCGGAACTTCGGGCAGAAGCTATTCAGAATAATATCAATATCAGCAAAAAGGAAAATGAACAGGCAAATGTAGCGGAAGGTTACAGCCAATTAGCAGAAATAAATTTACAGCAGAAAGATATTGATAAAGCTGAAGCAAACCTGAATAATGCCTATATTATTTCAAAAAAAGAAGCTCCACAACAGGCGCTGGCAATTAATCAGAAACTAGCCGATCTGTATGTGGAAAATAAAAAGTTTGACAAAGCCATTGAAGCCAAAAAGAAAGTCTTAAAAGAAGATTTTGTCAAAGAAAATTCCCAGGAAAAAGTCAATCAGATTCAGGAGTTGGCGGATATTTATATTAAAAAGAATGATCCGAAAGAAGCTGTAGATCTTTTGAAGAATGCTTACGGAATCGCTCTGGATAAAGGGCATACCCTGGAAGCTCAGAAAAGTGTGAAAAAACTGGATAGTTTGTATGCTATTTCCGGGAATGTAGATGCATCGGTACAGTTGTACAGAGACTTTTTGGGAAAACTTCCGAATTTGGTTTCCAAAGACCGAAGTCTGGTAGATAATAAAATTCTGGAGGACACAGAACAGAGAATTTCTCAGCTGGAAAAAGAAAAAGAATTAAAAGATGAATTGATTCGTAAGAAAAATGTATTTAATTACGGGTTGATTGCTACTTTAATTGTATTGACGGGGTTAATGATATTTATTTTCAGAACCCTGAAAAAAGTTCAGATCAAAAATAAGAAGATCGCCCTTCAATCGCTTCGTCGTGAAATGAATCCACACTTTATTTTTAATAGTCTGAATAGCGTTAATCATTTTATCGCAACAAATAATGAACTGGAAGCGAATCAGTATCTTACAAAATTTTCCAAGCTGATGCGCGGTGTTATGGAAAATTCTACAGATGACTTTATTCCTTTTCAACAGGAGTTGGATCTTTTACAAAATTATCTTGCCCTCGAAAAAACACGTTTTGCCGATAAGTTTGATTATGAAATTGACGTAGATGACAATCTGAATATGCAAAGCCTGCAGATTCCCGGAATGCTGATACAGCCATTTCTTGAAAATGCGATTTGGCACGGACTCCGCTACAGAACAGATAAAGGCTTTTTAAAACTAAGCTTTGAGAAAAATACTCAATATCTTAAAATTATTATTGAAGATAATGGAATAGGAATTGAAGAAAGTAAAAAGCAGAAAACGCAGCACCAGAAAACAAGAGAGGGCAGGGGGATGAAAAACACTTTGGAAAGAATTAAGCTGCTGAACGATCTGTATAAGAAAGATATTACCTGCATTGTTAAAGATAAAGAAAATAACAGTGGTGTTTTGGTTACTATTAAGATTAATCTATAAACCGGAGCATATTTCTTCTTACAAATAGATCACCTGTTAAATTAATATATTCAATATCATATTAAAAAAGACGATGAAAATAAAAGCTGTAATTGTAGACGATGAGCTCATAGCAAGAGAAGTATTGAGAAACTATCTCACAAAATACTGTCCGCAGGTAGAAATTCTTGGGGAAGCAGAGAATATTAAAGAAGCGGTTCCTCTAATTGCTGAAAAACAACCACAATTAGTCTTTCTAGACGTGGAAATGCCTTTCGGGAATGCCTTTGATGTATTGGAAGCAACCAAAGAATTTTCCTACGAAACCATTTTCATTACAGCATTTTCACAATATTCATTACAAGCTTTAAATAAGTCTGCCAGCTATTATATTCTAAAACCAATTGATATTCAGGAGCTGATTCTTGCCGTAAATAAAGTTGCCGAAAGCCTTGAGAAAAAAGAAGAACTTAACAGAAACAAAATTTTACTTGAAAATTTAAAATTAAAACCTGAAAAGCAACAGCTTATCCTTCCAACATTACAAGGATTTGATGTTGTGAAAACAGAAGATATTGTAAGGCTTCAGGCGGATGGAAACTTTACACAGGTTTATCTTACCGATGGCTCTAAGAAAATGGTATGCCGGTTTCTGAAACATTTCGATGATTTGCTGGAAAGCCCTTTTGTACGGGTTCACCGCTCTCATATTATTAATACTTCTTTTGTGAAATCTTATCATAAAAGCGGAACTGTAATGCTTGCTGACGATACTGAAATTGAAGTTTCCGGAAGTTTTAAAGACAATTTTATAAAGGTGTTTTCATAGAATTTATCGTTCCTTAACAGCTCAAAGGCACTATTTTTGACGTTTTCATCACAACCCCGCAAAATTTCTGTTATGAAGACCTTTCACAAAATTATACTTCCCGTCTCATTAGGAGCTCTTGCTCTTATCGCTTTTAATTCTTGCTCAGTAGGAATACCAAAAGGAGCTGTAGCAGTAAAGAATTTTGATGCTAAAAAATATCTCGGACGATGGTATGAAATAGCCCGTTTCGATTACAGGTTTGAGAAAAACATGGATAATGTAACCGCAGAATATTCAGAAAATTCAAATGGATCAATTCAGGTAAGAAATAAAGGGTATGATTACGTAAAAAAAAATTGGAATGAATCTAATGGTGAAGCGAGATTCGTAAAAGATAAAACTGAGGCAAAACTTAAAGTTTCCTTTTTTAAACCCATTTGGGCAGGTTATAATGTGATTGATATTGATGAAGAATATAAGTATGCCTTAGTTGCAGGAAGCAGTTTGAAATACCTTTGGATCTTATCCCGAACCACCACTATTCCTGAAAGTATCAAACAGCGTTTTCTCGAAAAAGCAAAGAAAATCGGATATAATACCGATGAACTGATTTGGGTAAAACATAATCAGTAAACAAAGAGCAAAATTGTAAAAAGTAAATCAGATGATTGAATCACTTACAATTTTGCTCTTTGTCATTTAACTGTTAATATATTCTTTCCATTCCTCGAAACGGTAATCAATGACCTGTTTCATCAGATCATAATTTTCGTAAGTATCTTCAATGTGGTAGAAAGTTTCATATTCATAATCATTTTCCTCCGCCTTAGAATCGAATAGATTTACAAAATCATCCGCAAAAGAACTGTATCGGTTTCCAAAGTCTGTATCATCTGCATAATAATCCTTTGCAAAGCTGTTTCCAAGATCATTAAGGTCATATTCAGAAAACTTTCCGTCACAGGAATCCATAATAAACTCTGCACCGGTAATTTCTCTTCTTTTTACCTTTTCAATTTCTTCAGCGCCATCTTCTTTTAATTCGTCGGAGATCAGATTGTTATTGATACACCAGTTCAGAAACATTCCTGTATGTGTAGCTCCGTTTTTCTGAGGAAGACCTTCCGGAAAATCACCGCCGTAATGCCATGAAGCATCATCATATTTTGACATAATATTCAGTATCGTTTTAAATAATTTTGTCAAAAATAGAAAAAATCAATTTATATTGCCGCAGCCAGAGATTTTTCCGTCATTTGTATGAAATTTTTTTCAAGAATTTGATATATGGATAAAGCAGTTCTGATCACTATCGGTGATGAAATCCTTTCTGGAAATACGATAGATACCAATTCTAATTTTATTGCTTCCGAACTGAAGAATATCGGGATAAAAGTTGTACAGATCTTTACAATTTCAGATGAAATAGAAACGATTAAAAATACACTAAGCGCAGCTTTCGAGATGGGAGATCTGGTGATCACCACAGGCGGATTAGGTCCCACCAGAGATGATAAAACAAAAAAAGCACTTGCCGAGTTTTTCAATGATGAAATTGCTTTGGATGAGGTTACTTTCAATCACCTTAAAGGATATATGGAAAGACGTGGGCGTGCAGATATTTTAGAAAGAAATAGAGAACAGGCTTTTGTCCCTACAAAATCTGTTGTTTTTCAGAATCATTTCGGGACGGCTCCTTGTATGATGATGGAGCTGGATGGAAAATTATCCTACAGTCTTCCCGGAGTTCCTTATGAAGTAAAGCCATTGATTAAAGATCAGATTATTCCTTATTTACAGGGAAGATTTAACCTTCATTATATTCACAGCAGAATTGTTTCTGTGGTGGGAATTCCTGAGAGTATTCTTGCAGACACCATTGAAGATTGGGAATTTGCCTTACCTGAAAATATTTCATTGTCTTACCTTCCGGTGGGGACACGCGTAAAACTGAGATTAACCGCGTCAGGAGATCACGAAGACAGCTTGAAACAACAAACAGAAGACGAAATTCAAAAACTGCTTCCTTTAATCAAAGATAACGTGATTGCAGTTTCCGAAGACAAAATAGAAAATATTCTTGCCGAAATACTGACGGATAGAAAATTAACGATTTCAACGGCAGAAAGTTGTACTGGCGGAGAGCTTGCAAAGATGATCACTTCTGTTTCCGGCAGCTCAAAATACTTTCTTGGAGGCGTCGTTGCTTATGCTACAGAGAAAAAAGTTAAAATTTTAAATGTTTCTCAAGGAACTGTAGATCAGTTTACTGTAGTGAGCGAGCAGGTAGCTCAGGAAATGGCTAAAGGATGTCAGAATTTATTTGAAACCAATATTTCTCTTTCTACTACAGGAGTTGCAGGACCGGGAAAAGGAGAAGATGGTAAAGAAGTAGGAACCGTTTTTTATACTATCAGAATCAATGATCAGGAAGTGACCTCAAAATTGTACATGCCACATCTGGAAAGACTTGATTTTATGAATTTCGTTTCTCAAAAGGTAATTCAGGATCTTGTGGGACTTCTTGTTAACCAGTAATATAAGTTTTGATTTTTTAATTTTTTTTTAATTTAAATTATAGAGTTTTTCATACTTTTTGGAATGGATTCCATAAAGTTCATTAACGTGGAAAACTCTAAACAAATCTTTCAGACCAATAGCAAAAAACGCTGGAAAAGCGTACAGTGGGGAAGTCGTGTTTTCATCTTTATCATGGCGATCCTTCTGTTGGCTTTGGGACTGATGATGATACTGGATAAAAATCCGAAAATCCCTTTTAAAGAAGATTATAAAGCAATCATTACAGCCAATAAACCCTATCTTCAGGAGAATAAAATATCTAAAGAATATCAAGGTTTCAGAAGCTTTATTTCTGAAAAATCCATTCATACGAATCTTGCTAAAGTGGAAAAGGCAAGAGCAGAAAGATATAAAAATCAAAACCGGAATTGGGCTCAGTTTCCCGGTGGAATTCGTTCTGCTTTTTATGTAGCTTGGGATCCTCAATCTCTGATGTCTCTGAAGCGAAATATCAGACACGTAAACCTGGTTTTTCCGGAATGGTTTTTCATTGATCCGAAAACAGGAGATCTCAAAACCAATGTAGATCCTGAAGGCTATAAAATCATCAAGAGAACCGGAGTGGCAGCCATGCCTATTCTGAGTAATAATTCTAATCAGGAATTCCGTTCTGAAGGACTGACAAAAGTATTGAATGATCCTCAGAAAAGAACAGTACTGATCCAAAAAATTACCCAGCAATGTAAAAAATATCATTTCAAAGGAATTAATATTGACTTTGAGGATATGAACCTGAACTCTGATGAAAATCTAATTGCTTTTATGAAAGAGCTTTCAGAGACTTTCAAACAGAATCAATTATTGGTTACCATGGATATTATGACAGATAATGATGATTATAATATTCCAAGATTAGATCCCTATGTAGATTACTTTGTGCTGATGGCTTATGATGAATACTCAGCGGGTAGTGATGCCGGACCGGTTTCTTCACAAAAATGGATAGAGGCTCAAACAGGTAAAATCATTAAACAAACATCACCACAAAAAGTTATTTTGGGACTAGGTGCTTACGGATATGACTGGAGCTCCAATAAAGATGACAATACTTCTGTGACTTATATGCAGGCAATTACAAAAGCAAGTGCGAGTAAAGCCGTTATCGATTTCAATGACAATACTTTTAACTTAAACTATTCTTACACAGATTCCAATAAGAATAGCCATACTGTATTTTTCAATGATGCCGCATCTATTTTTAATACTATGAGGTTTTCATCTGAATATCCTTTAGCAGGAACGGCACTTTGGAGATTAGGAAGTGAAGACAGCCGAATCTGGAATTTTTATGATAAAGATCTTACGTTTGCAGGGCTTTCCAAACTGAACCTGAAAACATTGGAAAATGTAAAAGGACAAACGATGGTAGATTATATCGGAGACGGCGAAGTACTGGATGTGCTAAATACTCCTCATGATGGTAAAATAGCTGTGGAAATTGATCCTAAAGAGAAAATTATAACAGATGAAAACTATATCACCTACCCAAGTTCTTATGAAGTGAAAAAATATGGAAGCGCCCCTCAAAAAGAATTGGTATTGACATTTGATGACGGTCCTGATGAAACGTATACCCCGCAGGTTCTTGATATACTTTCAAAATATCACGTTCCGGCAGCCTTCTTTCTGGTAGGATTGAATGCAGAAAAGAATCTTCCGCTTGTTAAAAGAATCTATCGCGAAGGGCATGAAATAGGAAATCACACCTTTACCCATGAAAATGTAGCGAAAGTGAGCCCCGAAAGAGCCCTTCTTGAAATGAAATTAACAAGACTTCTCATAGAGTGTATCACCGGACACAGTACGATTCTGTTCAGAGCACCTTATAATGCGGATTCCGAACCTACTACTTCTGAGGAAATTATTCCTGTAGCGTTGGCAAGACAGCAAAATTATCTGGACATCGGAGAAAATATTGATCCGGAAGATTGGCAGCCGGGAATAAAAGCGGATGAGATTGTAAAACGTGTGTTAGCAGGAATCAAGAAGCAGAGAGGAAATATTATATTGCTGCACGACGCAGGAGGAGATACAAGAGAAGAAACGGTAAAAGCATTGAAAATTTTGATTCCAACCCTTCAGAAAGAAGGATATCATTTTACAAATCTTACCAATATTCTTCATAAAAGTAGAAATGAGCTGATGCCTGAGGTTCCTAAAACAAGATCCTATTATATCATGCAGCTGAATTTGGTATTGGCAACAGCCATTTATGGATTGAGTCACTTTTTGGTGGCGTTGTTTACCATATTTATTGTTTTGGGATTGATAAGACTAATGTTAATGGCGTATTGGGCATTTAAAGAAAGAAAAAAAGAGAAAAAATTAGGTGGATTTCCGGTTTTGGAGTCTTATCCTAAAGTTTCCATCATTGTTCCGGCTTATAATGAAGAAGTGAATATTGTGTCTTCGTTACAAAACCTATTAAAGCAGACCTATCCGAATTTCAATATCATCATGGTAGATGACGGAAGTAAAGATTCAACCTTTGAGAAGGCTAAAGCTGCATTTCTGAATCACGAAAAACTGAAAATATTCACTAAAACAAATGGCGGAAAAGCAACGGCACTGAATTTTGGAATTGCACAAACCGATGCCGAATATGTAGTCTGTATAGATGCTGATACCAAATTACAACAGGATGCTGTGAAATACCTTATCGCAAGATTCCTGAATTCAGGTCCGGAAGAGAAGATAGCAGCCGTTGCCGGAAATGTAAAAGTAGGAAATACAGTGAACTGGCTGACCAAATGGCAGGCAATTGAATATACAACAAGTCAGAATTTTGACAGATTAGCCTATGCGAATATCAATGCGATTACTGTAATTCCCGGAGCAATCGGAGCGTTCAAAAGATCAGTAGTTCTTGAAGCAGGCGGTTATTCCTCCGATACACTGGCTGAAGATTGTGATATTACGGTGAAAATTTTAAAAGCCGGATATACAGTGGCAAATGAAAACAGAGCCATAGCAGTTACAGAAGCCCCGGAAAGTGTGAAGCAGTTTTTAAAACAACGTTTCCGCTGGACTTATGGAATTATGCAGATGTTCTGGAAACAAAAGCAGACCTTCCTTAATCCTAAATATAAAGGATTAGGACTTTGGGCAATGCCGAATATCTTACTGTTTCAGTATATCATTCCGTTTTTCTCACCATTGGCAGACCTGATTATGTTCTTTGGAATTTTATCAGGAAACGGAAGCAAAATATTCGGATACTATCTGATCTTTCTTTTGGTAGATGCTTCTTTAGCATTGATCGCATTTATTATGCAAAGAGAAAAGCTGACGAATCTTTTCTATATAATTCCGCAAAGATTCGGATACAGATGGCTGATGTATATTGTATTATTTAAAAGCTTAAGAAAGGCACTGAAAGGCGAAATGCAATCGTGGGGATTCCTGAAACGTACAGGAAACGTAAAAGAGATTGTAACTTCTTAATATTTATTTAAATTTGTTTCACTTAAAAAGTAACAAATAAGAAATAAATCATACATATTGTATAAATTGTTATCATAATGAAAAAATTAACGCTTTCTTTGTTCTTAATAGCAGGGATCTGCTCTCAAAATACGATGAGTGCACAAGCTAAAACTGCGAAAGTAGCAGCAGTAAACAATACAGATAAAGGCTTAGACCTTAGCTTAATGGACACTTCGGTGCGTCCACAGGATGATTTTTATAACTATGTGAGTGGAACTTGGATGAAAACGGCTAAAATCCCTTCTGACAAACCGACTTGGGGAAGTTTCAACAAACTGGGTGAGGATACGGATAACAATTCCATGACCATCTTAAATTCTCTTTTAAAAGATAAATTCGCAGACGGAAGTGAAGGTAAAAAGATCCAGGATCTATACGCTTCTTATATGAATATGCAGAAGAGAAATGCAGACGGAATTAAGCCTATTCAGGAAAATCTGAATAAAATTGATGCCATTAAAAATATGGCTGATCTTCAGAATTATCTGATCTCTGTAACAAAGGAAGGTGAAAATGTTTTCTACGGATGGGGAGTATATGCAGACCTGAAGAATTCTAACATGAATGCTGTTTATTTAGGGGAAGCTTCTCTTGGTTTAGGAAGAGATTATTACCAAAAAGTAAACGAAAAAAATACAGAAGCTATTGCTGAATATCAGAAATATGTAGCTTCAATGTTAACAGAATTAGGCTATAAAAATGCTGATGCAGCGGCAAAAGGTATTGTTGAATACGAAAAAAGCATTGCAAAAACATATTTGACAAACGAACAAAGCCGTGATAATACCCTTCAGTATAACCCTCAGACAATGGCTGAGCTTTCAGCGTTGGTAAAAGGTGCTGATATTCCTGCTTACCTTAAGAAAGTAGGTGTAAATACTGATAAAATTATCATCGGAGAACTAGGATATTATAAAAACTTCGATAAATTGGTAAATGCTCAGAATCTTCCTGTAATTAAGGATTATCTGAAATTCCATATGATCAACGGAAGTGCTTCTTACCTAAGTGAGAAATTAGGAGATATGAAGTTTAACTTCTTCGGTAAATATCTGAGAGGTCAACAGGAGCAAAGAGCTCTTAATAAGAGAGGTTTTGAATTAATCAACAGAAACTTAGGAGAAGCATTCGGTAAATTATATGTTGAGAAATATTTCCCTGCTGAAGCAAAAGCTCAGATGGTTGAATTGATCGATTACTTAAAGAAAAGTTTCGCTGTTCACATTAACAACCTGGCGTGGATGTCTTCTACAACAAAGGAAAAAGCAATGCAGAAATTAAATAAATTCACTGTAAAAGTTGCTTATCCGGACAAATGGAAAGACTATTCAAAATTAGAAATCATTCCTGAAGCTAAAGGAGGTACTTTGTATCAAAACCTTCAGAATATTGGAGAATGGCAATATAATAAAGACTTAGCTAAAATTGGAAAACCGGTTGATAAAACAGAATGGGGAATGACTCCACAAACTGTAAATGCTTATTACAACCCGGTATACAACGAAATCGTATTCCCTGCAGCAATCCTTCAGCCACCTTTCTTCAATCCTAAAGCTGATGCAGCTGTAAACTTCGGAGGTATCGGTGCAGTTATCGGTCACGAAATGAGCCACGGATTTGATGATTCAGGAGCTCAGTTTGATGCAGAGGGTAACCTTGTAGACTGGTGGACACCGGAAGATAAGGCTAACTTCGAAAAAGCTACAAAAGCTCTTGCTGCTCAGTATGACAAATATGAGCCGGTAAAAGGAACATTTGTAAACGGAACTTTCACAAACGGTGAAAACATCGCTGACCTAGGAGGAGTGAACATCGCTTATGATGCGCTTCAAATGTATCTTAAAGACAAAGGAAACCCAGGAAAGATCAGTGGATTTACTCAGGATCAGAGATTCTTCTTAAGCTGGGCAACAGTTTGGAGAACTTTATCAAGTGAGAAGTATATGATCAACCAGGTGAAGACAGACCCGCACTCTCCGGGATATTTCAGAAGTTTTGGTCCGCTTATCAACGTTGATGCATTCTACAAAGCATTCGATGTGAAAAAAGGAGACAAATTATACAAAGCTCCAGAGGATAGAATTAAAATCTGGTAATACATACAAACCGTTCAGCAATGAACGGTTTTTGTTTTTTTTGGGAATAGCTGAGGTAACCATTACAAGCATTATATAATGTGATGTTTATACGTATTGACTGTATTGAATAATTATATCCAATACATATTATTAAAGTTCGTATATTTGATAAGTTTGTGTAAAATCAAAAATTATCTTCAATGAAAAAGCTAAATATTGGAATACTTGCCTTTTCGGGTATTGTATTATTAAATTCATGTGGTGCAGCAAAAACTGCAGGGACAGAGACAAAAACAGAGGCTAAAGCAACCGTTGCTACGCCGGTGAAAGAAGAAGTGAAGGAAGAGGGTATTAATCTATCTTATATGGATACAAATGTCCGTCCGCAGGATGACTTTTTTAGCTATGTGAACGGAAATTGGGTGAAAACTACTCAAATCCCTTCAGATAAAGCAAATTGGGGTTCGTTCAATGCATTGAGGGAAAATGTAGATGATGCTTCATTAGATATATTAAACAAAATCCTTACAGAAACATATCCGGCAGGTTCAGAAGGACAAAAGATCCAAAGTCTTTATGCCTCTTTTATGGATACTGCTAAAAGAAATGCTGACGGATTAGCTCCTATTAAAGGAGACTTGGCAAAAATAGATGCCATTAAAACCCTGAACGATCTTCAGAAATACCTTTTAGAAGCTACAAAACTAGGTGATAACTCTTTCTACGGATGGAGAACCGGTGCAGACATGAAGAACTCTAAAATGAATGCAGTCTATCTTGGAGGTCCGGATCTTGGATTAGGAAGAGATTACTATCAGAAAGTAAACGAAGCTAACACTAAAACATTAGGACAATATCAATCTTATATCGGAAAATTATTCGGAGTTTTAGGATATAAAAATTCTACCCAGGCAGCTCAGAATGTAGTGGATTTTGAAAAGCAGCTGGCAAATTATCTTTTGACATTAGAACAGAACAGAGATGCCAATTTAAGATATAATCCTAAAAACGTTTCCGAACTGTCAGGTCTGGTGAAAAACGTTGACCTTGCCAAATACCTTAAAGATGCAGGCGTAAATACAGACAGAGTAATCATCGGTGAACTGAAGTACTACCAGAATATGGATCAGTTTATCACACAGAAAAACCTGCCTTTATTAAAAGACTACCTGAAATATCATTTAATTAACGGTAACGCAAGCAACCTTGATGAAAATCTTGAGCAGATCAGATTTGATTTCTATGCTAAAGAATTACAGGGACAAAAAGAGCAGCGCCCGATGAACAAAAGAGGTTTAACACTTGTAAATGGTGTTCTAGGAGAAGCATTCGGGAAATTATATGTAGATAAATACTTTACTCCTGAAGCCAAACAGCAGATGGAAACCTATATTGATTATCTTTTAAAATCATTCAAATCTCATATTGCCAATATAGACTGGATGTCTCCTGATACAAAAGTAAAAGCTCAGGAAAAACTATCCAAGTTTACCGTAAAGATTGCTTACCCAGACAAATGGAAAGACTATACCCAACTAAAGGTAGAATCTCCAAAACAAGGTGGAACCCTATATTCCAACCTGCAAAATGTAGCAGCTTGGCAATATCAGAGAAATTTAGATAAAGTAGGTAAACCGGTAGATAAAACAGAATGGGGAATGTCTCCGCAAACAGTAAATGCTTACTATAGCGGATCAAACAACGAAATCGTATTCCCTGCCGCAATCCTTCAGCCTCCTTTCTATAATCCTTCAGCTGATGCAGCAGTAAACTTCGGTGGAATCGGAGCAGTGATCGGTCACGAAATTTCTCACGGTTTTGATGATAGTGGATCACGTTTTGACGGTGATGGAAACCTGAATAACTGGTGGACGGAAGCTGACCGTAAAAACTTTGATGCAAAAGTAGGACAGCTAGCCGCTCAATACAGCGCTTACGAACCGGTAAAAGGAAGCTTTGTGAATGGTAAATTTACAAGTGGAGAAAATATCGGAGACTTAGGTGGAGTAGCCGTTGCATACGATGCCCTTCAGATGTATCTTAAAGATAAAGGAAACCCTGGAAAAATCAGTGGATTTACTCAGGATCAGAGATTCTTTATGAGCTGGGCTACCGTTTGGAGAACAAAAGCGACCAACGAATATATGATCAATCAGGTGAAAACAGATCCGCATTCTCCGGGGATGTTCAGAGCTTTCGGTCCTTTGGTAAACCAGGATTCATTCATTAAAGCATTTGATATCAAGCCGGGAGACAAAATGTATAAAGCTCCTGAGGACAGAATAAAAATTTGGTAAGACTACCAAAAAATTGTTAGAAAAGAAAGAATCCGTCTCATTCAATATGAAACGGATTCTCTTTTTAATAAGCTTTTTTGTAATTCCGGATCACAAACTTTATCCCGGTTTCTAAAATATCTCCCATCGTTTTGCAATACTTGAAATTCACATCATAGGTGAGTTTCTGTAAAGCTGTTTTAAGCTCTGTAACATTGGCTTCAGGAGCAATATCTTCCTTTTTCATAATAGAAATAAGCTCATCGAATCTGCTTTTACTGCTGGTCACCCTTTTTACGATTTGAGAACGCACTTCCTTGCGATATTGTTCTATAGAATTAGGTTTCAGTTTTTCCAGCACCATATTCACCATAGTATTATTTTCTTTGAAATACTGGGGAAGATATACTTTCAGATTACCCTCATAGCTTTGCTGGTCAAAATCAATGGGGCGGATTCTGTAAATAACCTGATCAAAATCGTGTATAGGAATAATGACATAATTATAAGAACGCATATCACCGAGCAGCCCAATAAGACAACGCTCATTGAATTTTACAAATTCCTTGGAAATCTGTGCCTTTTCCAGTTCCGTACAGTTGGATAGATGTTTCTGAATAAATACATCTCCGGGAATTCCCAAGATATGTTCCTCGATCAAAGTGTTTTTGTAAATCAGAAAATTAATCCGGTTGGGAGAAAGTAAATCTTCGAGCTCAAGCCCGTATATGCGGGAAGCATCTGCCTGCTTAATGTAAAAATTAGTATAATTGTCGTTAAGAATATTTCTCACCCGAATTCGAAAAGGCTTAGAATTTCCGAAAGTACAGAAATCTATCGTATCCACTTTCAGATAAGGTAAAGTAGCCTCATCTCCGTCGGAGTGAAGAAGCGTATAAATTTTATTTAAATTAGCCTCTATTTCTCTAAATTCATATTCAGGATACATTACCCCCAGCCATAAAGTATCTTTGCCCTCTTTGTCCAGAATATTCACACTATCACTGAATCTTAGCAGATCCTCATAAAGAAACTGAATCTTAGTCGTTCTGTTATGTTTTTCCAGATATTGTTGCAAAGCCTCCGAAACAGGGAATATGGGTTTTCTGAACGCAATTTTTACATCTTTCATTATTCTGTTTACTTTATTTAAATATAAAGAATATTTTCTCTTCGTCCTGATTCGATTCTTATTTTAACACTTGGTTGAAGTTTTTTGTAACTGAAAATTCATCAGGATTTTATTTTATCTTTTATAGTTTATTTTTATTTATTTTTTCATAGCTTAGTGATATTGTAAATGCATGATTTTATGTTAAATAAGTAGAGCCTAATTTAAATAATTCAATAAAAATCTTGACAAAATTTTGTATGTTACAGTTTTTTTTTAAATTTAAACTTTGGATTAGTAATGTAACCGATTAGTTTGTAAATTACTCAAAGACAGATCCAAATCAAAATATTAAATCTCAAAATAATAATAATATGGCAATGTTTAATTATGGTGTTGGCGGAAACGAGGTAAAAGTAGACGCTAATGAAGCTATTCAGGAAATACAGGAAAATAAATCACTGATAGTAAGCCAGCTTACAACAGAAGAATCTTATACTCCTGAAATTGTAACAGGATTAAAAACTGTGGAAGACGTTTTCAAACATTTTCAACCTTCTGTGTCGGTACAGCATGAAGCAGAAGACGGAGGAATGGTAGAAGAAGAATTCCGTTTTCAAAATCTTGGAGACTTTACTCCTAAAAACCTTACTCAAAAATCAGATTATCTGCAGCAATTGAGCATGGAGCAGGAGCAGTACAACAAAATTGTACGTCAGCTGAAAACTAATAAAATTCTTCGTAATATGCTGGAGAACGATCAGACAAGAGCTGCGTTCATTGAAGTATTGAAAGAAGTAGCACAAGAACTTGAAAAATAATTAAAGACTTACATTAAATCATGGATAGCAAATTACAGGCGCAGGAAAGCCAGCAGCAGGGACAACAGCAACAGCACTCCGGGCAACCAAAAGGGAATCCGCTTGCTGAGCTTAATAAAATGGGAGGTTTTGGCTTTGTTGAATCCGTTGTAGACGGTATCGCCAATATGAACCCAACGAGAAAAGCAAGGAAAGAAATTTTCCTTAACGATAGCAATAAAGCAGACGAAAGAAAAGAACTTCTTCAAAAAATCAACCTTTGGGTGAGCCTTTTGGAAGGAAGCGAATCTGCAGATAAAATGGCTGAAACGTGCAAAAGTAAAGCACAACAGGCTGATCAGAATTTAAAGAAAAACCTAAAAAATACACTTGACGCAGTTCGTCTGTTAGAAACTAACTATAGAACTGTAGCTCAATTCTACAAGAATACAGAATTGGATAAAGTGGATAACGTAAGTATTGTTAATGCAAGCCTGGATCAGGTATCAGACTTAGACAATCCTTTATTCATTGATGCTATTTCTGAAGAATTCAAAAATTACTACGACCGTTTAGACCTTAGAGATAACTATTCAATCCTTGCTATCCCAGGATATTTAGGATCAAATAAAGTTATTGAAAAATGGGCGAAAATCTGTAACGAAAACAAAGTAATGATGGTTACAGACTTTGCCAACCTTGATAAACCGGATGATGTGGTAGACTTATTCCACTCTGCCAATCTTACAGGAGGTGAACTTCACAGAAGTAATGTTATTATGACATGTAACTGGCTTGTAGGACGTGGAAAAGCAGAAGAAGTAGGTGAAGAAGAAAACGTAGAACTTCCACCTTCCACTTCATTAGCAGGAAAAATCCATAAAACTTTAATGTCTCAGGTTGCAGCCGGTAAAAAACACGGTAATATCAATGAAGTAGACGCTGTAAAATTCGAATTGAAGAAAAGTGAAATTTCTCAATTAGAAAAAATGGGTCTTGTTCCAATGGTAAATGAATACGGAAAAATTATGGCTTTTTCTGCAAAGACATTATTTACAGGAGACAATATCGGTCTTCAAACATATTCCGTAGTTCGTGTATTCGACTATGTAACTAAAGTATTACTTGACTTCCTGAACAGAAGAGCTTTCGAAAACTGGAATGCTAAAAACGAAGACGATTTAAGAAGACAAATTGTAACGTTCCTGGATAATATCAAAGGACCGGACAAATTGATTGAAAAATTCAAAATCGTTCGTTTCGAGCAGGATAGAGTAAACAAAGACAGAGTATGGCTTGATATCCGTATGACACCTTATTTCCCTACAAAAAGTTTCGTTATCAAACTTGACGGACACAAAGGAGATGACGGTAACGAATGGGATGCAGAATACGCTCAGGAATAAAATACCTTATTTTAAAATAACAAAAACCGATGCAATTTTACATCGGTTTTTTTCTACCAATATCTATGAAACTTAATACGAATAAAAAGCTTATCATTGGCTTACCAGCTTTATTAATGGTTCTTTTGGTAAGTTGTGAAAAAAAATACCAAAGCCCGGCACAATACGAAGAAGACCTTTTTGCAGACGAACGCCAGGAAGGAAAAGCCTATATCATGAATGAAGAAGAATGCTTTGATGCCAGTGAACTGGTTATTGCAAGTTCAGAAGTGAAATTAGCTGACAGTTCCAAGCGTGGGAAACCATTTTTTATCTATAGAGTAAGATCTGGAAGAGTATTGAAAAGCATAAGAGATTCTGTTATAGATTATCCAATTGAATTTTTGTCAACATACAAACTGAAATTAAATAATAATAATGATTCCATGTATGTTTACATGAAAGCTTTACAAGGCTACAAATTTATTGCAAAAGACAGAGACCTTAGATATCAATGGTTGAGAGGAGGATCAGTATATTCTGTGAAAAAAAAGTAAAATAAACCTATCTTTGCAGTCTCAAAATAACACTCGGAGCAAGAATATGATCTTTCCTGGGGTAAATAGATTGGTTTTTGGAAAAAAATAGTTCAGCCTTAGATTTTCAGCATGTAGGAAACAGGCTTTTGGAGTGGTATAAAAATAACGCGAGAGATCTGCCTTTCAGACAGACAAAAGATCCTTATAAAATCTGGATTTGTGAAATTGTATTTCAGCAGACAAGGATTAATCAGGGATTGAATCATTACAATAATTTTATAGCAAGATTTCCGGATGTAAAAACTTTGGCAGAAGCCGAAGAAAATGAAGTCTTATTATATTGGAAAGGACTGGGGTATTATTCAAGAGCAATCAATATTCATAAGGCGGCACAGCAGATCATGAATGATTATCATGGTATTTTTCCTGATCAATATGAAGAAATTCTAAAATTAAAAGGAGTAGGAAAATATACAGCCGCAGCAGTCTCCAGTATTTGCTTCAATGGAAAAATGCCGGCTGTTGACGGAAATTTCTATCGTGTTCTGAGCCGTTTCTTTGCCGATGATTTTGATATCTCAAATTCAAGAGCATTTACTTATTTCTCAGAACTGGCAGCTTTAGTGATGCCTGAAAATGTAGGAAACTTCAATCAGGCAATGATGGATATCGGTTCCGAAATCTGTAAACCTAAAAATCCTTTGTGCGGAGAATGCCCGATCAGTGAAGAATGTCTTGCATTTTCATTAAATAAAACTTCAGAATTTCCTGTAAAAACAAAAAAAGTAAAGGCGGAAGACCTTGCTTTGACCTATTATTTTGTTCATCGAAACGGGCAGTTTTTGATCAGACAGAGAAAAGATGACTTTATCTGGAAGAAGTTATTTGAGTTTCCGGAAGCTATTCCTACAGAAATGGAAGAATTTATTACCAGCTCAAAAACAGTTGCTCATAAATTGACACACAAGAACTTAAGTATTGAAATATTGAACGTAAATGTAACTTCTGAAAAAATATGGAATGCCTTTATTTCTGAAAATGAATACCTGATCACAGACGTTCAGGGTTCTCATGAAAAATCCTTTCCGAAGCCTTTAGAAAATTACATTCAAAACTCATTGAAAGACTGAAATTTGTCTTCCGAAATCTAAAATCTAATTTGTACTTTTGCAAAATGATAAAAAAAGTCATTTTTATTTTTGTATCACTGCTTTTAATTTCATGTGGAAAAGACCCGATCCCGAAACCATACGGAGAACTGCGTCTGGAATATCCTGCACCGAAATATCAAAAGTTTGAAAACAATTGCGCTTATACCTTCGAATATTCAAATTTTGCGAATATCACAGCAGCTAAAAAACCTTGCTGGTACTATTTGAACTATCCAGCAATGAAAGCAAAAGTTTTTGTTACTTATTATCCGATACAGAATGACTTTGCTGAACATATCAGGGAAGCTGAAAAAATGGTATATGAACACACCATTAAAGCCAGTGCCATAGATACAAAATCCTTTGAATACCCTGAGAAAAAGGTATACGGAAATTTCTATGAGCTGAAAGGGCAGAGTGCTTCCAACCTTCAATTTTACATTACAGACAGTACGAAACATTTCGTAACTGCTTATTTATACTTTAATACGAGACCGAAACCGGACTCTCTGGCTCCCGCAGTGAATTATATCAAAAATGATATGAAACATCTGCTGGATTCTTTTGAATGGAAAAAATAATTACTTTTTAATATACATTGAAAAATATATGAAACTTTTAGTTGTAGGAAGTGTTGCATTTGATGCAATTGAAACACCATTTGGTAAAACGGACAAGATTTTAGGCGGAGCTGCCACTTATATTGGGATCACTTCATCTATTTTAGGCGTTAAATCCGGTATTGTTTCTGTAGTAGGAGGGGACTTTCCACAGGAACACCTTGATATGTTTACAGACAGAGAAGTAAATATCGAAGGAATTGAAATCGTAAAAGAAGGGAAAACTTTCTTCTGGTCTGGAAAATACCACAACGATTTGAACACAAGAGATACTTTAGCTACAGAAGTCAACGTGCTGGAAAACTTTGATCCGAAAATCCCGGATTCAATGCAGGATGCCGAAATTTTATTACTTGGAAACCTACACCCTGGAGTTCAGTTATCAGTACTTGAAAAAATGAACAGCCGTCCAAAGCTTGTGATCCTTGATACGATGAACTTCTGGATGGATTGTGCATTGGATATCTTAATGGATATGATTGCCAAAACAGATGTAATTACGATCAATGATGAAGAAGCAAGACAACTTTCAGGAGAATATTCTTTAGTAAAAGCTGCTAAAAAAATCCACACAATGGGTCCTGAATATGTGATCATCAAGAAAGGTGAGCACGGAGCTTTACTTTTCCACGACAATAAAGTATTTGCAATCCCGGCACTTCCGTTAGAAGAAGTTTTTGACCCGACTGGAGCTGGAGATACTTTCGCAGGTGGCTTTGCAGCTTATCTAGCTAAAAAAGGAAAATTCGATTTCGATACTATGAAGTCTGCATTAATCGTAGGTTCTGCAATGGCATCATTCACGGTAGAAAAATTCGGAACAGAAAGAATTCAGGAAGTGGAAGAATCTGATATGTTCAGCAGATTGAGACAATTCAAAGAATTAACGACATTTGATGTTGAACTACAGTAAATAAGTCTTTTTAAGAAATATTTATAATAAAAAATTGAGTGAAATTCGTTAAGAATTCTAAATTTGCAACTTGTTAAAATAGTAAAATGACAAATAAACTAAAAATCACTTATCTTCTTGGGATTTTCATCATGATCTTTTCTTCTAATATGATGAATGCCCAGCTAAAACCAGGAGATTTAGTGGATGGTATTGCTGCTGTTATCGGAGATGAGATTGTTTTGGAATCTGATGTTATTGAGCAGATGAATTATGGAAAACAACAGGGAGCTGCCAATACAGACAAATGTGAATTCCTTGAAAACCTGATCAACAATAAACTTCTTGTATACGAAGCAAAAAAAGATACGCTGATTGAAAACCGTTCCGCAGCAATCAAAGAACAAGCTAATGCAAAATACCGTCAGATGCTTTCTCAGTTTCCTGATGAAAAAACAATGCTAGCCGCTTATAAGTTCAGAAATGCTTATGAATTGAAAAATGCTATCGAAAAAATCGATACGGATCAATATTACGGACAGGCAAAATATCAGAGAGTAACCGACAAAGCTGACGTAACGCCGAATGAGGTGACAGACTTTTATAATTTGTATAAAATGCAGCTGCCACAGATCAAAGATGAAGTTACTTTAGCTCAGATTATGATTTACCCTTCACTGACAGAAGCTCATAAGCAAGATCTTATTAACAGATTGAAAAAGATCAAACAAGATATCCTTGCAGGTGAAACTTTTGAAAGCCAGGCTAGAATTTACTCTGAAGATGAAGGATCTGCTTCTAACGGTGGATTATATAAAAACATCAACAAAGGAACAATGGTAAAGCCATTTGAAGCTGCAGCATTAAACCTTCAGGAAAATGAAATCTCAGATCCTATTGAATCTGAATTCGGTTATCACATCATCCAATTGATCAAAAGATCAGGAAAAGTATATGATGCAAGACACATCCTTTTGAAAGGAACGCCTACAGACGAAGAACTTACAACTGCAAAAGCAAAGCTTGACAGTATCAGAGGTCTTATCCTTGATGGTAAAATTTCATTCAAAGATGCGGCTTTCAAATTCTCAGATGATAAAAAAACTAAGTTTAATGCGGGAATTATTCCTGGAGGAGACGGTTCTGATAAAATCGAAAGAGAAAGTATTCCGGGAACAATCAGCTACGAATTAGCAGGATTGAACAAAGGAGATATCACTACTGCATTTGAAGATGATGAAAACAGAAGAAAAGCAGTTAAGATCATCAAGCTTGAAGATGTAATTCCGGCACACCAGATTACACTGGAAACAGATTTCAGCAGAATCAAACAGATGGCACTGAACAAAAAGAAAAACGAAATGGTTGAGAAGTTTGTAAATTCTAAATTACCTACAACCTTTATTTCTATTGACGGACGCTATGATACTTGTAGTTTTAAAGCCAATTGGAAAAAAGAATCAATCAAAAAATAAAATCAAAACCTTCAGAATTTCTGAAGGTTTTTTTGTGCCTGAAAAGTAATATCGGGAACGAAGTCAAAATCAAGTTTTGCCATTGAAAATCTGTGTTAATTTTATCTTTTAAATTCAAAGATTTCAAGCAGAAATTATTCCCGTAAAACCTTTGTTTTTAGTATTTTTACGCATGAGCAATTTTATAGATTTCAATTCAGCGAAAAAACTTCATGATATGCAGACTAATGAAAATAGAATTTCAGAACTTTTTAATATAAAATACCCAATCATTCAGGCAGGAATGATCTGGCATTCCGGATGGAGACTTGCTTCTGCCGTTTCCAATTGTGGCGGATTAGGATTAATAGGAGCGGGAAGCATGTATCCTGATATCTTAAGAGAAAATATTCAAAAGTGTAAACAAGCTACAGATAAGCCTTTCGGGGTGAATGTACCTATGCTTTACCCAAATCTTGAAGAAATTATTCAGATTATCCTGGAAGAAGGAGTGAAAATCGTATTTACCTCAGCTGGAAATCCGAAAACTTATACAGAAACTCTACAAAAAGAGGGGCTTACAGTTGCTCACGTAGTATCTTCTACCAAATTTGCCGTAAAGTGCGAAGAAGCAGGCGTAGATGCAGTAGTAGCAGAAGGCTTTGAAGCAGGAGGGCATAACGGAAGAGATGAAACTACAACATTCTGCCTCATCCCGAATGTAAAAAAACATATTTCAAAGCCACTAATTGCAGCTGGAGGAATTGCTTTAGGTTCACAAATGAAAGCAGCTATGATCTTGGGGGCAGATGGAGTACAGATTGGTTCTCGTTTTGCAGCAACCACTGAAGCCAGCGCACATGATAACTGGAAAAAAAAAATAACAGAACTTCAGGAAGGGGATACTCATCTTACTTTAAAAGAATTGGCTCCTGTAAGAATGGTTAAAAATAAATTCTTTAATGAACTTGAAGAAATCTATCAGGGCGGAAGAAATAAAGATGCACTGATTGCTTCATTAGGAAGAGCGAGAGCCAAAAAAGGAATGTTTGAAGGAGATATGGAAGACGGAGAATTGGAAATAGGGCAGGTTTCTGCTTTAATTAATGATATTCTTCCGGTTGAAACCGTTTTTAGTCAGCTTTTAAAAGAATTCGAAGAGACAAAGATCCCTAAATTTTAATGTAATTTTATGCAATGGAAGGAAGAATAATTGATGTAAAGGACAAAAAATTATATATAGAATACAACGATTCATTCAAAGATAAGCCTACAATTGTTTTTCTCCATGATTCACTAGGTTCAGTACAACTGTGGAGGGATTTTCCCGTAAAGCTATCTGCTGCTACAGAATGTAATGTGCTTGCTTATGATCGTTTGGGATACGGAAAATCTTATCCGATGCCTACCCACGTAAGACCTGTTAATTATATGGAGCTGGAAGCAGATCTTTTGAATGACCTTTTAACAGAATTAAATATTACTGATGCTGTTTTATTCGGGCATAGTGATGGTGGAACAATAGCATTGATTGCGGCGGCAAAATATCCAGAAAGAGTAAAAGCCGTTGTCTGTGAAGCTGGTCATATTTTCGTAGAAGAGGTAACTCTAAAAGGTGTTTATGATGCCTGGGAAGCCTATAAAACCACCAATCTCCCGGAACGTCTTCAGAAGTATCATGGTGATAAGGTTGAAATGCTGTTCAGAGCATGGACAGAAACATGGACTCGCGAGGATTACAGAACCTGGAACATAGAATATCTCTTAAAAGATATTATTTGCCCACTCTTGTTTATTCAGGGAGAAAAAGATGAATATGGTACACTCGATCAGATGGAAAAGACAGTTTCTCAGGTAAGTGGCAGTACTGAAAAATATATTATTCCAGACGTAGGACATACGCCCCACAAAGAAGTTCCGGAACTTGTATTAAAAAGATCCGTAGAATTCATAGCTAATAATAGCTAAATGTTATCGTATTCAATTGATTATAAAGTAAAAGCATCCTTTCAAAGAGGGTGTTTTTTATTTGCCCTAACTTAAATATGAATTTTTGTACATAATACTTGAAAAATTGTACAAACGGAGAGGTGTCTATCAAAATAAATTTTCTTTTCCCTTTGATAAGTAACGGAATTAATTTCTATAAATAATTTTTTTATATAGTAGAATTTTTGTAACTTTTATTTCATTGTAAAATTATCTATAATATTGATTGTTAGAGGTTAAATTACAACAAATAAACAAATGAAATCACAGATTAGTGATGTTTCGTTTCTTATTTTTGAAATGTCAGAATATAAGACTTAATCATCCTTGTCTTAGTGTGAATATACGTCAAGCTTGAAATGTAGAACTTTATGATGATGAAAATTATTATAAGTTCATGCTTGATATGAATGTGTTTGGGAGATGCAATTTATTTGCATCTCTTTTTTATGATCTATACTTTTTATTGAACCAATAGGTCATTTTCTAATCGCAAAGAAATATCATTCAAATGTTTCGAAGCTAAAAGTGTGATTTTCTCGCTGAAGAAGTCGAAAGTACATGCATTGGCTTAAAAACAATCAATGAAATTCATTCTACCCTTTGCTTCCTTGAAAATATGAGATAAGGAGCTAAAAACTTTGCATTAAATTACATAAATAGAATAATATTATCTCCAGCCTTTAAGACTGGTCTTAAAGAAGTTCAATTTCTCTGACAATATTTTCTTTTGCCTGAACTTCATATTTCTCCCTGAAATATTCGGTTTTAAAAATACTTTCAAGTTCAAGGAAATGCTTCAACACCTTTTTTCTACCAGGCTTATAAAGGAAATCAGGATAAATAGAGTATTCTTTTCTGATCATTTGAGTATAGTTCAAATAGGTATCAAAATCCTTTCCCAATACGGAGAGATCAGCATCTAATAAGTAATTGGTATCTTCGTTTTCTGATTTTTGATGAGACTTTGTAGCTAGAATCTGAGTTGAAATTATAGAAACCCGGTCTTTATTCAATCCAAGTTCAGACAGTCTTTTTTCGGCAGCTAATGCGCTTTTTTCTTCATTAGATTTGGAAGTGGCATCATAAATAATATCATGGTAAAACACAGAGAAAGAAACCACAGTACAATCTGAAATTCTCTCTCTCACCTGTTCAAGTTCCTGAAACATATTTTCAAGGTGAATAAGATTATGATAATGTCTGCCTTTTTCAGAATACTTATTCTCAATCTCTCCCCACAGAGTCCTGATGAATACTTTATCTGCTGAAAATGGTAAGCAAAGTTGCTCAAATCGATTCTTTAGATCCATGATGAAAAGGTATAAAAAAAGGAACTTTTAAAAAGTTCCTCTATTTGCTTCAAGAACAGCCTTTAGTTCAGCCCAGCCTCCGCCGTTGTAACCATCGTTTAGTCCTTGTGAGTTAAGATATTCCAATGCTTTTCCACTTCTGTTTCCACTTCTGCAGAATAAAATTACCGGTTTTTCAATAGATAGAATTTCGTCTTGTCTATCTTCTACTTCACCTAGAGGGATATTTTTGGCACCATCAATATTTCCGTCCATTTCAAGCTCCATAGGCTCACGAACATCGATTAATTCATAGTTTCCTGATTGTATTACTTCTATTAAAGACATAGTTGTTTGTTTTAAACATTAAATTATGAACGAAATTACGTAATTTTTTTCGAAAACTTTATCCGTTTTATATTTAGAACAGAGTATATCCCAATATGAACGATGCAGCTCTGTAGTCACCACCTACATACAAATAATTACGGAACAGTCCTCTGTGCGTTCCTATCCTTACTTCCGCACTGAATTTATCATATTTAAATCCTGCTCCAAATACCATATTTCCTCCAGATTCAATATCCAGTTTTGATCTTTCAACAGTTACGGAAGAATTCAAAGCAAAATCCAGAACATACGCCGCATTTAAAAAGATTTTTGATTTATCACTTAAAAAGAAATAATGTCTCACTCCGAAAGGAACTTCGATAGATTTATAGTCAGCAGTTGCGGTATATCTGGTTTCAAAGAGACTTCCGGGAAGAGTAACAGCTTCTGTACTGTTTTTATAAGATTGGTAAGTAGGCTCAATAAATACTGCCCATTTATTTTTATTAAATGGAAGTACATATTCAAGTTCCAAACCTATTCTGAAAGAATTTTTATTTCCAAAATGATAGTCAGGAGCACTATATGAAGCTTCATAAAAGCTAAATTCCGCAGAATTTATTCCTGGTCTGATATTAAGATGAACAAAACTTTTTGCTTTTTCATCCTTCTTTTCATAATTGATGATTGGGTTTCCTGAACACTCATTATATTGAATAAATGTTTTTGTAAGGTCCTTTGTGGTGTAATCCAGACGCTTAATTTGTTCAGACGTGATACCACATTTTAATTGCTCCGCGATTTGCTTTTTATA
Organism: Chryseobacterium sp. CS2K3; assembly: GCF_059515185.1. Lineage (NCBI taxonomy): Bacteria > Pseudomonadati > Bacteroidota > Flavobacteriia > Flavobacteriales > Weeksellaceae > Chryseobacterium > Chryseobacterium sp. CS2K3. The sequence goes on along the minus strand of NZ_JCAKRW010000002.1, from coordinate 342,475 downwards.
ATCTTCGTTATATGCAATACTCGCCTGATCAATATAATAAGGCTTATAAATTAATTGTTTAGGCTCTGAATTTTCTGATGAATAAAAATATCTTCTCAGATTACCGTCTTCATAGTAAAGAAGCCCTGCCTTACCTTCCACAACGTACTTAAGAAATATTGTTTCCTCTTTAAAATCAGGATCGTGAGTATAGGACATTGAGTTAAGATTTCCCGAAGAACGGTCAAGCATTACTTTTGCTCTTATAAACTTCCTACCTCCGTTAATACTGAATTCCTGAATATTGCTGATATCCTCTTTCTGAACTTTCGACGCATTGTCTGTTTTGTATTCAATATCTACAGGATTATTTTTCCAGTCCACATTTCTGATTAAAACCTCCTTTTTTGTCCCCGAATTATCAATGAAATATCCTTCTTCAAATTTAATTTGTGCATAATACATGCTTGTGGCAAGAAGCCCCGCCAAAAGGCTTAATCTTTTCATAGTTGTTATTAGTTTTTAAGTAATTTTTTTTCGGGATCAAATATATAAAATAATCTTAATTTTGCATTGTGAAATTAATGAATGCAGGCGCAGAAAAATACTCTCAACTTATAAAATCCAAGGCAAAAAGCTTTGGGTTTCAGAATTGTGGTATTTCTAAAGCAGATTTTTTGGAGGAAGACGCTGTACATCTTGAGAAATGGCTGAAGAATAACTTCAATGGTGAAATGAAGTATATGGAAAATCATTTTGATAAAAGACTTGATCCAAGACTTTTAGTAGAAGGCTCTAAATCTGTTATTTCACTTTCTTACAATTACTTTCCTGAAGAAAAAATTTCTATTCTGGAGAATTTCAAAATCTCAAAATATGCCTATGCAGAAGACTATCATGAAGTCATCAAAGAAATTCTTCGGGAGATGGTAGCTGAACTGCAGGAAGAAATAGGAGAATTTGGATTCAGGGTTTTTGTAGACTCTGCACCGGTTCTCGAAAGAAGCTGGGCAAGGAAATCAGGCATTGGCTGGGTAGGAAAAAATGCAAACCTTATCACAAAGCAAAACGGATCGTTTTATTTTTTGGCGGAAATTATCTGTGATCTGGAACTTATTCCGGATCATGAAACGACAGATCACTGCGGTACATGCAGAAAATGTATAGACGCCTGTCCTACAGATGCCATTGTTTCAGAAAAAATAATTGATGGAAGCCGGTGTATTTCTTATGCTACCATAGAATTGAAAAACGAAATTCCGGATTATTTTAAAGATAAAATGGAAGACTGGATGTTCGGTTGTGATATTTGCCAGGACGTCTGCCCATGGAATAGGTTTTCAGCACCTCATCAGCAAAGCAGATTCAAGCCTAATGAAGCTTTGAAGAACTTTAAAAAAGGAGAATGGAAGGACCTTACCCAGGAAATCTTCTCTGAAATCTTCAGAAAATCGCCTGTGAAAAGGACTAAATTCACGGGGCTGAAGAGAAATATTGAATTTCTACAAAAATCTTCAGATTAATTTTCATTCAGACTTTTGATGATGATTCCTATGTTGGAATTCTTTCGGACTCCAAATAAAAGCGGATAATAAGCCATTCCTTAGATTTTTCATACTAAGGAGGGTAGGATTTAACCGAATAAATTGCTCAAAAAGCCTTTCCTAAAAAGAAAAATTGATTTTCAGGAGATAATAGTCTCACTGAAAATCAACGTTTTTTTTGTATTCTTTTTGGAGCAGTTTTTACTCTTACTTTAAATCTTTTCTGGGATTTGGTATTTTTACGCATATTTGTGAATATTTCGTAATTAAATATAGTCATTTTTCCGATTAAAACAAATACTTTTACTGAAAACTATATATTAAATTTTATTCAAAAACATGACTGTGAAAACTGTATTGATCTATGCATTGAAAGTGATTGGAATTATCCTGGGAATAGTCATCATTTATGTTCTTCTCGGTTTATTGATTCCATATATTCCTGTTTCCGCGAAGGATGACGGCGAAAAGAAGGAGATTCCTATCTATATTTATACCAATGGCGTGCATACCGATATCGTGATGCCGGTGAAAAACGACCTTCAAGACTGGAGTGTAATGATTCCCTTTGCTTATACAAAATCTAAAAAAACAGATTATAATTATGTAGGAATAGGATGGGGAGATAAAGGGTTTTATCTGGATACGCCGACCTGGGCAGATCTTAAATTTTCAACAGCCATAAAAGCAGCATTTTGGTTAAGTGATTCAGCCATGCATTGTACCTATTATTATACTATGAAAGAAGGTGAGGATTGCAAAATGATCATGATCAGCAGAAACCAGTATAAAAATTTAGTAAAATTTGTAGAAGATAAATTTGACAGGGATCAGAATGGAAAATTCATATTGATTCCTACTGATGCTGTATATGGTAATACCGATGCATTTTATGATGCTAAGGGAACTTACAGTTTCCTTTATACTTGCAATACCTGGAGCAATGATGCCCTGAAAGCAGCAGGACAAAAAGCAGCGCTTTGGACGCCCTCTGATTTCGGAATTTTTCAACATTATAAATAGTTATGAGAATTGTTCTTCTGTTCTGTACTATTCTCCTGTTTTTTTCTTGTACTCAAGAGAAAAAAGAAAATAATCAGTTTGAAGAAGCTGTTATAAAAATGGAGAAGAAACCTGAAGCTGATCTGTCTAAGATAAAAGCTAAAGCGGAAGAAGCATTGAAATTCTGTATTTCAAAAGATCTGAATAAGGATTTTTGTATCTTGATTGACATGAGTCTTCATTCAGGAATTAAGCGATTTTTTGTATGGGATTTTAAAAATAATACTGTAACAAAAAAATATCTTGTAGGTCACGGATGTGGCGAAAACCCCTGGAGTAAAGATGATTCAAGAGATAGTCCAAAGTTCAGTAATGAAGACGGAAGTCACCTTTCATCACTGGGAAAATACAAATTACAGAATCGAGGGTATAGCGAGTGGGGAATCAATGTAAAATACCTGATGCATGGTCTTGAAGAAACCAATAGTAATGCTTTGAAGAGATTCATTGTTTTCCATTCCTGGAATAGGATGAATGATGAGGAAGTGTTTCCCAAAGGATCACCGGAAGGTTGGGGTTGTCCTACTGTATCTGATAACGCAATGAAAGAAATAGACCCTTTGATTCAGAATTCAAAAAAGCCTGTTCTGATGTGGATATATAATTAAAAATGAAGTAAGATGAAACATAAGCTTTTCCGTGAGCAGCAATTAAACTGTGATATAGAAACCGCATGGAAATTCTTTTCCTCAGCCAATAACCTGTCTGAAATTACTCCAAAGGATATGGGATTTACGGTATTGACAGAAATGGAAGACGATGAAATATATGAAGGAATGCTCATCGACTATCACGTTTCTCCGCTATTCGGAATTAAAATGAAGTGGCAGACGGAAATTACTCATGTGGATTTTCAGAAAAGCTTTGTTGATTTCCAGAAAAAAGGTCCTTACAAACTATGGAATCATCATCATGAGTTTATTCCTAACGAGCATGGAGTTCTAATGAAAGATACCATAGATTATGAACTTCCAATAGGGTTCTTGGGAGAAATAGCTCATACTTTATTTGTAAAAAACAAACTGGAATATATTTTTGATTATCGCTTTAGAGTATTAAGTAAATTATTCTGAGAAAAATAATTCTTCTGATTCAATAGAAACAAGCTTTGGCTCCTTAATAACAAATCAAAAATTCAAAAAAGCTTAGCCTATATCCTTAATGATTCTTCTTTAGATGTCTTTCGGGTAAAATACAAAATGCTCAAATTATCCGTATATTCTGTCATTTCAGAGAAATTTAAATTATTGTTAATAGAATTATTGAACTATTGTTTAAGTTTTTTTAACAGTTTAAAGACAATAACTCCATTAAAAATTACTAATTTTGCAGAACTATCGTTTTTACTAAAAAACTAATGTATTCTGGTTGACATGGCAGGTCTGAGGTCATTTTTCTTATTCTATATTATATTTGTTTTTACCCTTTTCAATTCGAATTGGGCGGAAGACTCGTTACAGGATATTCCTCACCTTCCTCATGTAAGCAATATTCATCTGCTGGATGTCTACGAAGAAGCAGACATGAATACCCATGCTTTGCCGGCGGCTTCCAAGATTGTAAAACATTCGGGACGTAAAGATGATCACGCAGTAGGAAACTTTTCGGCAATTCTAAAACTTGCTCCTAAAATCAGTCTTCCCGATATTGCGGTTTCTATTATTTGTGGAGTGAAATCCTTCCTCCATCTCCTCCAGTTGTACTAGTTTAAGTTATTGAAATTCAATTTATTTTAACGAAAATTTTATAACTTAAACATCTAAAAATGTATTTTAAAAACGTAATAATTTGCAGTTTTGCAATATTATTCGCTGTGTCATGCAGTAAAGACAAGAAAAATAATAATCAGAATGATAAAGAAGTTCCCGTACTGGAAATCAAGGAAAAAGATACCCTTGTAAGCAATCAGTTTGTAACTGATATCCAGGCAAAAAAGAACGTTGAAATGCGTTCCAGAATTGGCGGGATTATACAGCATATCTATGTAAATGAAGGACAGTTTGTACAACAGGGACAGCCTTTATTTAAAATCAATGACGCTGAATTGCAGATGGAACTTTTAAAGGCAAATGCAGCCTTAAAGCAGACGGAAGCTGATGTTCGTATTGCAGAGGTAGAATTGAAGCAGATTCAAAGTTTACATGCTAAAAAATTTGTAGCAAATAATGAGCTTGAAATGGTAAAAGCTAAGCTTTCATCTGCAAAAGCCAAGCATGCCTTCTCTGATGCGGAAAGAAAAACTGTGCTTCAGAAAATAAGTTTTACAAAGATTACAGCACCCTTTGCAGGAGTAATAGACGTGATTCCTCATAAAGACGGAAGTTTGGTGGAAAATGGAGCTTTGTTGACAACATTATCACAGCTTAATGAGGTTTACGCTTACTTTTCGATTCCTGAAAACCTTTATTTTGAACTTTTAGCCAATGATAAAATCGGAAGTCACCAAAAAATTGAGCTGACATTACCGAATGGGGTAAATTATCAGTTTAATGGAGCTTTAAAAACAGCTGAAGGAGAAATTGACAGAACTACAGGTTCTATTCGTTATAAAGTACTTTTCCCGAATCCTGATCATTTGATCAAGCATGGAACTTCAGGTAAGCTTATCATTTCTGAGAGTCAGGATAACGCAATTCTTATTCCTCAGAAATCTACATTCTCTATCCAGGATAAAACCTATGTTTTTGTAGTGGATAAGCAGAATAAAGTAAAGATGACCAATATCAAGATCGGAGCCACCTTAAGAGATTCTTATATGGTGGAAAGCGGTCTTAAAAAAGGAGATTTAATCATTTATGAAGGAACTCAATCCTTAAAGGATGGCGATATTATCAAAATCAAAAAGAAGTATTAAACTTTCATAATCTTTAAATCAACTTACTATGGTAGAAATGTTTATAAGACGAAAGGTTCTTTCGTTGGTTATTTCCATATTATTTGTATTGCTGGGAATTATGGCATTATTAAAGATGCCTATTACACAGTTCCCGGATATTGTACCACCTTCTGTAACGGTAACAGCTAAATATACAGGGGCAAATGCCGAGGTGTCTGCCAATGCAGTGGCTCTTCCTCTGGAGCGTGCTATTAATGGAGTTCCTGGGATGACATATATGTCGACAGTGACTTCTAATGACGGGCTTACCCTGATCCAGGTTTTCTTTGAAGTGGGTACAGATCCGGATGTGGCTGCTGTAAACGTACAGAACAGGGTGACAACTATTCTGGATGAGCTTCCGGAAGAGGTAATCCGTGCAGGGGTAACCACTGAAAAAGAAGTCAACAGTATGCTGATGTATCTTAATATTACCAGTACAGATCCAAGTCAGGACGAGCAGTTTATTTATAACTTCACGGATATTAACGTACTTCAGGAGCTGAAACGTATTGATGGAGTAGGGCGTGCCGAAATTATGGGACAGAAAGAATACTCGATGAGAGTATGGCTTGATCCGCAGAAAATGGCAGCATATAACATCTCAGCAGATGAAGTAATCACTTCATTGCAGAAACAGAATATCTCCGCTGCTCCGGGAAAAGTAGGTGAAACTTCCGGAAAAACTTCCAGTCAGCTACAATATGTAATTAAATATAAAGGTAAATTTTTTGAGCCTAAGCAATATGAAGAAGTTCCAATCAGATCTGGTGTAGACGGAACTATTTTAAAGCTTAAAGATATTGCCAAAGTAGAATTCGGAGCGATGAACTACGGAATGGTTTCCAAGACAGACGGAAGACCTTCTGCATCTATTATGATGAAACAGCGTCCCGGTTCCAATGCTTCCGAAGTAATCGAAAGTGTAAAGACCAAAATGGACGAATTGAAAGTGACATCTTTCCCTCCCGGAATGGAATATAACATGGCATATGATGTTTCCAGATTCCTTGATGCATCTATAAGTGCGGTATTAACAACTCTTATCGAAGCATTTATCCTGGTGGGAATTGTGGTATTTATCTTCCTTCAGGATTGGCGTTCAACACTTATTCCTGTATTGGCGGTGCCTGTAGCGCTTATAGGAACATTTGCTTTTATGAATATGCTTGATTTCTCAGTAAACTTACTGACTTTATTTGCCTTGGTTCTTGCCATCGGAATTGTGGTGGATAATGCTATTGTCGTCGTAGAAGCCGTCCACGTAAAAATGGAAGAAGGCATGAAGGCAATGGATGCCACCATTAGTGCAACAAAGGAAATTGCAGGAGCGGTAGTCGCTATTACGATTGTAATGTCTGCCGTATTTATTCCGGTAGCATTTCTTGACGGACCGGTGGGAGTATTTTACCGTCAGTTTTCATTAACGCTGGCAATCAGTATTGTGATTTCAGGTGTGAATGCATTGACTCTTACACCAGCATTGTGTGCAATTATTTTAAAGCCACACGATCACAATAAAAAGAAAACAATCATTGACAGAGCTTTCCAGAGTTTCAATACCAGTTTTGAAAGACTTACAAATGGGTATGTAGGGATCTTATCAAAATTTGCTACAAGGACTACAGTAACTTTCGGATTACTGTTTCTATTTGTAGGACTAACTTTTGTAACAAGTAAGTTTTTACCGACAGGATTTATTCCTATGGAAGACCAGGGAATGGTATATGTAAGCGTTACCACACCTCAGGGAGCAACGGTAGAAAGAACAGAGAAAGTTTTAGATGAAGTAACAGTCATTGCCAAGAAAATAAAAGGGGTAGAAAATGTAACAACGCTTGCCGGATACAGTATTGTAACGGAAATTGCAGGTTCATCCTATGGTATGGCGATGATCAACCTTAAAGACTGGAAAGAAAGATCCATTTCAGTGAATGATCTTATCACGGAACTTTCAGATAAGACAAAAGGGATTGCAGATGCTCAGATTGAAATTTTTGCTCCGCCGACAGTTCCAGGTTTCGGAAATACAAGCGGATTTGAATTACGTTTGCTGGACAGAACCGGAGGAACCATTGAAAATACCGATAAAATCACCAAAGATTTCGTCAAAAAGCTGAATGAAGCTCCTGAATTACAGAATAGTTTTACCAGTTTTGATGCTACTTTCCCGCAATACATGATTAATATAGATTATGATATGGCGGCAAAAAAAGGAATCTCTGTAGATAATGCGATGTCAACATTACAGACAATGCTCGGTTCATATTATGCGACCAACTTTATCCGCTTCAGCCAGATGTATAAAGTAATGGTGCAGGCAAGTCCTGAGCACAGAGATACTCCGGAAAGTATTCTGAATTTATACCTTAAAAATGATAAAGGTGAAATGGTTCCGTTCTCTACATTTATTACGATTGAAAAAGTATACGGACCGGAGGTACTTACGAGATATAATATGTATATGTCTGCAATGATCAATGGGGAACCGGCAGACGGTTACAGCTCGGGAGATGCCATTGCAGCAGTAGAACGTGTGGCTAAAGAATCACTTCCAAGAGGTTTTGATATCGAATGGTCAGGAATGACGAGAGAAGAAATTCTTTCCGGAAACCAGACCGTTTATATATTCCTGATCTGTTTACTATTCGTATACCTTCTATTGGCAGCTCAATATGAAAGTTTCCTTCTTCCTTTACCGGTATTATTAAGTCTTCCGACAGGTATTTTCGGGTCTTATATCGCATTGGTATTGGCTGGGCTGGATAATAATATTTATGCACAGGTTGCTTTAGTCATGCTGATCGGACTTCTCGCTAAAAATGCCATTCTGATCGTAGAATTTGCTGTAGCAAGAAATAAACAGGGATATGATATTATTCCGGCTGCTATTGAAGGAGCAAGACAACGTTTGAGACCTATCCTGATGACTTCCTTTGCTTTCGTAGCAGGGCTTATTCCGTTGTGTATTGCATCAGGAGCCGGAGCTATTGGTAACCGTTCTATTGGTACAGCCGCAGCAGGAGGAATGTTAATCGGGACCATCTTCGGATTGGTAGTGATTCCCGGGTTATATATATTCTTTGCAAAACTTGAAAATAAGAAGAAAGATGAAAAGATTACATCATAGAAATATACTATACGGAATAGCAGCATTAAGTTTAGTTTCATGTGCCGTTCCAAAAGTTGCAGACATTAAAAAAGCCCAGGAATTACCGGAAGTTCCCGCTAAAACTGCAAATTCCGAAGAATTTAAACAATTGAATCTTAAAGGCTACTTTTCAGATCCTCATTTACTGGAATTATTTGATAAAGTAGTACAGGCTAATCCTGATTTTCAGATTGCACAGCAAAGGGTAGAAATTGCCAACAGTTTTTTACAGCGCTCAAAGATGGATCTTTTACCATCCCTTGAAGTAGGTGCTGAAGCCAGCGGAAACCGATACGGAAAATATACAATGGAAGGAGTAGGAAATTACGATACCAATCTTTCTCCAAATATTACCGAAGAACAGAAAATTAATCGTGATTTCACCCCGAATTATTGGTTAGGAGCAAGAAGCAGCTGGGAAATTGATGCCTGGGGAAAGCTTAAAAATAAAAAAATAGCAGCCCAGAAGAAGTACCTTGCTTCTACAGAAGGACTGAGATTATTACAGGTAGAGCTTTTCACGGATATTGCCAACCTATATTATCAATTGGTAGCATTGGATAATCGTCTTGCAATTTATCAGAAAAACTACAACCTTCAGCAAAGAGCCTTTGAAATTGTGCTGGCTCAACGAGAAGTAGGAAAAGCAACAGAATTAGCAGTGCAACAATTTAAAGCTCAGAATAATAATTGGCTTGCGGAAATCGAACACATTAAAGTAGAGATCGTAACCGTTGAACAGGCAATTACGACCTTAACGGGAAGCTACGGTGGAGATGTGAAACGTGGTAAAATCCTTATGCCTACCAATATGGATGTTTTAAATAAAACCATTAATGTAGAAGCTGTTATTCATTCAAGACCGGATGTAGCTGCAAACTATTATGTACTGGAAGCTTCCCAGGCAGATGCCAAGGCTGCAAGGGCTGCATTTTATCCAAAGATTGATCTGGGAGTGGGCATTGGGATGAATTCCTTCTCCGTAGAAACACTTTTCAAACCAAGTTCATTGGCTGGGCAGCTATTGGGGGGATTAATGGTTCCTGTTTTTAATAAAGGACAATTGAAATACGAGTTTAACGTAGCGAGTAAGGAGCAGGAAATTGCTTTTTTGAACTATCAGAAGAGTATTACCACCGCTTTCAATGAGCTTCAATCTATTCTAAAGCAGACCAAGATCTATGAAAGAGTTTTAAAATTAAAATCAGAAGAAGTAAGCTTCCTGGATCGTGGTGTAGAAGTTTCCAATGACCTCTATCTTACAGGATATGCCAATTATTTTGAACTGATCAATTCCCAGAAAAGCAAACTGACGGCTGAGCTGGATCTTCTGCAATTCCAACATCAGAACACCATAAATAATGTTTTGTTGTTTAAAGCTTTAGGAGGAAAGCTGGACTAGATCATCTAAATATAAAGTCATTAAGGATGGTGGTTGCAGACAATCTCAGTTTATTTTGAAGCCGTCCTTAATGTTCTTGAAATGTTAGTGATTTACATTTATAATATTCTTTTTCGGTTTTAGAAACCGACCATTTTTATTTTTTACGATGTACAAAGAAAGCCACCTGAAAAGGTGGCTTTTATTATATAAAGTCGTTTATTATTATTTGACTATCTGAATCTCAACTGCTGAAAATCCTTTTGGAGACTTTTCTTTTTCGAAAGATACTTTGTTTCCTTTTTTTACAGGTTCTACACAGTTGTTATTGTGGAAGAAGATATTTTCTTTAGAGTTATCTTCAGTAATGAATCCATATCCTTTTTCACTAAGGAAAGTAACAATTCCTGTTTTTCTTGGATCTTCCTCAATAATAGGAGCAGCACCCAGCTGAATATCATCAAGGTTTACTTCCTGTCTTTGTTCCGGTGGAGTAGAAGTTAATCTTCCGAATTCATCTACGTACATGAAGACGTCCTCCATGTCCTTACCTTTGTTGTTGTTCGTCTTACGTTCTTCGCGTCTTAACGCTTTTTCTTTTTGCTTTTGAATTTTTTTCTTGAAATTTTCCTTTTTAGAAAAAGAATCTGCCATAAATTATTTTTAGTATTTAGTTTCTATAAATTGTATTGTTCAATCCGGTCTGCCTTAGACCTTAAAGCCCATCAATGTTTTCTGTCTTGGATTTTCCCAATCATACAGAGCTTTAAAATTCCGACAAATATTGCTCTTGGTAGAAGAATAAAAGTTAAAAATATGGCTGCTCAAAAAGCAAAGACTGAAGACATTATGTTCCAGTCGTTACAGAAAACAAAGTAGTGACTTGGTTAATTAATATACAAATATACAACAATAAAATGAATAAAGCCGTTTTAAATGATTGATTATCAGAAATGGTTTTCTGCATAATAATCCAAAAACAGCATCATTACACACCTTGAAGCAATATTGAACAAAAAAATCCTCAGTAAGCTGAGGATTAAAAAAAATATATTAAGATTGAAGTGGTGTGTGTTAATACGGGTCAGAAAGTATCAAATGTTATGCCTAAAACTCACTTAAGTTAGAAAAAGATAGAAAGTGTTTAATAGGGAAAGTACGGGCGAAACCGTATCTGTCTGGAAAATAATGAAGTATTAAAATCATTGTGTTTGTATATTGTTTAATTATTTTTTGAATTCAATGTAATCATATTATGAAAATTTAAGAGAACTCCCGAAAATTTCACCATGTTGAGACGCGTTTTATTATCCATCTTTGCTTCATTAACAATTAAAAATAAAACTCATGTCAACACAAGATGTAAAAGGAAAAGTAGTTTTAATTGCCGGAGGTGGTAAAAACCTTGGTGGTTTATTAAGCAGAGACTTTGCCAAAAAAGGAGCAAAACTAGCAATACACTATAATAGTGAAAGTTCTAAAGCAGAAAGTGAAAAAACATTGTCGGAAGTTCAGGCGTTAGGAGCTGAAGCATTCCTGTTTCAGGGTGATCTAACCAAAGTTGATAATATTGTCAAATTTTTTGATGAAACCATTTCCCGTTTCGGAGGGGTGGATATTGCCATCAATACAGTAGGAATGGTATTAAAGAAACCCTTCTCAGAAACTACCGAGGCAGAATATGACACCATGTTCAATGTAAATTCAAAATCAGCGTATTTCTTTTTGCAGGAAGCAGGAAAAAAACTGAATGATCATGGTAAAATCTGTACTATTGTTACTTCATTATTGGCAGCTTATACGGGATTATATTCTACATATGCGGGAGCAAAAGCACCTGTAGAACATTTTACAAGAGCAGCATCTAAAGAATTTGGAGCAAGAGGAATTTCTGTTACAGCCGTAGCACCAGGTCCTATGGATACACCATTCTTCTACGGACAGGAAACTGATGATGCCGTAGCTTATCATAAGTCTGCATCAGCATTAGGTGGGCTTACCGATATTAAAGACATTGCACCATTAGTAGAATTTCTGGTAACTGATGGCTGGTGGATCACAGGGCAGACTATTTTTGCAAATGGTGGTTATACAACCCGATAATTTTGGAATAGTTCCTAAAAAGAAACCTCACTGGAAAATAACTTTCAGTGAGGTTTTTATTATTTAATAAAGATAAGCTATGAAACTTTCATCTTTCCCTTTTCCAGAATACTTTTTACCATAAAGAACAGTCCCAGAATTACAAAAGGAATACTTAAAAGCTGTCCCATATTTAAACTCATTCCATGTTCAAATTCTGCCTGATCTACCTTAATAAATTCAATGAGAATTCTCATGATAAAGATTAAAAGAATACTGATTCCAAAGTAAAAGCCTCTCCCGATTTTAAATATATCTTTTTTGTAGATTATATAAATCAAAAGGAAAATAATAAAATAAGAGATCGCCTCATACAGCTGAGCAGGATGCCTTGGAAGATGATCTACTTTTTCAAATATAAATGCCCATGGAACATCCGTAGGAATCCCTATAATTTCCGAGTTCATAAGATTCGCAAGCCTGATGAAAACACCGGCTAGAGGAAGTACAATAGCGATAGCATCCAAAACCGTCATTAAAGGAATGGAGAATTTTCTTGAATACAGCAAAAGCATGATCATTAACCCGATTCCGCCACCATGACTTGCAAGTCCGGCAAAACCAATAAAATGAAAAGCCCCATCCGGTCCTTTTTGAATCGGTAAAAAGATTTCAATCGGATGCTGTGAATAATAATCAAAGTCGTAGAAAAGGCAGTGTCCTAATCTGGCTCCCACTAAAATTCCGATAAGTGCATATGAAAATAAAGCTTCATGCGCCTGAGTACTTAAATTTTCTTTTTTATAGATTTTCTTTAAAATATTAAGAGATAAAATAAGTCCTGTAAGAAATAATAATCCATAGTATTTTAAGGGGATTCCGAGAATATTAACTATTTCAGGATCCACATTCCAGTTAATGTATAACAGATTCATTGATATTTTTGTAGAATTTTTATGAATGCAAATATAAGAAAATAGGATCTTTTGCTTTTAAAAGCAGGTTGATGACTGGTATGTTTTTGATATGAGGTGTTTTACATGACAAAATTTATTTGTTTTGATGTGATTTAAATCGATTTTTGGAAAAACATTTTATAACTTTAATGGTAAACTAGAAAAATCTTATTATCTGAGATATTTTAAAGACACAAAAAAAATATTTTTCACATTATGCATCATCAATTAGAGAAACATTATGTAAATAGAGTAGGCTGGCTTCGGGCAGCTGTATTAGGAGCTAATGATGGTTTGTTGTCCACCACAAGTATCGTTATTGGTGTTGCTGCAGCAGAACCAGAAAGACATATTATTATTCTCGCTGCTTTAGCCGGGATGATTGCCGGGGCGATGTCTATGGCTGCGGGTGAATATGTTTCTGTAAGCTCACAGGAAGATACAGAAAAAGCGGATTTGATTCGTGAAAAAAGAGAACTTAAAGAAATGCCGGAGATAGAGCTTCGTGAATTAGCAAAGATTTACGAAAAAAGAGGTTGTACCAAAGAAACAGCGATGCAGGTAGCAATAGAGCTTACAGGTCATAATGCTTTGGAAGCCCATGCCCGTGATGAGTTGGGTATTAATGAAATCACACAGGCGAAACCATTGCAGGCAGCCATTGCTTCATTCGGATCATTTGCTGTAGGAGCTTTATTACCTTTTGCAGTCTCTCTTTTAGCTCCTATCAAACAGATGATATACTTTCAGTACGGTTTTTCAATTATATTTCTGATGCTTTTAGGTGCCATTTCTGCTAAAGCGGGAGGATCAAGTATAAAAATTGCCGTATTGAGAATTTGTTTTTGGGGAACTGTTGCTATGGGAGTAACCGCATGGGTAGGACGTATTTTTGGAGTTAATATTTCGTGATTTTTGCAGGTGTTATCAGTATTTTCACTTTGTTTTTTTTAATTTAAACTATTGTAATCTTTTGATTTACAGATGTTGTTTATCCTAACAGGTGTTAGTCATAGAATTACTACACTTTTTCAGTTTTTTGATTAAACGTTATTCTGCTATTATGATTACTTCTATCTTTGGTGATATAGAAAACATCAAATCACACATATTTAATAACGATTAAAATTTACAATCATGGCAGAAAGAAACTCAAGAGGAATTTTAAAATTCAACAACGGGGAAGGACAAAAATTATTAAAGCTTAATTACAGCGTAGCAAGATCTACAGATGTTTCAGGACGTGTAGCATCAGATCCTTCCAATGCATTGATCAAAATTACAGTAGAAGCTACTGAAAAATCAGACATTCTTGAAAGCTTACTAAACGGGAAGTACAAGCCTACTGTAGGTGAAGTAACGTTCAACAAATCTCACGAAGAAGGTACTTTAACAACATTAAAGTGGAACAACGGTTATGTAATCCAGCACGAAGTAGATTTCGATGCAGTAGATGAAAACAGTATGTATATTACTTTTGTTGTAAGTGCAGAAAAAATTGAACTGGGAGCATCTGCTTACGATGGTGCATGGCCTTCATAAGAAGTTAATTCTTAAAATCAATATAAAGCAGAACGGTATTTTTACTGTTCTGTTTTTTATTTAAGATCTTAAATAAAGTATATTGTATATATTGCTGGATATTGTTTTTATGGGTGTAATTATTTGATTTTCATGGGTTAAATGATTTATTTTATTTTAGTTTTTAGTGAAAAATTTGTATATTTAATATATACTAATTCATAAACTATATTACCATGAAAAAAACTATCTTTTTAATGAGTTTTCTGGCTTTTCTTGCCTGCAATCAAAATGATCCTTTGGAAAAAGAAAAACCTGAGAAGATTATTAGCTTAGACGTTTCAAATACTATCAATTCTATTGATCCGTTACTTCCTTATCAGTCCCCTTATGGAAATAATATGTATATGCCCAATGGATATCCTTTTGCTTCACCTGTAGAATATGTTTTCATCAATGAAACGGATTTCGGACTGACTATTTATCCTATGATCGGACTTGCTTACTATGATGGAGTGTACGATAATAAAAATTTTGGATGGAACCTCAGCACAAGTCTGGATCCTAACTTATTTGCAAACAGCCAGGAATATCTTAAAATTGTAACCTGTAAATCCATGTATTTCGGTCCTCATACCTATGAAAGCTCAGTAGGACAGATGCAGTTGCCAACGCAGGGACCAGTTATATTGCCTTCAAAACAGTTTTTTGATGCATCAATTCTAACCTCTCATGAAAACGGAATACTCTATGAAGGAGGAAAGTTTTATGGTATGGAGGCGGGAGTACATATTCCTTACGACCCCAATTTCCCTGTCACCGGAACAGCAGGGGGCTGGCTGAAATTTCGTTTTCTTCCTGATAATGTAAGAGATCCCAGACAGCTATCTCCAGATTGGCAGCCAATGCCTACGAATAATATTTCTTCAAATAAAGATTACTGGTATAATACCAAAACAAGAGAGATTTGTACTGGAAATAATCCGGTTGTAGGGCAGGGGAATATTTTCAGTACGGTTCCTTCAGAAAGAAAATTCTCCTATAAAGGAAAAGATTATGAGTTGAAAGCTTATACAACAGCTACTCAGGTGATTGTTTCGTTGAAGCAGATATAACTCAATGAATCTCATTTTATATTAAAAAATCCCTAAACAAAGGTTTAGGGATATATTATCTAATGTTAGATTGTTTCAATATATTATTGAACTACCAGATAGGTGGCATTTTCTGATGGAATATAAAACCAGAATGCATCCGATAAACTTCCGTCAACAAATGTGGAACCTGATATTCCACAATTAGGAAATGCAGTAGGGTCACCCATTTGGAAATCAATGTCTGGTGTTTGGTTATTGGTCCCGGCGTATCTTGTCTGAAACCATGCAAATGACCAGCGGGTAAGTGGGGAAATAGTTGTCAATAATCCTGATGGAACAGGCTGTGTCAATGCATTTCCGGTATAAGAAAGTCTCACAGACCATTGGTCGATATAAGGAAGTGAATTATTGAAATTAACAATGCTATCCTGTGTATTTGCAGGGTAAGTAAGACTTGCTAAAGCTGATGGATTACAACCGGTTGGGCTGTTTGCCGCAAGACGCATGGTAAGATCATAACCTGAGTAATTATTAATATATAGCTTTCCTTGTGAGAAGGAAAGTGAGAACATCAAACTTAAGGTAAGGATAAGTATTTTTTTCATAATTAATATTATTGAATGACGAAATAGGTTTGACCTGCTGAAACAAACCAGAATGCATCCGAAAATGGATATGGTGTTGCAGGAGATTTTTGTAAATGTGTAATTATTGGAATATTACAACCGGTAGTTCCAATAGATTCTCCACTGTAAGGAAGAGGTGTACCATTCGGATCTTCCACTAAGAATTTATTAAACATCCAGTCAGTTGCAGATCCCAATGCCATTAGTACCGGAGATGATGCAGGCTGTGTAGTGCCGTTATTTATAGACAGGTTTACATGCCATGTATCAATAGGTGGATTTTGAAGGTGACTGTTATAATAGCCATTATAGCTTACTGCTCCCATTGGTGGAACCGGTATTGGGTGATGACCTCCTGTGATTAGAGGGTAGCAGTTGGGGCTGCTTTGATCTCCTGCTCCAAGAAAATTAATTAAATTTAATGATGTATAATTAAATATATTGATCGTTTTTTGAGCAGACACATGAAGGGCACTCATTACGAAAAGTGATACAAGTATTTTTTTCATAATAAGTGGTTTTTAGTTTTCTGCTTTTTGATTTGCTTTAATGGTTTTCAATTTAGCGAAATAAGCTTCGGTAGCTTTTACGATTACCTTTTCTTTTTCTTCTCTGGTGCTATTCTTGTTTACATTGGTTTTGCCCACCAACTCTAAAGAAGCATTAAATAAAATATCCAGCGCTCTGTCATTCAGTTGTGCGCCCCATCTTGCCTGTTCTTCAGGGGAGGATCTGTTTTCAGGCTTCATGATTTCCTTCATTGCTCTGTCAAAAGAAACCATTTCTGTAGATTTCATTTCTTCAGGAGAAGTAAGGCTTGATCTTTCAGAAGAACATGAGAATGATACACAGAAAATTCCGGCAAAGAACGCCGATAAAAGAATTTTTTTCATTGTTATTAAATTTTGTAATAATTAGATTGCTAATATATAAAATATTTCACTATTAAGTTATATATGATTAATATTTTTAATTATAAATGGTTTTTGTTTTGAATTTTTTAAATATTATTATGTTTTGTATTTAAAATTATTAAAGTGTTTAATAATCATATAGAGAGTGTAATCATCTTTATATAAAATGATTATTAATCTATTGATTTTCAATATTAAAATAGGTCTGTCCTCCTACTACATACCAGAAAGCATTGAATGAATAAGGGATAGAAGGAGTAGGATGTATTTCTGTAATGATGGGTAAGCCACAGCCTACGGTTCCAATTGTTTTATTGTTGTAGGGTATAGTACCGCCATTAGGATCACTTAAGAAAAATTTATTCATCATCCAGTCTGTTGACATTCCTAAAGGATTAAGTACAGGAGAAGTAGTCGGAACATAAGTTATATTATTTACAGCAAATGTTACGCTCCAGGTTGGTATTGAGGGGTTGTTATAATAACCTGTGTAGCTTACGGCTCCGCCTGGTGGAACAGGTACATTACTCACTCCAAAAAGACTTGGATAACAGTTACTATTGGTTTGATCAGCACCCATAAGAGCATTGTGTAAGTTATACTTAGTATTATTAAATATATTGATTGTTTTTTGAGCACTTAGCTGAAGGGCGCCTATTACAAATATTGTTAAAAGAGTTTTCTTCATAATTGTTAATAGTATTGATTATTTACTCAATGAAAATCCCTAGTTCATAATAGGCTAGGGATTAATATCTAATAGTTTTTTTCAAGGTATTATTGAATTACTAAATAAGTAGCGTTTTCTGATGCAACATAAAACCAAAATGCATCCGTTAAAGCTCCGTCAACAAAAGAAGCACCTGATACCCACGGACAACTTGGAAATGCAGGATCACCCATATTAAAATTAATATCTGATGTGAAATTATGTGTTCCCGGATCCATCGTATGGAACCAGCAGAATTTCCATTGTGTAATTGGAGAAATGCTTGTCAGTAATCCTGAAGGTGCGGTCTGAGGTATCGGATCTCCAGTGTAAGAAAGTCTTACTGACCAGTTGGGAGCATATGAAGCTGAGCTGTTATAGTCTGCGAACATGGTTTGCGTGTGGGCTGGAAATGTGTTGATACTTCCGACTGCCTCAGGCTGACAATTAGACGGGCTTCCTCCAACAAGGCGCATGGTGAGATCATAAGCTGAAAAATTCTGAATGTATAGTTTTCCCTGCGAAAATGCTAAGGAAAATGTAAGTACAAGAATTAGTGTGATTATATTTTTCATGAATTTAAGGTTGGATGGTAAAATAAGTTTCGCCTCCTGCAACAAACCAGAATGCTTCAAATGGATATGGTGATGAAGGAGTTGGTTGTAAATTGGTAACCAGTTGACCGTTACATCCAATAGTACCAATGGAAGCTCCACTGTAAGGAAGTGAACCGCCATTTGGATCTTCGACATAGAATTTATTCATCATCCAATCTGTTGCAATTCCTAAATTGTCAAGTTGTGGGTCGGGAGCAGCTAATGTGTTAACGATATTTATACCTGATGTGACTGTCCATGAATTGATTGGTGGAACTTGTGTGTCACTGTGACGATAGCTTTTATAAGTTACAGCTCCGTGCGGAGCCACCGGTATTGGATAATTAGTTCCCTGAATGCTAGGGAAACAATTGCTGTTGCTTTGGTCTGCACCCAATAGAGTGTTTACTAAATTTAAATTGCTATAGTTGAATATATGAATGTTTTTTTGCGCACATAACGGAAGAACACTCATTACCAAAACTGAAAAGAATAGTTTTTTCATGATCATGAGTTTTTAGTTTTCTGCTTTTTGATTAGCTTTAATGGTATTCAATTTAGCAAAGTAGGCTTCGGTAGCTTTTACGATTACCTTTTCTTTTTCTTCTCTGCTGCTATTCTTATTTACATTGGTTTTGCCAACCAATTCTAAAGAAGCATTAAATAAAATATCAAGGGCTCTGTCATTCAGTTGTGCGCCCCATCTTGCCTGTTCTTCAGGGGTGGATCTGTTTTCAGGCTTCATAATTTCCTTCATTGCTCTGTCAAAAGAAACCATTTCCGTAGATTTCATCTCTTCAGGAGAAGTATGGCTTGATCGCTCAGAAGAACACGAGAATGATACACACAAAACTCCGGCAAAGAATGCCGATAAAAGAATTTTTTTCATTGTTATTAATTTTTGTAAGATTTAGATTGCTAATATATTGAATATTTCACTGTTTTGTTATATATTTTTTTGAAATTTTTAATAGTAATGGTTTATTGTTGATTTTTCTAAAGTAAAATCTTCATCTTAGAAATGTTTGCTATAAATGAAAAACAGGTTTATTGAGATACTAAATATAAATTTTAAGCGAACTATTTTAGTGATATTGAATAGACTGAGATTGAAAAAATGTTAAAAAATTTATTGAAGGAATTTATAAACAAAGTAGTATGCTAAAAGAAATTGTAAAAAAATCTATCTGCCGTTATTATCACTTTATATGCTTATTCACAAACTATGGGCAGGGACAAAACTAAAAAGATAAACTACTCCTATTCAAATTGAGGTATTGTTCTCAACCAATTTCTGTTTATTAAAAAAGGCTTAAATTATAAAAATACAAACCTTACTTTTTAACTTACATACTTCGTGGGATAAATTTACTTTACAACTGTAGCTTCTGATTCTACGTTCAGGGTCGCGAAAAAAACTTTAGCTTCTAGTAAAGTAGTTGCCTGTTGAATATTATATTCTTGTATAAACGGTACATAGATTTCGATTGGCTCTATTTTTAAAAAAGGCCTTAATTTAAAATAATCTTTTAGCTTGAAAAAAAACACTTATGTAAAATCATATTAATGTGATAAAATTATTATATTTAAAAATTAACATTTTATGATGAAAAAAACAATCATTTGGCAGTTACTGCTGATAATTATTATGACTTCCTTTTTCTCCTGTGTTCACGATGAAACATCTTCTGCATCTGAAGTCCCTACCTTATCTAAGGAATACACCTCAAAAAGTCTTTGGAAGGAAGACGAAAAATACATTAAAAATGTAAAAAAAATATTTGAGACCTATTCAGATCCTAATTATGTAAAAATCAAACATGGTGAAGTTGCCTGGAATTATGCAACAACAGTAGGTAACGAAAGTTTTCTTGAAGTACCCGTTATAAATGATGGAAAGGTTAATTTTACTCTTGTTGTAAAAAGAGAAGGTGACAGAATCTTTTTCAAAATAGATCCTAATGAAAATTCCAAAAAATTTTTTAATCTATTAGTTTTTAAAAATAGAAAAGATCTTTCTGGAACTTTAAAATCAGGAAATGCGCAAAGTAGGAACGATTGTTTGATTGTTGAGAAAACAGTTACATGGACAGATACTGTGACCGGTGAAGTTTTACAGGTTGATCATTTTACAGAAACACGTTGCACATCACCATCCGGACCATATTTAGAATGCATGGATATGTCTCCTGACGCAACATGCGGTAGTGGAAGCGGTGGCGACAGCGGTGGCGGTGGTGGTGGAGATGGTTATTCTTATCCAGGAAACAATCAAAACCAACAATTTTTTGACAATTGTGGTGCATTAAAAAGACAAGCCACAAATATAGATTTTAGAGAAAAAGTTACTGAGTTGGATAAACCTTCTATTTTTAATAAGACTCAAGAAACAGGATATGCTGCTGCTTATGGACCTAAAACAAACTATGAATCACTTGCTAATACAAGTAATGATAACCTAAAACTACCTCCCGGCAATAAATACTTTGGCTATATGCATGTCCATCTCAATAAAGAAGGTGTTGTCAAAATATTCTCGCCCGCAGATATTTTTACTTTTCTTACAGGGTGTGTGAGAAATGCTCAAGAGAAAGGTACTATGGAAGACGCTTATGCAATGGTCGTAACCTCGGAAGGGAGTTATATGCTCAAATATTCAGGAGACGGAAATTACGGTATAGGACCGAATACTTTAGCAAGTTGGCAATCTTGGTATGACAGAGAATATACAGATCTTTTCGAAAACGGTACAATGAATCAACCTAATGTAGAAAAGCTTTTTGCAAAATTTTTAAAAGAAAAAGTAAAAATAGAAGGTCTAGAATTATTTAAAACAAATACAATTACAACTTCTGCTGAAAAACTAATACTAGGATCTGATAATAATTCGCTTGAATTAATAAAATGTCCTTAATTTTAAAAATTAAATTATGAAAAATATATTTTTATTTATACTATTAAGTATATCAATATCTTGTACAGCTCAAACCTATCCATTAAGAACATTTACAGATATTCCTGAAAACGCATATCTCAAAGATCTCAATAATGAACTTAACTATTATGCAGGAACTTGGAAAGGAATTTGGAACAATAAGACAATTTATATTATTTTTAAAAAAAACACTTACACTTATGACAATGTATTAAAATATTATAAAGACAATTTAATTGGAAAATTTAAAGTATTGGATTCTAATGGGAATATCTTATTTGATAATTTTAATTCAGCAGATAATAATGCCAAAATATGGGGTGGAAAGTTCAGAAAGGCAGACGACAAATACTCTCTTACATACAATGATCCTGATCTTTGCAATACATCAGGAAATATCATAATCAACTTCACAGATTCAACTAAGACAAAACTTAATTGGAAACTTAATAAAGGGAGTAATATGATCACAACAGATTGTCAATATTACAATACAACGCTTTTTCCTCAGGCACTTCCTGAAGAAATGATACTGACAAAACAATAATATAAATACCCCGGGTAAAATCCGGGATGTTTGTTTCTCTTGTCCTTAACTGAAAAAACTGTGAAAAATATATTTTTATTTATACTATTAAGTATATCAATATCTTGTACAGCTCAAATCTATCCATTAAGAACCTATACAGCAGTTCCTAACAATGCCTATATAAAGGATCTAAATAATGAATTACTCCCCTATGAAGGAACCTGGAAAGGAACGTGGAATGGAAAAACAATTTATATTTACTTCAAAAAAGTAAAAAACTATTTTACACATTTAGAAAACAACCCTTACTATAAAGATATTTTAAAAGGAAAATTTAAAGTTATAGATTCTAATGGTAATATTTTATTTGATAATTCAAATATTTCTGATGAAAATGTTAAAATATGGGGAAGTGGCATTAGAAAATTAGACGATAAATATTCTCTTATTTACGTTGATCCTGATCTTTGCAATACATCAGGAAATATCATAATCAACTTCACAGATTCAACTAAGACAAAACTTAATTGGAAACTTAATAAAGGGAGTAATATGATCACAACAGATTGTCAATATTATAATACAACACCTTTTCCTCAGGCACTTCCTGAAGAAATGATACTGACAAAAGAATAAAAATAACCTGTTGTACATTTAGAAATCTTATTTATAGAATTTGAAAGTCAATTGATTATGAGAAAATAGTAAAAATGGATTTTCGTAAAAAAAAGAAGATAATTGTACAATATAGTGCACTTTTGAACCTATATTCCTAAAGTAAAATCTTCATCTTAGGGTGTTTGCTCTAAATGCACAACGGGTGTTTTAATGTAAAAGCATTTTGTGTATTAAAAATATAAATTATTTTATTTTTTAATTTTGAAAAAATCCCTAGAACTAAATGTTTTAGGGATTGTATGTTCATATTAATGTTATGATGGCTGAACAACTAAATATGTGGCATTCTCTGATGCGATATAAAACCAAAAGACATCTGTAAAATTTCCGTCTACATATGTATCTCCGTCGCCATATCCACAGGAGGTAATGAAACTAGGGTCTCCCATTTTAAATCTTGGATCACCTGTAGACTGATTGGTATTAGGGTCTACCGTCATCAGGTCACAGAAGTTCCATCGGGTAAGAGGAGAAATCGTAGATAATATTCCTGAAGGAACAGTTTGCACTATTGGGTTGCCGGTAGGAGCAAATCTTACCACCCAACTGGGAGTATAGGGTCCTGAGCTGTTAAAATCAGGAATTTCAACATCTGCATGGGCAGGAAATGACATACTTGCTATTGCATATGGATAGCAGTTATCAGCACTGGCTGCAGAAATTCGCATTTCAAGCCTGTAGTCAGAGTAATTTTTAATATATAATTTTCCTTGAGAAAAAGAGAAGGAAAACAATATTACCGTGATAAGGGTTAATATTTTTTTCATAATTTAATACTATTGAATTACAAAGTAAGTTTGCCCTCCTGCGGTGAACCAGACCGCTTGATAGGTTACAGGAGATGATGGAGAGGAATTTACTTGAGTTATTATTGGATTATTGTAACAACCTCCTCCAACTGTATCTCCTCCGTAGAAAATTCCACTGTTTGGGTCTGTAATGCCAAATTTATTTAAAATCCAGTCGGTTGATGAACCTAATGGTATCAGTATAGGGGAGGTACTGGGTTCAGGTAGAGCATCACCGGCACCAAGTTTTACCATCCACGAATCAATCGGTGGATTCGAAGGGTTTGTTGCTGGTGGGATATGGCTGTTATAATAGCCGGTATAAATAGCAGTTCCTCCCGGAGGTATTGTATTTTTGCTTTCAATTAGCGGTAAGCAGGAATAGTTGCCTCTGTCACCACCTCCAAAAGAATTTGTCACAATATATGAGGTGTAGTTAAACATATTGATAGTCTTTTGAGCATACAGACTAAAAGAGCTTGCAACCAAGAGCGTTAAGAATAATTTTTTCATGGTGAATGTTTTAGTTTTCTGCTTTTTGATTAGCTTTAATGGTATTCAATTTAGCAAAGTAGGCTTCGGTAGCTTTTACGATTACCTTTTCTTTTTCTTCTCTGCTGCTATTCTTATTTACATTGGTTTTGCCAACCAATTCTAAAGAAGCATTAAATAAAATATCAAGGGCTCTGTCATTCAGTTGTGCGCCCCATCTTGCTTGTTCTTCAGGGGTGGATCTGTTTTCAGGCTTCATGATATCTTTCATAGCCTTGTCAAAAGACTGCATTTCCGTAGTCTTTAAATCTTCGGTAGTAGTTAGGGGTGATCTTTCAGTGTTGCAAGAGGTAACAACACAAAAAATACTGGCAAAAAATGCCGATAGAATGATTCTTTTCATGATTATTAGTATAGTTAAATTTTATTGTTTTAATATATTATGATGGCTGAATAACTAAATATGTGGCATTCTCTGATGCTATATAAAACCAAAAAACATCTGTGAAATTTCCATCTACGTATTGGACTCCGTTTCCATATCCACAAGAAGTATTGAAACTAGGATCCCCCATTTTAAAATCCCCCGCTGGTTGATTAGTATTAGGATCTATGATCCACAATTGACAGAAAGACCATCGTGTAAGAGGAGAAATCGTAGATAGTATCCCTGAAGGAATAGTTTGTACTATTGGGTTGCCGGTAGGAACAAATCTTACCGTCCAACTGGCAGTATAGGGTCCTGAGCTGTTAAAATCAGGAATTTCAATATCTGCATTGGCAGGAAATGACATGCTTGCTATTGCATATGGATAGCAGCTATCAGCATTGGCTGCAGAAATTCGCATTTCAAGCCTATAATCAGAGTAATTTTTAATGTATAATTTTCCTTGAGAGAAAGAGAAGGAAAATAATATTACCATGATAAGGGTTAATATTTTTTTCATAATTTAATACTATTGAATTACAAAGTAAGTTTGCCCTCCTGTGGCGAACCAGACCGCTTGATAGGTCACAGGAGATGATGG
This sequence comes from Chryseobacterium sp. CS2K3, assembly GCF_059515185.1. NCBI lineage: Bacteria > Pseudomonadati > Bacteroidota > Flavobacteriia > Flavobacteriales > Weeksellaceae > Chryseobacterium > Chryseobacterium sp. CS2K3. Next base: position 317,532 of record NZ_JCAKRW010000002.1, on the reverse strand, counting down.
AGAGGTATTTACTTGAGTTATTATTGGATTATTGTAACAACCTCCTCCAATTGTATCTCCTCCGTAGAAAATTCCACTATTTGGGTCTGTAACGCCAAATTTATTTAAAATCCAGTCGGTTGATGAACCTAATGGTATCAGCATAGGGGACGTACTGGGTTGAGGTACAGCGTTACCAGCACCAAGTTTTACCATCCACGAATCAATCGGTGGATTCGAAGGGTTTGTTGCGGGTGGGATATGGCTGTTATAATAGCCGGTATAAATAGCAGTTCCCCCCGGAGGTATTGTATTGTTGCTTTCAATTATCGGTAAGCAGGAATAGTTGCCTCTGTCACCACCTCCAAAAGAATTTGTCACAATATATGAGCTGTAGTTAAACATATTGATAGTCTTTTGAGCATACAGACTAAAAGAGCTTGCAACCAAGAGTGTTAAGAATAATTTTTTCATGGCGAATGTTTTAGTTTTCTGCTTTTTGATTAGCTTTAATAGTATTCAATTTAGCGAAGTAAGCTTCGGTAGCCTTCACAATCACCTTTTCTTTTTCTTCTCTGCTGCTGTTTTTGTTTACATTGGTTTTGCCCACTAACTCTAAAGAAGCATTAAATAAAATATCCAAAGCTCTATCATTCAGTTGTGCACCCCATCTTGCTTGTTCTTCAGGAGTAGATCTGTTTTCCGGTTTCATAATTTCCTTCATGGCTCTGTCAAAAGAAACCATTTCCGTAGATTTCATTTCTTCAGGAGAGGTAAGACTTGATCGTTCAGAAGAACAGGAGAATGCTGTACAGAAAACTCCGGCAAAGAATGCCGATAAAAGAATTTTTTTCATTGTTATTAATTTTTGTAAGATTTAGATTGCTAATATATAAAATATTTCACTAATTGGTTATATATAGTTAAAAAAATAAATAATTATTATTAATTTGTATTATTTATTTCAATGATGGCTGAGTGTAAAAAAGCCCCAGATTTACTCTGAGGCTTTATATATTTAAAATGTCGTACCTGAATTAAACGGTAGTGAGAATTGTATTAGAAAATAATGTAATGTTTATGAGTTATTGTTTTTGTCACATTTTTACACATACTTTCATGATAAAAATTATAATTTGTCTTTTAGAAAATTTAGTCACCATTAATTTCACTAAACAGTTGTATGCCGCTAATAGATTGTGTACTAAGAATATGCTTTTTATAATGTTATAAAAACAAAAGAAGAAAATTTTTCTACAATATTTATCATGAAATAGAAGACGTGAAAAGGGTAGAAGAGCATCTAACCTATTCGAAATAATCTCAAAAAACGATAAAATAAATATGGTTTATTGTAAAGTTTAATTTTTAAGACATAATTTTAAAGACTAAAAATTAATAATAAAACTCAAAAAACGATGCGAATACAATTAATATTTATTCTATTTTTTTGTTTTCATGTGCAAAACAACCTGAAAAGAAAATAGAGAATGAAACTTGGGAAAAATTAGAGGTTATCACCCTTTTTCAGAAAATTACAATTGAAAATCACTCTGACAGTTCAGAAGTTGAAAATATTGTCTGGAATAAAGAGATTTATAGTATTCCCCCTAAATACATTGTAGAAGACACTGTAAAAACAAAAATTTATCTTGACAAAAGTGAAAAAGACAGCTTAAAAAGTTGGATTAAATCTTCAATTCTTAAACCTAAATTTACAGCTTTAGCTGCTACTGATTATGTAGGAAATGTAGAATTAAATTACATAAACAGAAACACTACGTTGAGTTGTAAATATTATTCTGTTGGTGAATGGGATAAAGTATCAGAAAATACAAAAAAAATTTACAACTTATTGAGTAGTAAAACGGAGTTGTCTAAACAATAAACCTATGGTATATCATAGTGCTTCGCTTAGGTGCAGATTAAAAAGAATTAATAACTCTAGGGAAGTAAATTAGTTAAGGATATTGTTAACTGTAGTAAAAACACGGATAAGGGGCAAAAGTTGGGTTATGTTAAGTTAGAGTATCTTTGTTTAATGCTAAGTGATCATGAGCTTCTTAAATTGCTACTTCCAGAATTTTTAATTGAGTACTTTTAAATCCTCAAAGCCGAAACTTATTAATCGGAACTTCATATTTATTTTGAAGAAAACAACAGTATTCCCGATGAATTCAAAGAAAGGCTACTTGAATCGAAGGGGTTTTTACCTGAAATTATTGTAGATGATTATCCATTACGGGGTAAAATCGTAAAACTCCATATAAAAAGAAGAAGATGGACCGATAAAACCTTTCAAAGAGACTGGCATCTTGAAGCGCAATGAACACGTATGACACAGGAGTTTGTCGCTTTCTTAAAAAAAATTCGCAGACACTAAAGGTTTCTCCTGTAAAGCTATTGCAGAGTTTTGCGGGCTTAATTGCAAAAAGTTCCAGCGGCAACACAAGAATAAGCTCGGTGAATACCATATCTGAAAACAAAAGTCTCATGCAGAAAACTGGATTATTTATCCTGAAAAGCTCTCAGTATCCTTATCTCTGGATGAAGTGACTTGGATCATTTTCCATTTTAAGAAAAACCATAATGCACCATTACAGAGATATTTTAAACTATCTTGATAAAAGAAGCACTAATGCAGCAGCTGAATCTTTTAATGCGAAATCAAAAACTTCAGAATGCAACTCAGAGGAGTCAAAGACAGAAACTTTTTTCTCTTCAGATTAACCAAGCTTTTTGCTTAGTCCCCAACTTTTGAGCTTGATCCAGAAAACTTTGGATAGAGGTTCAAAGAGATTAGTTTAGATGTTATTGAAAGCTTATTATATAAAAAAAAACCTCTGAAAATTCAGAGGTTTTAAAGTGGTTTCTCCAGGAATCGAACCAGGGACACATGGATTTTCAATCCATTGCTCTACCAACTGAGCTAAGAAACCATTGTATTTTTGTTTGTCTTACTTCGTTGTTTTAAAGTGATGCAAAAGTATAGCATTTTGTAATATCTTGCAAGTTTTTACGTGAGTTTTTTGAAAAAATATACAGCCACTAGAAATGGAAAACTAGCAATTGTTTGTTTATCAGTACTTAAATGTTATTTTATATTTACTTTAATAAGTGCCAAAATGTGTCTTCTGTTCCCAACAGAGTCCCTTTCTTTAAAAATTGTTTGGGTGAATGATTGGTAAAGTTTCCAAACATTTTATTAAAATGTGCCTGATCACTGAAATTATACTCATGAGCAAGAGACGTGAAGTTCTTATCAGAATTATTCGAAAGTTTATGTTGTAGAGCTTTCCTGAAAAGAACAATTTTCTGAAACTTTTGTACAGAGATGCCAAAAATAGATTTAAAAACTCTCGTAAGATGTCTACGGCTTATCTGTAATTTGTCCGCCAGATCTTCTATGGAAAGATCTTCAGCATCAAAAATATGTTGAACTGCCTGACTTATTAAGTTGTTATTGTATTCTTTATAACGGATAAAAAGAAATTGGTCCAATAGAGTACATAGTACGTCTGTATCATCGGTTTTAAATAAAAGATCAAGCTCTGGAAGAGTGAAAAATTCGAAATCTCTTATGAAATCATTAAAATCAATCTCATAATAAAACTGATGAATACCTAAGGGATTAAATACAATGACAAGACGATGAATAGGTCCTGCCTGTTTCACATGTAAGATATTTTCCCTTATAGGAGTAAAGATCTGAAGTGGGATCTCCTTTTCTTCATATCGAATGGTACCATCAGAAATTCTCCGATGTGATTTGTAAAGAGAAATAGAATTATTAAAATGAGGAAAACATTCAAACTCTCTGAGAATATTATCCGGTTTAATCTCCAGATAATAATAACTTACATATGATGAAACCACAGGATCTTGTGGTTTAAACGTTTTAAAAATCTCTGTCATTTCTGAAAAAAATAGATTCCGTTTTCTAAATAAAATTTAAAATGTTTATAAATTATTGTAAAATATTATTCTTCTATAGAAAGTAATATTGTAAGATGTTTCAGCACTTTCAGAGAATTTTACTGCACAAAGTTTAGCAAAATAGTCTTTTGACTGATAAGATGAACATTTATCTCTGTCACTGTGTGTAGATTCTAGAAACTGGAATCCTGTTTTATTTATTTCATTTTGTATGCTTTCAAAATTGCTCCTGTTTTCAGGAATATAAGATAAAACAATATTTTGATTGTCTAATACACGCATAACAATCATGGATCGGCTTAGTTTCCCTTTTTCATAATAAATCTGTTTTGTACCATCTCCGGTTGTTCTTTCCTCCCTGAATGCATATCCTTTACTTTGGATAAAGTCTAAATTTTTATCGATTTTGTTATTTGCTAAAAAAGTAAGATCATTATAAGTAAGCTGCGCTATACAAAACAATGGCGATAATAGAAGAAGAATGATAAAGTTTTTCATAACAATAGAAAGTTAAAAGTTTTAATGAATATTTTTTGATAACTATAAAAACATTAAATTTGACTTTCTTGAGAATGTCTTTGGTGATAATTTTATTTCTGAGGTTGGTTTATTCATCGTGTTTTTGTTATGTTTCCCAAATTTAAAAGTTTTTTGAATAAAAAGTTAGTAAAAAATACAGAACCATTGCGAAATAAGAGAGTTTTTATCGTATGGAATTATGTTGTGACCCCTTTAGATTTACCAACAAGATTAATGAAAAATAATATTCTTTTCATTCTTTCATTTTTTAATTAACTTGCAGAGATAAAAATTAATAATGCGTCTTTTAACATTAGAAGATCTCAGAGATATCTATATCAAATTCCATCAAAGAGGTCTGCCTTTTCTTTTTTCCAAATTAAAAATAGACTCTTTTCAAAGGACAAAAAGTGCTTTTAATGAAAAAGAAATTGAATCGGCTAATTTTTGGAGTATTCCTGAAATTAGATTAAGATGGAATGAATTGGTTACGGGAAATCCTGATACTACTTATGAAGAATATCTCAGCAAAAATTATTTTCAGAATGCAGCGGAGGTAAAAATGCTCGCACTCGGTTCAGGAGTTTGTAGTCATGAACTTCGTCTCGCAGAACTTAATCCTCATTGGACGGTAGATTGTTTTGACTTTTCAGACCAACTTCTGTCAATCGCTGATGAGATCGCAAAAAGTAAAGATTTACATAATATTTCTTTCCATGCAGAGAATATTTTAAAATATGATTTTGAGCCCGGAAAATATGATATTGTATTTTTCCACGCTTCTTTACATCATTTTGAAAATATTTTTCAGTTTTTAAAGGAGGTGGTGATCAAAAGTTTAAAACCTGACGGCTGCCTAATCATTAATGAATTCGTGGGAAAAAACAGGCTTCAATATTCAAAAGAGCAAATCTTGTATATCAATAGAGCCTTACAGATTATTCCTAAACCTTATAAAAGAATATTTAAGACTAATCTTTACAAAAACACTTATTACGGAAGTGGTGTGATAAGAATGATTATTGCTGATCCTTCTGAATGTGTAGACTCAGAAAGCATTATTCCTGCTATTCATGAATATTTTGAAACCGTGGAAGAAAAAGCAATAGGTAATAATCTTCTTCAGAGTGTATTTAAAGACATTGCGCATCATTTTGTAGAGAATGAATCAAACATTGAAAAGCAAAGGGTTTTAAAGGCTATTTTCCAATTGGAAGATGATTTCTTAAAATCTAATCCCAGTGATTTTGTATTTGGAATATATAGAGTAAAAAGAACAAAATAATGTTCATTACATATCAATAAAAAAGCCTCTGAAAAGTCAAAGGCTTTTAAGTGGTTTCTCCAGGAACATCCCTTTATTCTGATTTTCAATGATTTAAAACTTTGTTTACTTTCGAGAGGGACAAAGTAGAGACAAAAAATAATAAATGAAATGTTTTTTGCCGATATTTGTTTAACTCTGTTTAGTAGACTATGAAAGCAAAGATAAACAATTTTTACAATCTTCTCAATGAATTTCGATACACCTTTCAACGAATTTTAAAGTCAAAACCTGAAAGCTATGATGATGAAATTTTATTATTAGAATCTATTTATTCAGATAATAAACAGCAATTTCCATTTGATATTAAGACAGCATTTGAGGACTTGTATACAGAAAATCCCGATAAAATGGAACTGATATTTTGGGATAAACTCAAAGAATCTTACTACAATTACGAACAGTTTATAGAATTAGATTATCAGTATTTCCGAAATTCTGAATTGCCTACAGAATTTCAAGACCTATTCTATTATAGCAAATTGCTGTCCTATAATTATTTTGCCTATGTTTCGCGTATCTACTATTGGTATTATGGTAGAAAAAATGAAAGTAGAGGTGAAAAAAAACAAATTTTAGTAGGATTTTTAAATGATTATAGTGAGAAAATTCCTGATTTAGATAATGATAATGCTACATTAAAAATTAGAAATTATTTTTCGCTTCATTTAGATAGGGTAGAGAATTATATAAAATACATTTATGCAAAAAAGGATTTCGACCTTAAAATAACTAAATTCAAATCTTTGGAAAATAGCGATATAAATGAAGAGCTTGAAAAATTAGCAAATGAATATTATTCAAAATTAGAAGTACTTGCAAACTACAAAGACAATATTACAAAGTTAGCGATGAATCTGAGGTTTGAATATCCTTATTTTTTACATAATGAAGGTGCATTTGCAAAAAAAGTTGCTAAAAGTCAAGAGCCTATAAAATTTCTTCACCCAGAAAATGTTCTTAGTTCGCTTGAGCCATATATTAATGAAGAGTTTAGTGCATCTTTGGGAGAACTAATTTTCGGTGAACTGACTAATGTAGACAAGGAAATTACTTTCAGAGGAAGTTCTAATATGCTTGTGTATTTTTTTAAACAACTTTATGAGGATGGTCACCTAATTGCTGATAGCAAAGAGCAGATTTCGGAATGGATAATTAAAAACTTTATGTTTTATGATGAAGAGGATTATAAAAAGTTTAAAAAAGATACCATTCAAAAAACTTTAATGAGAGATTGTAAGCCTCCCAAAAGAGAGATTAAGTATCTAATCTAATTTTTTGAGTCCCTTTTTTGTCCCTATTTAAGTACAGGCATTGATTGAGGATAATTCACTAAAGTATTTTTGTATCATAATTTAAAATAAACATTATGAAACAAGAAAAACTCTTAGAGATTATCACTCAATTAGTGAGTGCTTTTCCGTCAGAAAACCAAACAGACGAGAAATTAGATTTATTAATTTCAAAATTAGAAAGTAAAGACAAAGATTCTGTGGAATCGGAAAAAGATGAACATCTTTTAATAGCTGAAGTATGTGAACTTACCAAAAAAAAGAGAACAACCATTTGGCTTTGGAACAAAAAAGGTTTATTAAAACCTGTTGGTAGGTCTGGAAAAAGCCCTATTTACAAAAGAAGTGATGTTTTGAATTATATTTATAATTCTGAAAAACAACATTCAGACTAACTTTTTCAAGTAAAATTACTTTCTAAACAGCGCTGTTTATCTCATATCAAAGTCTTATTTCTTAAAGACTTAAAAAAAACAAATTTTATCGAACAAATATTAATCCGCAGTGGAAATTCCTTTGCATGGTTTTCCATTGCCCAAAAATTAAGAAGCTTATGTTTTCAGTTATACAAAACGTAAAAAACCGAAATGTTATCGGACAAATAAACTCCGTAGTTGGGTTTGTTGAACATCTTAAAGATGCAAAAAGGGTAGAAGTCCCCCAAATATTAAAATTACGAGAAATAGATAAAAAAAATAAAGAATATCAGGCCATAAAAATAACATTACCTTCAATTTGTTTTAACTACACTTTCAAGAATAACTACGTCAAGACCGAAAATGCAGATGAATCAACGGGATTCTTGTATTTTGATATAGACGGAGAAAAAGACTTTAACTACGACACAACTTATATTACAGCATTATGGAAAAGTGTTGGAGGAAATGGTTTTGGATTACTCGTAAAAGTAAGAAACCTTGTAAAAGAGAATTTCAAGGAAAGTTATGAACATATAGTAGATATATTGGGTATCCCTTATGATAAATCATGCAATGATTGTAGTCGAGTGAACATTATCAGTTTTGATACAGAAGCATACTACAATGAAAATGCTGTTGAAATTGATTTATCAGAGTTCAATACAACTGTTGTACATGAAGTAAAAAAGCTCCCCCATTGTAATAGTAATAAAATAAAAAATTTAGGTTACCCTCTCGATGGGGGTAAAATTCGATTCAACAATTTATCAGATGTTTTATCAGAAAAAAACTTTGAATTTAATAAAGAAGGGTATTATGATTTTGGAAAAGAAAAAGTGGAGTATTGTAAATGCTATGCTCCCCGTAAAATTGTTCCTGAAGGACTAAGGAATCAACGAGTAAGTTCTTACGCTTATTGTCTTATTTCAATTAATCCTGATGCAAGGTTTACTAACTTTAAACGTTATCTACAAAAATATAACTCTAAATGTTGTAATCCACCTCTCGAATGGGAAGAAATAGACGAAATAGCTACTAAAGTCTATAATCGGAGAGGAAATGTCGAACCAAGAAATAATGCTAAAAGAAGGGTTGTTTATGGTGCTGAAATTAATACAATAGACGAAAAGCGAAAAATTAATGGTAAGATTTTAGGAAATGAAAGGTCTGAAAATACCTTTAAAAGTTTAGTGGATTGTGTGTTGAGCTGGGATTATGAAAAGTACCCGAAAATCACTCAAAAAACGTTACGAACAGTTTCAGGCAGGTGTAAAAATACGATTGAAAAATACTACCGTAGCGTTCTTAATACGGTCAGAAGATTAAAGGTTGATGAGCTTTAATGGTTTCAAAATTTTTTTAAAAAAACAGGCTTTAAGAAAAGCCTGTTTCTGTTTTGTGTTAGGTTCAGGAATTGATCATCGTTTTAAACTTTTTCGGAGTAGAATTGCCGTTAAAAATTCCTTTTTTAAAATCCTTGTAATGTTTCAATCTACATTTGATTGAACATGAATATCTACCGAAGCCAAACGGCTCGTAATAATCAATAAATCCACCACATCTTTGCAATCTGAAAATGTAGGAATATTTTTCCTTTGTAACGTAAGCTCTATAAATTGTTCCGTTGTAGCTAATGTTTAATTTCATTTTAATAAAATTTAATTAATACAATTATACAACACGATTTATCTGTTTGAGGGTTTGCTAAAACTATATTGTAAGTTGTTGATTATCAGTTCAATTAATTTATGTCTTTTGTGAAAATTATAAAATCCTGAGTGTTTTTTATTTTCATTTTAACATCATCCCGTTCAATAGGTTTATTGTCCTGTGAAAATACTTGGACAATAGAATTTAAAGCATTGTTTAAATGTTCCTCATTATTTATAGCACTCCTTTTAAGTTTAAAAGCATAAAATTCTTGAAATGCTTTTCCAAAAACTTTTTCTTTGAATGGCACATTATATTTAATAGCTAAACTTTCAATAAATGGAATGCCCTCAGGTTCTATTTCTAAATCTTGAATTACAGAATCATCAACGATACATCCTGACCATTGCTGTGCTTCTGCTATATCATGAGCATAAACTAAGCCTTTGCCATATAGACATTGTATAGAATGTGAGCCTCCAACTTCATTTACGTTTTTTCCTGATACGACTTTAATAAATCCTTTAACAACTGCCCCTCGCAATGGGAAATTTTGATTTACCTCCATTTGATTGAAGTTATATGCAACTTTTATTAATTCTTTTAAATCTTCATAATTGCATTGATTTGTCCAAAATAGGACTGTATCAGATATGTTTAAACTGTTAATTTTAGACTGTGATAAATCAGGTATAATATCGCTCGCAGAAACTTGTTGATAATTACCATTTCCTGAACACATATGTATATCTCTGAAAATATGTTCCATTCGGCGCATTATATGTTCATCATCGTTGTTTATAATAAACTCTTTAAAGCCCATAAAATCAAAATAAGCTAGATAAACTTCTTTCATAGTTTTGTAATTTTTCTGTTATTCGATAAAACCTCATAAATTGTTAGGCTTCCAAAACCAAGATGAATTTTTTTAGTTCTAATTGTAGTCATCTTGTTCATTTTTGATGGTTATAGAATCCCAAAAAATGTTTTTAGAATCTCTAGTGGTTTTTTCTTTTTTTTAATTCAATAAACTATCACAGGGAATTCAACATTAATATTCTCTGAGTTATTTCTAATTAATTTGCATTGAATTTTATGTAAACCTAAATATTTTGCATTTGCACTACATACAATTTGATTTTTAGAAGATTCATCAATTTCTTGTTCTAAGCAATTATCTTCTTTAGCTTCATTTCCAGAGTTATAAATAGTCCATTTTATCTCTTCAAAGCTTTTTCTAATGTATAAATTTCCATTTTCATATAAGGTGAAATTTATTGTTGAAGATTTTGGTATTCCTTTAGAATTTGGAAAGTATTCAAAAGTTTTATTATTAAACTCATATTCACATTTCAAATATAATTTAGGTTTTTCGTATTTAATTGTATCAGATGCTAATAACTTGAAATTCGGATGTTTGCTGAGATATTTTTTCCATTCAAAAACATAAAATTTATAAGTTAATGTAGGTGTTACTTGAAAGACTTCCTCTCGGTTCCCTTCTTTATTATAATAATTACTGACATAATCACGAGTTAAATCAAGTTCTTTAACTAAATTATTTCCAATTACCACACAATTATCGTTAGCCTTTGCCTGTAATTTTGCTGCCATATCCGTATGTAAGCTTGTCGTAGTTAGCTCATCACAACCAGAAATTCCATAATAAGACCATAAAACTTTATTTTCATCCCCATAATCAATGCCTATTCTTATTCTCAAAGGATTTATATCATTTTTTCTGAAAATTTCGGCAAGATCAACAGATATAAATTGAGTGAGTAATGAGCTAGAGTTCAGCGCATTTATAATTGAATTGATATGATGCCTATCTCTCCTTGCAAATAATATAAATACTCCATCACCTTGTAATCTTTGAACATGTCCACCGAATTGGCTTACAACATTTATGACTAATGTTAAAATAGTGTCTTTAATTAATCTTACTTCATAAATCGAATATCTGTCAATTAGTTTTGTAGAACCTTTTATATCAATAAACATCGAAACGCAGTGATGCATTAGAAAATTTGAATGATCTAAGTCATCAAAATCGGGGTGAGTACCAATTTTTATTTCGTTAAATGAATATTCATTATGTCCATAGTTTTCGATAACAAAGTTTCTATCGTACGCAATTAATGTCTTATCGCCTTCATATGGAGTAGGTAATGTCCTACTTTCATTCAAATTAGAATAAGTGTTTCCTTTGCTAAAAACTTCTATAGATGAACTTTGATGCTCATGTTTTGACAAGATGCTATCAATTTTATTTAGTGAGTTGCCAAAAATTGTATTCATTGAAATAATATAAGAGATAGGGTTATTAAAAATAAAAATAGTTCGAGATATATAATTATCATGGAATAATTAAGAAATTTATATTTTCTTGAAACTCCCTTTGCAACAATCCAGATTTGATTGGCTAAATCATGGTTAAAAGAATCATCATCCAATTTCTCAAAAGATTTAATATATTCCTCGGCTGAGCTAAAGCTTTCCACAGAACCATAATATATATGAGAATGATAATTGTCTTTTGAAGAATTTCCTGATTTTAGGTAGGGAAATAATGCTAAAATTGTTGATACAATAATTCCTAAAGCAAGAATGCAAATTAAATAAATTAATACATTTATTGACGTTTGTAGAGCCTTACTATTAACGAAAATATCTACTAAAGGTTTTCTGTTGATTATTATACAACCCACAATAAAAGTATTCAAAGAGACTATAAATGTCCCTTTTACGTTTGATGCATTAATATAATTATCATATCTTGTAAGTATATATTTTAAGTTATCGGATTTTTTTTCCATAATTGTTTGAATTTATAATAATTGTTATTTTATTCCCCTACATTTAGCATTTCTCTAAACTTGTTCTCAATTTCTGCAATTCTTTCAGGTATTTTTTCTTTCAATTCTTTAGAGATTTCGCTCATTTCCTTTATTAAATTACGATAAAAGTCATCTGTTATAGATCTGTTTTCTCTTATCATACCTTCTTTAAATCCAAAATCCCACAATTTATTCCAATATTCATCAAGGATATTATCAAATGCTTCACAAAAGGATTTAGGAAAAAATAATTTATTTAGTAAATAAAAATTTCTAAAATCATTAAAAGCCAAGTTTGCTCTTTCTACTCGCTCTTTTGCTTCTTTTTCAGCATCTTGAATTACAGGGTGCATAAAGTTTGTCCAATTAACCATTGCAGATTGTAATTCCACAAGTTTTTTATACAGGTCTAAAATAACCTTAGCTCTTTCTTGGTGTAAGAATGAAAACTGTATTTGATGAGTAATATTATTTTTAGATAATTCAGCTTTTAAAGGCTCAATTTTATGGGACAGTTCTTCATTTAAATTACTTTTGTGTTCTTCAAGCTGTTTACTAAAATCTAATTTAATGTTTTCTTGAATTTCTGTTAAATCTTTTATGGTAACTAGTTTTGCTACTTCATTGCCAAGTGCTTTCAACCAGCTTTTATAAAAAATAAAATAACTTGCACTTAAAAAAAATAAAACTGTAATAATTATTTCTATAATTTTATCTCCTGTCATATTATTGTATTTTTATTATTATTTCTGCAATCTCGTATCTTCATATTTTAATCGTTCAGTTTTCAAAGACACCAACCAATCCAAATACATTTCCTCTGGCATACTGCGATAGCCTATTTTATGAATGTGGGCGTACTCTTTATTCATTGTTTCAAAAAGCTCTTTAGCCGTAGGATTGCTTAACGTAGCCTGAATATCTTTTGTATTTTGTTCCTTCATCAGCTTTTTAAACTGCTTTGTATGAGTTTCAGCCTGTAATAAAAGAGCATTAGGTAAATAAGGATAAATCTGTATCGCCCTTTCAGCACATTTCAATGCAAAACTACCGTCATTATCTGGATAGCTTCTATTGTAGGCATTTGCTAAATCTACTAATAGCAAAGCAAGACTTTCTTTATTGTTTAAGGCTTTCATAAACACGCCATTTTTAATGGCATCCAAATGAATGAACCCCGAAGCAGACAGCCAGGCATCAATTGGAAAAATACCACTTGTAAGCTCGGTATTGTACCAACCAATTGATTTAATATTATGCTTGATATAAACGTGGTTTGGCGCAAGTGCTAAATTGGCATCAACTCCCAATTCTTCTGCTAAAATCTTATACAGGTATGGCATTGAATTACAGTTGCCTTTTTGTGTATCTAACAATTTTGATACAAACAGATTAGATAGTTCTTTATGTCCGAATACGTCTTCAAAATCATAGACAAAAGGCTTGAATTTTAATGTATCTTCTTTTCCAAAAATAACAGGAGTAGTTTGGCACATTACTGTATAAATAGCTGCATATTTGCTTACTTTTTCTATATCTTTTTCCGTGTAGCTAAGTTTTCTATTTGTAATAAGTCTATTGCAAAATTTCGTTAAAAAACCAATTTTACTGTTCAACTCATCTACGTCTAATTTTCCTTGATAATAAGCATTTTCAACACCAAATACGGCTTCCTTAAAACTGTATTGTTGCTTATCATTAAGCATATTATCAATAGCTTGGTAAGCATCTGAATAAAAATGATTGTCTTGTGCTTTTGAAAGCATTGAAATGAAAAAAATGCTGATTAGTATTATTCTATACATCTTGTAGATTGTGATTTATTAAAGAGGAATTATTGATCGACATCATATAGTTAATACTAAAACAATAAAAGATATTAGGAATATCAGGGATAACCCTGCAATAATAAAATCTTGAATTTTCATTTTCTTATAATTAACTGCTATTGAAATAATTATTACTGCTTGAAATATTATTCCTAAATAAAATACTATATTAAAAATTCCCTGTATTTGTCTTGGGTTTACCACATCATAAACAAAATTAGGTATTAGATTAACATATAGTCTATATCTTACTAACAGGCAAACTATTAAAATTAGTAATAAAAAAAAACTTCTTTTTTTCATCTTTTAGGTGCTTGGTATGTTCCTTTATAAAAATATCTATGTCCTCTCCAAATAGCATTCTGATCTCTAGAGCTATCACTACCAAATTCATTCATTCTTGCTCCCCACATGGCTTTTTCAGCAGAAAGACCTGTGTATTTAGCCCATGCCCCCCACATAAAATTGCCCGCATCAAAAGTATTATAAACCATATTTACATTGCCAAATCTGAAAAAAGCATTTGGAATAAACTTATCTTGTAAATTCTCATTTGTAACATCAACATTTTTGCCTTGTAGAAAAGGGACTAAAAAACTATATGTAAAATCAGAACCCTTCCCAAAACCAAAATTATAAGACCTTAAAAATAAACCAATTGATGCATTGAGTTTACTTCCTAAGTTATTCATGCTGTTCATAAGAATTAATTGATTATTATCAGAAACATCTGTTACTTGTGATTGTAAAGTAGAAAATGAGATAGGGTAATATAGCCTGTCTCCTACATCAAAATTTTGAGATAATATATATTTATCATCATTTTGCGAATCATTAAAAAACAATTGTTTCCCACTTTCATCAAAAAATCTGTTAGGCTGACCATTTCTTAATATACTTGAAATGATTCCTTTGCTGTTAACGGTTATATCATCAGCAGGTTTTGATGACATTGAATTTCTAAGTTGTAAAAAAGCAGATTTTGCATCATCTCCAGTATAAGTAATGTTGTCTCCACTACCAATTACAGCCCTGCCGTCGGGATCAATATTGTGAATAGGATTATTAAGAGCATAATTATATGGAGACCAACTACTATATTCCTCACTTAAAGGGTCGGGAGACATCCAACGCCCATGAGTGTCAGCAATAGGTTGTGCATCGGGATCAGACAAATCAACTTCCCTTACTTCAATGATATTATCTCTTTTTGTATTGAATCGTACTGAACCAATTACTACAATACTGTCTGTGTCGTGAAATTCCAGATACTTACCTTTACTTAATGTTGCAATCTTCGGATAAACCCCATATTTAGCAAAAGGATTTCCGATAGCAATATTTTTTCTACGTCTTTCTGCTTCCTGTGGTGTTAATGAATCCTTTGTTTTCAAAACTTCATCCATGTATGGACGGTTACGTTCTTCTTTTGTCAATTTAACAGGATTTACCCATTTTTTTTCAACTTTGGGTTTTTGTTTCGTTTGGGTTTTCTTGACCTGTGCCTGTGTAAAGCCTGTTATTATTGCAAAAGCAATCAATAATATTCTTTTCATAGTCATTTGTTTTTATGATTGTTAAAATTATTCATTTTTTTATAGTTTATTAGGGTCAATTGGAATATATCTCGGTTTTTGTTCCTGCTTTTTCTTTTCCTGAGCTTTTTTAACAGCTTGCTGTTCCTGTCTTTCCTTTTGCTTTTGAAGTTGATACAAGCGCATTCTTTCTGCCAACGCTTCACTTTCCTGTTTGTTCTTTTCTGTTTTCAGACTTGCCAACCATGATTCATACGCAGATGCAGGCATTTCAGCATATCCTAAATTATCAATCTTATTAAACTGTTCATTGATTTGATTTAACTGTTCAACAGCCTTTGGAAAATAACCTATTCTTTGTAAATCTCTTTTGTCTTCGGGATTAATACCTAATCGTTTCATCACATGGGCAAATCTTACCTGACTGACATTTGCCTTCTCCATATTCGGAGCTATTCCGTTAGGGTAAAGTTCTAATGCCCTGTCTATAACTTCATTAACAAATTCATCATAACCAAACTTGCTTACATACCCTCTCGCTAAATCAAAATAAGCCATTCCTAACAGTTCTTTTTTTGTAAGGTTCTCCAAATAAATTTTATTTTGCAGGGCTTCTGATTTGATGTATCCTGATTCTAAAAATGCATTATCAGTAGGAAACATCCCATTGGTAAGTTCCATATTTCTCAATTTTCCTTCATCATCTACAAAACGGATATAAGAGTGATTCGGGGCTAATGATAAATAGGCTTCTGTATTCATAGCTTCTGCCAACATCAAATAATATAAAGGCATTGAATGACATTGTCCTGAGCCTGTTTTGAGGAGTTTTGAAACAAACATTTTAGAATAATCTTTTTGTCCCATATAATCTTTAAAATCATATTCAAAGGCTTTGTGGGCTGTTCCTCCAAGATTCATATCTTTAGAAAAATACTCGAACAACATCAGGTTTTTAGAAACATTGCTTTCCGCGTCCTGTTTGCGTTCCTTCATTTTCTGTAAGAGTTGTTTTGCTGTCTTTTGTATTCCTGCTTTGAATTTGGATACATCCTGTTTATTATCATAAAAAGCATTTTCTACGGTGAAGTTTACATCTGCTAATGAGTAATTTTCGGAATCCATTCCAGAAAGTTTGCTAAAAGCATCATAATATGCTTGTGTTCCTGCTTTGGCTGATAATGTAGGTAAGTCATACGGCATATTTCTGCCGTCTTCCACCCATTTATGGAATTGCATTTCCCGAACCTCTGCCATATCTTGTTCTATACTCTGCATGACAATGTTATGCTGTGAGCGAGCCTGTGCTTCGTAGTTATTTAGATGATTAGTATTTGAAGATTTTTGATAGGTATTTGGTATAGATGGATAATTTCTCTGAAAACTTCTATTCGTAGAACTACTATAATCGTTGCTCGAATAATTACCCAATCCACTTGCTTGTGGTCTGGAAATAGTCGAAAGGTTAGGAATCTGTGTAAATCCTAATTGGTAAATACTTAATGAAATTGCGGTAAAATAAATTTTTCGCATTACAGAGGTGTTTTTATGATTGCAAGTATAATTAAAATTGGCTAAAATAACATACGGTTTTCCCCATATTTTGAAATATTCTATCTAAGCAAATGTAGTTCGACAAAACGACAAAACCTGTCGTGTTATAAACAGGTTTAAAGTATTTAGCATTTTTCTTTTTTTAAATGCTTTTTGAGCGCATTAATAGTGAATTTCAAACCCTGCATGAGTAAATAAAAACACCCCGTGTACAATACAAGGATTGAAACCATCATCAAAATAAACAATACATCATCCCAAATGCTGTAAGGTTTAAATTTAAATGGTATATGTAACATCATTTTGTAACATCAAAAGGATTTTCATTTGCCTTCATAAACACACTTCCCATGCGTTTATATTTGATATTTTTACCTTTTACACACAAATCATAAAGTCCGTTTCCTTTCTGTTCTGAAATACGCAAGAAAACAACATCACTTTCGTTACAATCATTATCTATTGTAACGTGTTTTCTAAGGTCTTCAATCGTTGCATCAACTTTTTTCAAAAAAGATTGGATTTTTTTATCTGGCGCAGGTTCTTGATAATTTGCAGGTAAATCGCACTTTTTATCTTTCTGTGTGTCCTGTGCAAAATAAAGTGTTGGCAACGCCAATGCAAGAGTAAATAGTAATTTTTTCATTTTGTTATTCTTTAATAAATTCTGTTATTCCGTTTCCGTTGTCAAAGTTGAGTTTGGTTGCTGTTACTCTCTTATATTTAAAAGTTTGAGCAACTCCGCCATTAGCAAGGGTAAAAGTAAATTCCGTATCGCTTGACTTTTGAGAATAACCTCCGTTATCGGCGATATACTTGTAGCTCTGAGAATATCCACCCATCGACATAACAATATCTCCGTTTGAAAATGTATAAGATTGGTAAGCTGTACCACCTAAATAACTCGTCCATTTTCCGATAATCCATGCAGGGGGATTGATTTTGTTGTTGTTTACGGTTGTAGGGTTGGTTGTCTGCTCGTCATTGCCAGATGATGAACATGAAAATAGTGGCAACATTGCCAACATTGCCACCGAAAGTGTAAAAATTAATTTTTTCATATTTTTATTTTTATGAGTTAATTTGTAATATCAATAGGCTAATAATTCCGATTATTAGCAATAGAACTCCCATACATCCACCTTGTGAAGTACTATTTGTATAGGTAGAAGATGATTTGATTGTGTTTTTCTCGGAATTGTATTTGTTGATAACACCTTGAGGATTTAAACCACTCATAAATAACGGCTTATTACCTATCTTTTCTTCAAATACTTCACAACATTCTTTTGCGTAAATGTAAATTGTCGGGGTGAACATGAGACGCGTTATAGCTCCATCAAGGGGATATTTGTCTTCTCTCCAAAATGCAATGTCACCTTTTCCGCCAATCATTTTGTAAGCATTTATTAGATGTGGATTAGGCTGTAAGTCGCCAAACATAATGTTTTTATGGAAGTCCTTGTTAAGAAGGTGCTTTGTTTTGCTTACAAACTCCCAGTATTTCATGTTTGGTTTTTTCTCGCTCCATCCAGTTTGGTTGTAACTGATTTCGGCTTCCATGAAAAGAGTTGTTGCAATCTCTCGAAAGTTCTTTTGTTTTTCTAATTCAATGATTTTGTGTAGATACCCCATTCTATTATATTTTATGCTTGTTATAGGCAAAAAAATAAGCGTGAGCTAATTCACGCTTTGGTAGTAAAGGTATTTGGCGTAACCCGACAAACACAAAGCAGAACGCCCACGCCATTGGTGGGTGCTACTTGTATCTGCTTCGGTTTGCCTTAAAAATCGCCAAATTTCTTACTAGCAAAGCAAATAAGTATCACACTTATTTTCGTTGATGTCTTCTAAAAATAGCTAGACAGCTTTTTAGATAAATTTTTCTATATCAATAATTAAACCATTTTAGATTTTATGTTTTGCAAAAATGAGAAAAAAATGATATTACAAGGTTATTTTTTTACGTTAATATATTTATTACTTCATACTTAAAAATTGTTCATATAGTATCTTCGAATAATAATTACCATATCGACGAATAATGTATCTACTTAAAACAATTGGAACTAGATACAAGATAAAGCAAATTATCCCTGTAATTATTTGGTCTTCTAATTTATTGTATGCTCCGTACCAAAAAATTGCAATTGCAAAAATTACTGCGATTAAGCTTCCTCCAATTAAATTTCTCCAAAAACCATATTCAATATTATGCTGTAGTAACAAATTATTACCTCGCAAAACATTTCTAATTTGAGAAACAGCAGTAACAATTAATTTGCGAGCATTATTTTCATTTTGCGTTTCTGATTGAGCATCAGCCAAAACGATTTTAAATTCCTTTTTAATTTTGTTTCGAATTTTGTCTTTTATTGATGTAGGATAGTGTGTGTCACTAATCAATAAATGGTTGGTAGTTGGCATTAATAATTCTTCTCTAAAATGTAATCGCTGAAAAATTTCTTTTGCAACAATTCGATTTATTTGAACACATAAAAAAATAATTGCTCCTGATAGTCCAAAATGTGCTATAAATGGTAAAATGTCGTAAACATTTTTTAAAGCATCTGCATACTGGACAGCTATAATTTTATTGACAAAAATAAGCATCGGTATGGATGTTATCAATGCGGGGAAAAGGCGAGCACGATAAAAATATGGATTTGTAAGCATTTTTACATTGTATTTTAATTATTTTATTTCCAAATCAGAAAAATAATATGGCTTATCTGCTGGGTGTAAAGTACAAGACGGATTTCCTTGATTTGAGAAAATAATCATAACGGGACAATCCGTCAAGTAATTTTTTTCAATAGCAATTTCCGTAAGACTTTTTACATCTGTTTCGCTCGGGTGATTATTTGTTGAAGGATGGGAATGCCACTCTCCAACATAAATTGTACTTTGATTAGAGTTCTGATAAATTTCATCTAAAAAATTTTGACAAAATTCAATATCTTTTTCAAACTTGGTTGATGACATTACTGCTTTTGGTCCTGGACCTGAAACATGAGTAATGACTATATTACCATTTTCATCCTTAATTCCCGCCATGACTCCGCCTGTTTCTATGGTTGAATTTTCACGGATTAAGTCTTGCATGAATGAGATACAATCTTTACTTATTATAACCTGTATTTTCTGCTTATTATTGCAATAAACGCATTCATTGTGTGGTGGAATGTATTGACTGTATATACTGTGTGAATTTATAACAGTTCCATCAATTGTATCGGTTGACCAAATCCAATGATTATTTTCCGACTCTCCACTTTGGAGATGTTCAATGATAAATCTTGAAGCGATTGAAGCAATTAGTTTTAAATCTGCGGCACTTGCAGGTCTGATAGGATTATTACATTCATTTTTTAGTGTAGGATATTCCGTATCTTCAGGAATCTCAATGAAATATTTATTTTCATTTCTATAAAGGCTTAAACAATGGAAGCAAGCATCTTTTTCAGGGATTACTCTGAAAATTCGAGCAGTTTTCCCACCTCGTAAAGCTCTAACATAAAACGCAGACTTATTTGATAAAACCAACTGCTGATTAATAAATCCTTCAACATTATCATCAGCAACTGAACAGATTGTAATAGAATCATCTACCAAATTTTCTGGATCTAGCTGATATAAATCACCAGTAAATGGTGAAATTTTTATAAAAGGATTGTGGCTATTAAGTATTTGCCATACTGCTATTACCTTCGGAATACCAATGTATTCCATACCAGCTAAATGTCTTATAGCATTATGTGCGTGCATAACTTGGTTATCCACAAGCATAATATCTCCAATACCCGCCTTAGTCGTACAGTCAGCAATTTCGCTTCCTAATGCTCCTACTCCAAAAATATTAATTGACGCATCTTTTAAAATATCATAATCAGCTCTTTTACTATTTCGTTGATGAAATGATTCCTCTGTCAGCTTTTCAGATTGAACGGCTTCAATTTTATCGTAGCAATCAAAAATTTCTTTTATTTTTTGTGTATTGTCAGTTTGTCCTATTATATATCCTTCTGACAATTCTTTTTTTAAAATTTTAAAAAGTTGAAATT
This sequence comes from Chryseobacterium sp. CS2K3, assembly GCF_059515185.1. Classification (NCBI taxonomy): domain Bacteria; kingdom Pseudomonadati; phylum Bacteroidota; class Flavobacteriia; order Flavobacteriales; family Weeksellaceae; genus Chryseobacterium; species Chryseobacterium sp. CS2K3. The sequence continues at coordinate 296,591 of NZ_JCAKRW010000002.1, read as the reverse complement.
CGGTAATACCTTTTCTGTTTGGAAATCTTAATCCTAAATAGAAATATTCATCCAAGTTCTTAAAATTGTGAATCGATTGGGATAGCCTAATTAGCCCATGTTGATAGTCTCCATTACCGATAATAATGATAAGCTCTTCAATTGTACCAAAGGGAGCGGGTTCTGAGTTTATATGAAACCAAGATGCTTTTACTAAAGTTTTATCCTTTAACAATCCTTCAACAGTACTGTTTTTAGAGTATAAATCGAGAGAAGTTTTAATATCTTTTATTCCAAATCTGGTAAGGTCAACATCGATTTGTGTAAAAATCCCATTTTTCTTACCATCAATAAAACAACCGAAGTATATGTATTTGTTTTCAGTGAAAATTGGGTCTTTTGGGATAAATTTAAAAAGGTTAGCATAACAATCACCTTCTGTTAAGGATAAATCCAAAAATTGTTCAGAGTAGAAAAATTTTACATCTGAGCTAATATCATTAAAATGAGCGATGAAATTGACATCTTCACTATCAGGAGGATATTCTCCAGTAATATGTCCTATGTGCCAATCTGTAACACGTTGAAGTATTGTTGAAATTCCATAAATACTTATTGGTTTATCCAAATCCTCCCTTTCTAAAGTACATAATTCCCCCGAGCTATTCTGATGTCGAAGATTATAATAAAATTTTGTGAAAGATTTAATATTTTCAAGCGCTTCAGAAAGCTGTAACTTTGATAGCTCAACAATTTCTTCTTGTAATAATTGCCTTTCCAATGGGAAAATCATTGGCAATCGATAAGGGGTTGCATCTGAATACAAGACTAAGATTGGAAAACGATGTAAGCCATTTGCTCTCACAACAATATTGCCATGAGAGATAAATAGATTATCACGATGTTGAAAGAGTTCCTTATAATTACTATCATTTGCCAAAGCATTACTTTCTCTGCGTAAAAACTCTGGATGTTTTTTAAACCACTGCAACATTACCCCATAGGTTTATTATCAATCCTTGATGTTTGTACTCCGATGTAAACATTTTTGGATGCATCATTTTTTCCATTCTCACTTCCATTCTGAGATATACCGTATTTTTCAATTAATTCTTTATCAGTCTTAACAGTTATATTGCCATAAGAGTCAATGTCTACGATTACCGATTCAATGTTAGCACCAAGATGTAAAATACCATCCTCGTCAATATGCTTCTTATATAGTTCCATAGCATCGTCATGTGGATGTTCATGTGGACTTTCACTTTGCTTGGGAGCACTTATTATTAGGTAAGACGGTTTTATATATTCAATATGTGTTTCATAAACATCCTTATCATCTTTTCCATTTTTAAAAAATGTTCTGGAACCATGGTGGCTTGCACTTAATACGTCAGCAGGTAAACTATCTTTATGATATTCTGTTATATGCTCTTTCCATGCTTCTTTATCAGAATCACCAGTCATTAAAATACTTTTTGGATTCGTTCCATAAGTAAATTTTATTACACCACATTGCTCATGAATTCTTTTATTTCTTTCATCTGCATCACCCTCTTGAATATCTTCACATAAATATTGTGCAGGAGATATGACTTGAAAATCAATTAAACCTAACTTTTTTGTAGTTGGTACATTCTCAGATGTCCTGATTTTGTTAAGTTCATTAGTTCCTAACAAAAAATATTCATTGCTTTTTCCTACTTTTTTTAAAACTTCAGTAAAAACCTCATATTTTTCTTTATGTTTCCCGCCAGCTTTATGATTTGAATGCCAGACTTCAGAAAATCCAATTTCATCATATATTTCTTTAATACCACCTATGTGGTCGTTATGTGGATGAGTATTGATAAAAGTTGAAAGTTTTCCACCGTTACTGAATAGCTCTTTAAATAAGTAAACTAAATCGATTTCATTTTCTTCATTATCCTTGTCAGAATCCACTAATACATACATATAATCATTTACATTTTGACCTGTTGGAATGACCATTAATGTTGCCTCACCTTGTCCTGTGTATAGAAAGACAGTTCGGAAGATACCTGCTTGAGTAGGTTTGATAATTTTTTCTGCTACAGTCATAAAAATATTTTGTGTTATTGTTATAGTAATTAAAACACAATTGTTAATCCAAATTGTATAGAGTGAATAAATTGTCACTTTATTTAATGAAAAAATATTTATTATATATTTTTAATGAAAAAATGACAGTAATGGATTATGAGTAATGCTAAAATGTCAATATTTCTATCTTTACGAAATGTATATAGAAACAATAGGTATCTAAACAAAAGCACCCCACCATAGGGCATGTTTTTGATAGTACCCCCACCTGTTGAAAGTTGGTCAAAAGTTTTCGGGAGGTGCAAAAACCTCAGCCATTTTTTTGAACATTTTTAGACTGTAACCTAGAGTTAAAACAGGTTTGAAGAGATTTTCTATGGATTCAAGATATTTTTGCTATTTCATTGAATATCACCCTATTTTTACAACATTTGGCACAGTTTTCGACTACTATAAACCAACAAAAAACCCCGTCAATACTACCAATATTGAACGGGGAGGTGTAAAAAATTCTAACGCTAATTAAAACTTATTTACAATGGCAAAGTTAACAAATTGTCTTGATACTTTCAGTATCTATGTTGGAACGTACAAAAAGTACAATGAAGGGTCAATCTATGGTGAATGGTTAAACCTTTCAGATTATTCAAATTATGACGAGCTTTTACAGGCTATGCAGGAACTTCACCAAGACGAAGACGACCCTGAATATATGTTTCAGGATTATGAATGTTCAGAGTTCTTTATCAAACAAAAGCTAATCAACGAATGCCATCTTTCAGCAGATATTTACGAAATAGCCGAACAAATCAATAATTCAGATTATGATTTTGAGGTAATAGAAGCCTATGCAGAGTGTATGAGTTATTATCATATGGACATTGAAAACCTATTATATAGTCTTTCAGATTCATATTATGGGGAGTACAGTTCAGACGAGGATTTTGCACAGGACATTTTAGAACAGGATGGCTCAATTCCTGAAAACTTGCCGTCTTACATCTGCATTGATTGGGAAGCAACCGCCAGACATTTGATGTATGATTATATGAGTTCTAACGGCTATTATTTCAAAAACTAATTAAAATACTAATCTTTGTACCTTGCTTAATTGCAGGGTGCTTTATAACAATTTACAGTTATGAAAGCAAGATATATAAGAGTTTCGACAGGAGCGCAGAACACCGCAAGACAGGAAGAAAAACAAGCGCAGGGCGAAAAGGTTTTTATTGATATTGTTAGCGGTTCTACACCTTTCAAAGACAGAGAACACGGAAAGGAACTGATAAGAGCAATTGAAAATAATGAAATCAATTATGTTTCGGTAAGTTCAATTGACAGGCTCGGAAGAAACCTGTATGACATTCTTACTACTTTGGAATTTTTCAAAGAAAAGGGCGTTATTCTCAAAGTGGATAATCTCGGAATAGAAAGTTTGATTAAAGGCAAAGAAAATCAGGCGTTTAAACTGATTATTTCTGTTATGGCTAATATAGCCGAAATGGAACGTGAAACCATTTTAGAGCGCCAGCGTGAGGGCATTGCGCTTGCAAAGGCTAAAGGCATTTACAAAGGGCGTGAGAAGGGTTCTACGGAAAGTGTAGAGGATTTTCTTTCTAAATATAAGGAAGTGATTAAGAGCTTAAAGAAAGGAAATTCAATACGAGATACAGCTAAAATTTGTTCTGTCAGCATTGGAACTGTACAGAAAGTAAAAAATAATATTTAGAAAAATAATTATATGGAATTTTACCAAGATTACAGCGATTTTTTAGGAAAAAACAATATTAACAATACTATTACAACATTGAAAAAAAATAAGTATCGGGATTTAAGCCTATTGTTTTTAGCATTAATAGGATCTCTTATTAGTATTTTATCGTTTGCTGATGAACTACAAAAGATAATAGAATCTCCGTCTGTTCTTTTCAAAATTAAATCCTTTTATTTTTTAATAGTAATGTTGCTTATGATTTATACAACAATTGTGGTTGAGAGAATAAAACTGTTTAAGAATGTTAGAAATAATATAGGCTTTTTGAAGCAAAATATGTTAGATGTAATTTTACATGGTGTAGATTGGAACTCAATAGTCATAAAGTCCTATTGGCATCATAAATTGTATGATATTTACAGTATAATAAGTAATGAGAAAATAGAGTTTTTTAGGGCTGAAATTGATAGAGGATTAGCAAATAGAAATGAACCAAAATTTCCGATTGACTTGTCAAATTTTCTTTCAATGGGTTCGGTATTAGTTTCTTGTATTAGTTTCTTACTATTAACATTTGGAATTAATGGTAAGGAACAGCAGGTAATTATTGTCCTATTATTTCTGTTGATGAGTCCTTTGTTCTTAATGTTTGCGATGAATTTAAGAGATAACTTCAATGAGAAAAAAAATGACTATCAAAAAATGAAAGATTATTCCTCTGCTATGAGCTATATTTTAGATAGGAGGAAGTTAAATGATCTGCCAGAGTGACGATTAGAAGAACATTTCTTAAAAGGCAAAAAACAGTAGGCTTACCCACACCAAGAAAATATAATTATCACTATCGACAGATCAGAAATAAGGCAAAATGAGGTGTTTTTATTATCAAGGTTTGGTGGTTGCTTTTATTATTCTATATAGTTAATATGGTACTTAATTTAGTTACCTGTTGATTTTTCAAAATAATAACATTCCGTAATTTTTAAGGTTTTGAAAAACAAGAAAAGAGCCTGACCTATTACAATTGCATAAGTCAGGCTCTTAAAATATATATTTTTGTTATTTCTATTTTAGGATAAAATAAGAATTTATCAATAAGATAGGGTTTTATTTTTCCCATGCAGAATGTAAACTGTCAGCTACCATTTCACGGGAAAACTGAACGTATTTTTTGAAAGATTTGTAATCCTTATGACCTGTAATCTCTCTGATAAACTCTTCATTCATTCCATTAATCAATGAGTTGGTAATGAAAAATACCCTTCCATAATGCATTGTTAAATAATCGTGAGCATTTTTTTCTACTGTAATCTCATTTTTGCCTGAATATTTTACAAACCGTATTTTATCATCAAAGCCAATCTTTTCAAAGAGTTTTTTGATTTCTCTATTGCAGAATTGATTAGTGGGTACTTTTAGTCTGCCATAGCGTTCCGTGTGAGCTTTAATTATTTCTTTTGGTACATCTAATAAAGGTATATCAAGCATTTCTTTAACTTTTTTGATATGTAAGCGTAAAAAGTCTTCTGTAACATCCTCAGGTCTCATATTTTGAATGTCAACAAATCTCAAACCTGTATAGGAACTAAAAATGAAAATATCCCTTACAATATTACTGTAATCATTTTCAAAATCAGTTGTTCTCAATTTTTCTACAATTTCAGGAGTAAGTTTTATTTTTTCAGAATCATCTTTGAAAACTAAGAACTTTTTAAATTCTATATTATTATGAAATCGTCTTTCTCCTGCCCAATTCATGAAGGTTTTAAGTATTGTTACATATTTTCCAATAGTAGAATTATAGAAATTTTTTTCAATGAAATATGCCAATAACTCATCATAGAAGTTAAGCGTAATGTTTTGAAATGACATATCAAACTTCATTTCGTCTGAAAACGTTTGAAGGTGGTTTTTACACGTTTTATAGGTCTTAATGGTATTTTCTGATACGGATTGCTTTCTAACATCAATAAACTCCTCAAAAACGCTTAATACATCTCTTTTCTTAGCAGTTGCCGTGCCGACGGGGGTAATCTTGTGTTCAAACTCTTTTTCTAAAATCTCTTTAGATAGAGGTTGTTCTTTCAGTAAATACTCCCTTTCAATCTCTTTTAAGATTTTGACAGTGTTTTCAATTTTCAGATTTTTAGTTGCTGATTCGGGAGCGAGTTGTCTCACTTTTGTCCCCGTCCATTGTGAGGGTTTTACTTTTACCCCTGTGGAGCGTTTCAGTCTCTGACCTTTTACGGTTGCTGAGACATATACCATTGTTTCGGTTGCTTTTTTAGGCTCTTTTAAAAAAAATGCAATGTTCATAGTTCTTTTTTTGTTTCAAAATTAGTCTGTGATACAACTGAAAATCTTTTTAAATTGTCCTCAGGGACAACATAGGGACAAAAAAGGACTAAATTTGATGAAACACTATTAAACATCATTAAAACAAAAATCCCTTCTAAACATTGTTTAAAAAGGATTTTTTTGATTGGTTAAGTTAAATTGTGTTTAACTTTTGTGGTTTCTCCAGGAATCGAACCAGGGACACATGGATTTTCAATCCATTGCTCTACCAACTGAGCTAAGAAACCATTGTATTGTTAATTTTTTTTTCTTTTAAAGTGGTGCAAAACTATGCTATTTTATAATACCACGCAAGTTTTTTATGTTCTTTTTTTTGTTGTATACCAATGGAATGGCTAAATATGATATTTTTAACGTTAATCTTACCAAATCATAGTCTGAAGCCTATCTTGAAGCAGAATTGAAAACTATATTAGTTGGTTTTCAGATATAAGATGGATGCGGAAAAAACGAAAGAGCCATTGCCAATCATTTCTTTACCGGACAAGGCAGTCTTTTACCTTTATGGCAAGGCTCCATCCTTCTAATGGAGTAAAAGATTCAGGCAGATCCAAAACTGAATCTATTACAGGATTACAAGCTGAGCTTGAAAAGAGTTATAAAGAAAAGAAATTTATCAGCGAAAATCCTACTAGGATTTATCAGTTTTCTACAAAACTGCCTTATTATTCAGCAGAAGAAAGAATCAATTTCTGGGTGAATGAGATTGCAACTTTTGTAGGCGGAATTAATGGATGTATCGCTAATTATAAACTGAATGAACACCAGGTAAGCAAGAAAATTGAAGTTAAAATTGATAAAGTCACTTTCCTGGATACCTTTGGAACTGGATGGGAAGATGGAGGCGCACAAGGAATAAAAAAACAATGGATTCCCGGATTAGTAGGGATCAAGCGCAAAAGTTGTGGGGCTTAGAATATTTAGATCATTTTAATTTTAAAATTTAACGCAAAGGATTTCTATTATCTGGTGTTGTATTTTAGGAAGCAAAGCTTGAATCAATTGTCTTAGCTCCCTTATTAATAATCAATTCCATCATGTCTTTGCGTTTATAGAAAATTTAAGTATAAAGCTTTAAAAAGATAATTTATTTTTTTCTTCAGATTAACGAAACTTTTTGCGTAGCCCCCAACTTTTGCTCCTGATCCATTTTTACATGGTACCTAACTTAGACGATATGTAATTGAAAATAAAAATCCCTGCAAACATTGTTTGCAGGGATTTTTTTGTACCCAGGACCGGGATCGAACCGGTACTCCTAAGAACTGGTGTTTGAGACCAGCGCGTCTACCAATTCCGCCACCTGGGCAAGTGTGTTACCTTGTTTCGAATCGGTGTGCAAATATAGAAACTTTTCTTAATACTCCAAAGTTTTTTGAAAGGAAATTTTTAGAAATTTATTTCCAAACCATCGTAGGCAAGGTGTATTCCGGGTGGAAGTTGTTTATCTTCAATATCATGCACTCCTAGATGATGGCTAATGTGAGTGAGAAATAATTTTTTAGGTTTTAACTCTTCAAATAGCCTGATAACATCCGGAAGAATAAAATGTGCCGGATGAGGGTCAAATTTTCTGATACAATTTAAGATTAATATATCCAGATTCTTTAATTTTTCTTTTTCAGTGTCGGAAATAAAACCTGCATCAGTAATATAAGCAAGATTTTTAAATTTATATCCAAAGACACTTATTTTAAAATGAATGACCTCAATAGGAGTAATCTCAGTATCTAAAACATGAAAAGGTTTATTTTCAATCTCATGCAATTCAAAAGCGGGCGCACCGGGGTATCTCACATCTGCGAAAGCATAAGGAAAACGGTTTTTAATCTCATGGGCAACCCTGGAATAACAATAAAGCGGGACGTCTTTTCCACTTTTAAAAATTAAAGGGCGCATATCATCCAGCCCAATTACATGATCATTATGTTCATGTGTGATGAGCGCAATATCTACGGTATGCTCATGGTTGGTAAGCATTTGCTGCCTAAAGTCCGGACCACAATCGATGAGTATTTTTTTATTTTCCTCCGTAGTTACCATGACGGAAGAGCGTAAGCGTTTGTCTTTGGGATTTTCGGAAGTACACACTTCACATGTACAGCCTATAACGGGTACACCTTGGGAAGTACCGGTTCCTAAAAATTTCAACTTCATTTTGTTTTGAGGTTGGTTTAATTTTGGTAAATTTACAAAAAATTTAATGTCCTAATGTATCAGAAACTAACTCCTAAACAAAAAGCATTAACAATTAATCTAGATCCTACTATTTATGGTACTTTCGCAGAGATTGGAGCAGGGCAGGAGACTGTTCGTCACTTTTTTAGAGCAGGGGGGGCTTCCGGTACGATCGCTAAGGCAATGTCTGCTTATGATAAAGATTTTAGTGATGCTATCTACGGAAAAGAAGTAAAAAACAGGTATGTTACTCAGAATAGACTTCGCAAAATGCTTCGTTATGAAGTAGCATTGATCGAAGAAAGAATTTCAAGAGACAATAATCCCGACAGAAAGTTCTTTTCTTATGCCAATACTGTAACTACCATCAACTTTGACAAAACTGTAAAAGGCCACGGCTGGGTGGGAATTCGTTTTCAGACCAAAGAAAATGAAAATTACAACGAAATCGTAATCCATGTTAAATTCCAAGAAAATGATGCCACTTTACAACAGGAAACTCTGGGTAATCTTGGGGTAAATCTTATTTTCGGAGCATTTAACTACTTTGATAACCCGAGAACACTGGTAGAATCTTTATACGATGATATTGCAAAAGACAACTTGGAAATCGATATGATTGATTTTAGTGGTCCTGCTTTTGAATACGTAGACAACAGATTGATGTCACTGCAGTTAGTGAAAAACGGAATGACTGATGCAGTAATCTTCAACTCTCAGGGAAGTAATATGCTTCCGGCAGATGTATTATATAAAAAGAATATTTTTGCGGTAAGAGGAAGTTTCAGACCTGTAACAAAGGTAAACATCGATATGCTTAAGAACGGTATGGATATGTTTTTCAAAGATGCCATCTGTACCCATGAAGAAACAGAAGTTCTTATTGAGATCACTATTTCAAATCTTAGGGCAGACGGAGATATTGACGAAAGAGATTTCCTTGATAGAGTAGATATTTTAGGTAAATTAGGATATACAGTTATTATTTCAAACTTCTCAGAATACTATAGACTTATTGATTATTTTGCATCTTATACTAGTGGAAATATCGGGGTTGCAATGGGGGTAAATAACCTATTGATGGTATTTGACGAGAAATATTATAAAAATTTATCCGGTGGAATCCTTGAAGCATTCGGTAAGTTCTTCAGAAACGGAATGAGAGTGTACCTGTACCCTTATAAAGATCCGGAAACCCATCAGCTATTAGACTCATCCAACCTTAAAGTGGAAGAGAACTTAAAAGAACTTTACAAATATTTCAAACGAAACAACCGTATTGTTGATATTACCAACTATAATCCTGAATTCTTAGAAATATATTCAAGAGAAATATTAAGAAAAATAGGATGTTGCATCAAAGGTTGGGAAACTCAGGTTCCGGATGGTGTTGCTGAAATGATCAAAGAGCGTGGAATGTTCGGATATAAAGAAGAACTTCCTTTAAAACAATTCTCTTAAAAAAATAATACAATGTCAGAATTAAAGAAAAGACTTTCCTCTATTCTTGAAAGTCCTAAACATAATACAGAAGAGAAGCTTGAAAAAGTTTGTCATCTGTTAGATCAGGAGATCTCTTATTTTAACTGGACAGGATTCTACTTTAAAAATGGAGATAAAGATGAGCTGATCCTGGGTCCTTACGTAGGAGCACCTACAGATCATACTATTATTCCTTACGGAAAAGGAATTTGTGGTCAGGTTGCCGTTTCCAATGAAACATTCGTAGTGCCGGATGTACACGAGGAAAGCAATTATCTAAGTTGCTCAATTGATACTAAAGCCGAAATCGTTGTTCCTATCTTTAAAGACGGAAAAAACATCGGTCAGATTGATATTGATTCTCATACCATCGATCCTTTCACAAGCGAGGATAGAGAATTATTGGAATGGCTTTGTAATGAAGTTTCCAAAATTTTGTAATTGATTCAGTCAAAATATACAAAAACTCCGGTTCGTTGACCGGAGTTTTTTATTTTATGGGTTATTGGTTGTAATGACAAACATAATTAAAGGCTCATCTCCCGTATTTTCTATAGAATGATACCCGATGGAATGTATGGCTGTAATATCGCCTTTTTGAAGTATCTTTTTGCGGATAGGTCCCTCCGTTCCGGTTCTTTCACGATATTCTCCGGTTCCATGTACCACAACATACAATTCTTCTTCATTTCTTTCATTGTGAGTATGAAATCCCGACTCATCACCCTTGTTCAGTAAAACCATATAAGCAGCCAAACGATTATTGGTAAGTTCTTTCTGGTCAAACATTTGTATCATGTGTACTGTTCCATTTCCACCATACATATTTTCGCGCTTATCAATACGGGTAAAGTTTCGTTCATCCTTTCCAAATGGCATTACATAAAGATGAATGTATTTTGAAACCTCTTGTATAACGTGATCAAATTCTGCTCCTTCAGATAGTATAACAGTGCCAGACATATATTTAAAATATTAATTCACATCAAGGTACCGAAAATAATATTAAAGCACAAGCAGTAATTTTCATGACAGATTTTTTCTATCAGAATTAAGCCTATCATTAAGGAATAAGAAGAAAACTGCAGATGATCAAAAGCTTAAGTGTGCCTCTAAACGGTTTGCAGTTACTTAAAAACAACTTGAGTTTTAAAACTTTCGGTTAAAGTTGCATTGAATGAATTTCAGAAATCAGCTCTTTAAAGTAGTGCTCGCATTTTGCAATATGCGTTCCATACCAGGAAAAAGCTTCTCCGTCTACAATCATGATTTTTTTCTCAGGATAAACTATCCTCAGTTCCTCAATATGTTTTTCTTTAAAAGGAAACGGTTCCGAAGAAAGCATGATAACATCAGCTTCAGCCAGATCTTCAGTAGCAATGATAGGATATCTGGTTTTATCTTTAAATATATTTTCAAAGCCTATTTCCGTTAAAATTTTATGAATAAATGTATCAGCACCTACCGTCATATAAGGTTTGTTCCAAATAAGATAGGCTGCTTTTGCAGGAGTTTCAAGCTTTGACAGAGTAAGGATTTCGTAGATTTTAAGGTTGAATAGCTGTGCTCTTTCTTCCTTTCCTAAAAGTTTGCCGAGGTTTTTAAGCAAATAATAATTATCTTCAATTGTTTCTATATTGGTGACTGTTACTTTAAAACCCTCCATTAAAGCCTCAACCTGTTCTTTACTATTTTCTTCTTTATTGGCAAGAATTAAATCTGGTTGTAAAGCTTTAATCTTTTCAATATTAATGTTTTTCGTTCCTCCGATTACAGCTACATTTTTTACTTTATCCTCAGGATGTATACAGAATTTTGTTCTTCCGATTACTTCATTTTCAGTTAATCCCAAGTCAAATAAAGCCTCCGTAATAGAGGGTACAAGTGAAACGATTTTCATATTGGCATTTTAGATGATGCCTAAAATTACAAAAGTTTTCCGGTTAAGAAAAGTCCGGCTACCGTAAAATAAATAATAAGCCCTGTTACATCCACCAATGTTGCTACAAATGGAGCAGAAGAAGTCGCTGGGTCCAGTTTCAATTTCTTTAAAACAAATGGAATCATAGAACCTGACAAAGTTCCCCATAATACAATGGCAATCAGGGAAACAGAGACACTCAGCCCTACGTACACCCAATATTGTCCATAATCAAAAAGACCTACCTGCTGCCATAGCATGATTCTGACAAATCCGATGATCCCAAGAATTAATCCAAGACATATTCCTGAAATAATTTCTTTTCTCATGACGTACCACCAGTCTTTAAGCCCGATCTCCTGAAGTGCCATAGCACGGATGATCAGTGTAGCAGCCTGTGAACCGGAGTTTCCGCCACTTGAAATAATTAAAGGAACAAATAATGCCAGAACTACGGCTTTCTCGATTTCTTTATCAAAATATCCCATTGCCGAAGCAGTAAGCATTTCTGAGATAAATAAAATAATCAGCCAGGTTGCTCTTTTTTTAATCATTTCCGTCCAGGAAGTCTGTCTATACGGTAGATCCAAGGCTTCCAATCCCCCAAATTTCTGAATATCTTCAGTGTTTTGTTGCTCAATCTGATCCAGGATATCATCAATCGTTACAATCCCAACCAGAACCCCTGCTTCCGTAATGATGGGAAGCGCACCACGGTCATATTTCTCGAAGTACGTTACAGCATCCTCTTTTGAAGTTGTTGTGGTAATTGCTACGAAATGATTATCCGTCATGTCAGAAACTAACGTATCTTCCTCTTCAAGTAATAATGTTCCGATGGCAAGGTCATCAATAAGACGGTTTCTTTCATCTACCACATAAAGGTAATTCATGGTTTCCACCTTTTTTCCTACCTTTTTAATCTGCTGAAGACAACGTTTAACGGTCCACTCTTTACGGATCTGAATATAGTAGGGCGTCATCAGACGGGCGATGGAATCAGAGTTGTAACCCAGTAGTTTTAAAGCAATTCTTCTCTCTTGTGGGTTCAGATGATTGATGGAATACTTGATCAACTCATCTGGAAAATCCTCGAATAAAGCTGTTCTGTCATCGGGAGTCATGGCATTCAGAATTTCAGAAACTTCATCGCTTCCGATACTTCTGATGGTATCTTCCTGAAAGTCAGGATCAAGGTGTGAAAAAACCTCTGCTTTGTACTCTTTAGGAACCTTCAGGAACGCGAGCAGCCTCTCGTCAGCAGGAAGTTCGCTGAGAGTTTCGGCAATATCGGCAGGGTTAAAGATAAGTTCGTCTCTAGAGTTCAAAACGTGAAATTTTTTGGATATGCAAAAATAATTCAAATTTTTAAGACTGAGCAATAAACTGGGAAATTTAAGGATTAATTAAAGTTTAAAGCTCTGAAAAGAACACAAAAAAACACCCGCCAGAACGGATGTTAAAAATTAAATTTAAAAAATATCCTTTAATCAAGAATAAGTTCGCATTCTATAATAAAAATCATTGATTTTAAAAGTCAGAAACTGTTTTATTCTTCAAAACAGGCAAATTCCATACATACACCTCTACAACATGCTCCGTAAATGCATTGTGCATCATAACTGCATTTTTGAGGTCCCGCCCCTTTAATTTGCTTTGCAGCTTCTCTGTTGAGTTTCTTTAGATTTTTCATAGTTATTTGGATTTAAAATGGTATACTAAAATATAAAATATTTTCTAATTATTCATTGAATGGTGATAATGTTTAATTGATATTCAGTGTTTTGTTTGAATAAGATAGAATATGGTTTTACAGACGCTATCCTTAACTTATGATTTAGTCCAATATACAAGGATTTAAAACACATACATTTTGACAGCATGCACCTCCAGGACACTGATAATGTTCAGTACACCTTTTAATAATTCCACTGCCTTTAATCTCTTTTTGCTCTTGTCTGCTGATTTTCTTTAAATTTTTCATGTGATTTGTTTTGATGGTTAATGATAAAGTATTTTATTCCATACAGATAAATGGTGAGCAGATTCCGTTGCAGCACCATCCCACAGGACATGGGTTGAATTCATTACAGCGGTCCATTTTTCCGCCATTAATCTGACTAGCTTTTTCTCTGGAGATTTTTTTTAGATTTTTCATAGTCTACAGGTTTTACTATTGTATTCAATTACTTTTTACCAGTCAATCATGCATCTTTGCGGTTTGCATACTCCCTGACAGCACCATCCATTTATACATGGGATATTTTCATTGCATCTTGAAATAAGCCCGCCATTGATTTGCTTTGCAGCTTCTCTACTGATTTTCTTTAAATTTTTCATATGATTTAGATTTTAATGTTATACTAAATTAGTAAATAATTTTATATTATTCATTTATTGGTGAAAATATTTAACTGAAATTCAGTTGTTTATAATGTGTTTTGTGATTTTATTGTCAAAAATATTGATGCTTTCTTAAAAAACAATTAAGGATAGAAATAAAAAAAATTACCAACGAAACATTGATAATTGATTTGTTTAATAAAACTGTATTGCAATTTTATATATCGTAAAGAATAGCTGTTTTTTACAGCTCCGCTTCTGTAGGCTTTAATTTTCTGAGTTGTTTCAGAATGCCTTTTATAGCTCCTTCAGTACCTATTTTGATAGAGTTGACGGTAGAACCCAATAATCGCATATTTTTACGGTATGTATCGTAATCCGTTTCCGTAATGAGACTCCCTTCGGCATCAAACAGCTTCATACTTACAACAACCTGATTTGAAAAGACATACTTTCCAAGTCCTACTTTGAAATAACGGACTTTTGAGACAATAGCAAAATCTGCATCATTATTGAGACAATAATCGGTGATTGTCTTTTTATCTATACTGTCAAAAGGGATCTGTACTTCTGCACGAAGCATTTTGTTTCTTCTTCCGCTGAAATTGTCGGAAACAGCATCAAAAAAGGCGTTGTTGGTAGGCTCTTTAATTTCATCAATATCAGGGTCTACCTCAGGATTGAAGTATAGAACTTTTTTAATTTTATCATCGGAATTCCTTTGTGCTTTTACTGAAGTAAAGCCAACCAATAAAAAAGTAGTAACTGCTGTAAAGAATATAAATTTTCTCATTTGTAATTCGAATGCAAAATTACTGCCTTTTCGTCGAATTGTGTAAAATTTATTAAGAAATTTTTAACATTTTTTTCTATCAAATTTGATATATGAAATCAATAATGTTTGCAGAATCAAAAAATAGTCGTAATTTTGCACCCGTTACATAATAATCATTAAACAATATTGGAATGTACTTAACAACAGACAAAAAGCAGGAAATTTTCGCACAACACGGAAAATCTGCACAGGACACAGGAAGCGCAGAAGGACAAATCGCTCTTTTCACTTTCAGAATTAATCACTTATCTCAGCACTTAAAGGCTAACCGTCACGATTTCAACACAGAGAGATCTCTAGTGAAATTAGTAGGTAAGAGAAAAAGTTTACTAGATTACCTTAAGAAAAAAGATATCGCAAGATATAGAGCAATTATTGCTACATTAGGACTAAGAAAATAATCTATAAAGATTTTCAAAATAAAGCAACTTCGAAAGAGGTTGCTTTTTTTGTTGTATCTAAATTGAGATTAAATTCCGAGAAAGTATATAGAGCTTAAGCCGGTGGATATACATTTGCTTAGAAAGAATCAATGAAATTGATTCCATCCTTTGTGCTCCCTTGGAAATATGAGATTAGTGGCTGAAAACGGATCAGGTGCAAAAGTTATGGACTAAGTAAAAAGTTTAGTTAATCTGAAGAAAAAAACAAATAAGGGAGCTAAGAAAGCGACAAAAGTCGCTGATGAAGCGATGTAGATACGCGTACGCTTAGAAAGAATCAATACAATTGATTCAAGCTTTGCTTCCTAAAATACAACACCAGATAATAGAAATCCTTTGGGTTAAATTTTAAAATTAAACAGATCTAATATTCTAAGGTCCACAACTTTTGCGCTTGATCCCTGAAAACTTTGCGTTAAATTAAATTGCATAACTACAATATTATCCTCCAGCATTTGAGACTGTGCGAAATAAGAAGTTTATTGCTTAGCCTTTATTTTTTCCAATCTTTCCCAAATGCGTATTCTGAAAACTATCAGGATATTTCAATCCATATCCTAATACTCTATCAAAAGCAGAGTGTGAAAATAAAATAGCTCCAGCCACCTGTAAATAGGGAAGTGATAAGGCTATTCCTATAAGATAGACTGCGACAGCCACGCCAAAGTGGTGAAAAAGATTGTAGCAGAATGCACCCACTTTATTATTAACAGTATATCCCAGCATAGAAATATCCGGAGCAAGGAATAATCCTGCAAACCACCACCAGGAGTATTCGGTTTGTGCAAAAGCTAGAATTCCAAGAGCTAAAAAGGCTGCATATTCGAGTTTTAATTGGATGTTCATCAGAATAGAGAATTTAAGTGATCTACAAAATAGGTCGTAATTTCAAAGATAAAGTTACAGGTTAAGGTTGGTGGAATAATTCGACATTCGATGCTGAAAAATAATGGAAAATACTAAGACGCTAAGGTTTAAAGAATCTGTTGTTTTTAAGGCAAATAGATTGATCTCAGATAAAATTGTATACTGTTTTAGCATGTATGAATTCACCGATGAGATGAAGTTATGAAAAATAATAGGCTGCTTCAAAAAATGAAACAGCCTATAACTTTATTTATATATTTTTTTTAATGTCCCGATTTAGCTTCAGTACTTTCTACATGCCCAAGATATTTAGTGCAATAAGCTCCAAAAATTAAAATAACCAAGTAGCAGAATACAGGAATAATAAACGAATGCTGTACTCCAAACTGATCTGCAAGATAACCCTGGAAAATAGGAACTACAGCACCTCCTAAAATAGCCATTACGACTAACGAAGATCCCTGGCTTGTATACTTTCCTAATCCCGAAATTGCTAGTGTATAAATATTAGAGAACATAATTGAATTGAAGATCCCAATTCCTAAAACACTATACATTGCCAGTTCTCCATGATTTACCATAGTGGAAATCAATAGAATAACATTGATGGCTGCAAATATGGAAAGTGTTCTTGCCGGAGCTGCTTTACCAATAAAGAATGCTATGAAATTCAGTAATATAAATACAAGGAAGAAGCTAATTTGGGCAAAACTAAGGTCTACAATGCTGAAAATTACTAAGAAAACCAATGCTGCTGCACCTAGCATGAAAATAGCTTTTTTTGCCTGGCTGATTGAGTGATTTAATGAAATAGCCCCTAAGAAGCGCCCAATCATGGCACCTCCCCAATATAAAGAAAGGTAATTTTTACTGATTGTTTCATTGAATTTCATGGTCTCTTCAAGGAAACTGATAATGAAACTTCCAACAGCTACTTCACCTCCAACGTAGCAGAACATAGCGAAGACTCCAAATTTTAAATGATTGAATTTCAACGCACCCCAACCCTGTACGGTTTCTTCAGTTTCTGTCTGAAATGAAGGCAGTTTTACTCTTGAAATTAATAAACCTACCAATAATAGGATCGCTGCAAAGATTAAATAAGGAATTCTTGTTGCTACAGCACTGAAAGTCCCGTCTGGTTCAGAAAATAATTCAAAAATCAAGTGCCCTCCCAATACCGGCGCAATCGTTGTACCGAATGCATTGAAAGCCTGGGTCATATTCAGTCGGCTGGACGCGGAGTCTTCTGAACCAAGTAGTGAAACATATGCATTTGCCGTGATCTGTAAAACCGTAAATCCTAAACCTAAAATGAATAAGGCTCCGAGGAATAAAGGATAATATGAGAATGTAGCCGCGGGATAGAATAAAATACATCCTAATGCTGCCAAACCGATTCCGAACAAAATTCCCTTTTTGTATCCTACTTTGTTGATAGGGTCACCTTTGGAAATGGAAATCAGAAAATAAATTAAGGATCCGATAAAGTAAGCTCCGAAGAAACAGAACTGTACCAGCATGGATTCAAAAAAGGTAAGTTTAAAAAGTTGTTTAAGATAAGGGATCAGAATATCATTCATACAGGTGATGAATCCCCACATAAAAAAAAGCAGGGTGATGGTAATCAATGGAACCGTATAATTCCTGCTTTGAGATGGTACTTCTTTATTATTCATATATATTTATTTATTCCTGAGCAATTGGCTATCCTTATTTAGAGCTGCCTAAAAGCGGAGATTTAATTGAAATTTTTATACTTTTAATATTATCCTTTTTTAACTCTTATATTTTTGATCTCAAAATAGGAGTTATTTTGAATCTCATTCATATATTATTAAGTTGATTCTATTATTAAGATGTTTAACAACAGGTTCGCTAATAGTATTTGGTGAGTATGGCAAATATAGGAATCAGCCTATGTTTTTGCAATAATTTTGTCGGTTTTTATAGCGGTCTCAACTTATTTTATTAAATCGAAATATTATTTTCGCTTTTTGGGACAATAATACTAAAAAACAGACTGTTTTTTAGGTGAAATACTAGGAAAAAATACTTTTTAATTTTTTGGGAAAGTGAAAAAGTTTAAATTACCAATGTTAATTTTTGAAACTTTCATAAAACGGATAGCCAAAATTTTGTATTTTGACTGTCTATTTATTCATTCGAAAAAATTAATATATCATTATTATTAGTACCTTTGCATACGAAAATTTAAAGAGTTTAAATATTAATCATACTCAATACGGAGTATAAAGAAGCAATTTTATGAGTATACCTCAAGCGTTTATAGAAACGGTTACCCTTGCAGACGGAAGGGAAATCACTATTGAAACGGGGAAGCTGGCTAAGCAGGCTGACGGATCTGTAGTAGTGAAATGTGGTGGAACAATGCTATTAGCAACTGTTGTAGCCAACAAAGAAGCAAATCCTGGTGTAGACTTTTTACCATTAACGGTAGATTATAGAGAAAAGTTTTATGCAGGTGGAAGAATTCCTGGAAATTTCTTCCGTAGAGAAGCAAAACCATCCGATGATGAAGTGCTTACAATGAGATTAGTGGATAGAGTATTACGTCCGCTTTTCCCTGAAGATTTCCACGCGGAAGTACAGGTGATGATCTCATTAATTTCTTACGATAAAGAAGTAATGCCTGAGGCTCTAGCAGGTCTTGCAGCTTCTGCAGCAATTGCAATCACAGATATTCCTTTTGACGGACCAATGTCTGAAGCGAGAGTAGTAAGAATCGACGGACAATTATCCGTTAACCCAAGCTATGAAAACTTACTGAAAGCTGATATCGATATCATGGTGGGAGCTACTAAAGATTCCATCGTAATGGTAGAAGGTGAAATGAAGGAGATCACTGAGCAGGAAATGCTTGAAGCGATCAACTTCGCTCACGTAGAGATCAAAAAACAGATCGAAGCTCAGGAAAGATTAGCTGCAAAAGTAGGTAAAGCTTTCCCTAAAAGAGAATACAGCCACGAAGAACACGACGAAGAAATTCGTGAAAAAGTATGGAAAGAATGCTATGATAAAGTATATGAAGTAGCAAGAACTCCATCTAATAAAGAAGAAAGAGGAGATAAATTCAAAGCAATCCGTGAAGAGTTCTTAGCACAATATGCTGAAAACGAAGAAGAATTAGCAAGAGTAACTCCTTTCGTTAAAGTATATTACCATGACGTAGAGAAAGAAGCTATGCGTCAGATGATCCTTGAAGACAATATCCGTCTTGATGGTCGTGATCCACAAACAATCCGCCCGATCTGGTCAGAAATCGATTATCTTCCCGGAGCTCACGGTTCAGCAATCTTCACAAGAGGAGAGACTCAGTCTTTAACTGCTGTAACTTTAGGTTCTGTAAAAGATGCCAACATGATCGACAGCGTAATTACGCAACACGACGAAAGATTCTTCCTACATTATAACTTCCCTCCATTCTCAACAGGTGAAGCAAGACCTTTAAGAGGTACTTCAAGAAGAGAAGTAGGACACGGAAACTTAGCTCAAAGAGCATTAACAGCTGTAATTCCTGCGGAAAATCCATATACCATCAGAATCGTTTCTGATATCCTTGAATCTAACGGTTCTTCTTCAATGGCAACAGTTTGTGCTGGTACATTAGCATTAATGGATGCCGGAGTTCAGATTACAAAACCAGTTTCTGGTATTGCAATGGGATTGATCACGGATAAAAAATCAGGAAAATGGACTGTACTTTCTGATATCCTAGGAGATGAGGATCACCTTGGAGATATGGACTTCAAAGTAACAGGTACTGCAGACGGTATCACAGCTTGTCAGATGGATATCAAAATCCAGGGACTATCTATGGACATCATGGAGAAAGCTTTGATGCAGGCTAAAGATGGAAGATTACACATCCTGAACAAAATCACGGAAACTATTTCTCAGCCAAGAACAGACGTGAAGCCTCACGCTCCGAAAATGGTAGTAATGGAGATTCCTAAAGATTTCATTGGTGCTGTAATCGGACCTGGTGGAAAAATTATCCAACAATTACAAAAAGATACTGAAACGGTTATTGCTATCGAAGAGATGGGAGAAATCGGACGTATCGAAATTTCTGGTACAGACAGAGAGAAAATTAATGCTGCTATTGCAAGAATTAATGAAATTACTTTCGTACCGGTTATAGGTGAAGTTTATAAAGGTAAAGTAGTGAAAGTAATGGATTTCGGAGCTTTCGTTGCTATTGCTAAAGGAACAGAAGGTCTTCTTCATATTTCAGAAATTGAATGGGCTCGTTTAGACAAAGTTCCTTATGCTGAAGGTGATGAAGTAGAAGTGAAGTTCATGGGTTACGATGATCGTAAGAAAATGAAGCTTTCCCGTAAAGTTCTTTTACCAAGACCTCCAAAACCAGAAGGAAAACCAAGACCAGAAGGACAAGGCAGACCAGACGGACAAAGAAGACCTGAAGGACAAAAGCCACAAGGTGAAAAACCTGCAGCTAATCAGGAGCCTTCTGCTGAAGCATAAGATTTATTCTTAGATATAAAGAAATCCCTCATTTTTGAGGGATTTTTTGTTTTATATTGCTTCATTTTTGTTGGAATACGCAAAGGCGTAGTTTTTTTGATATGGGGTTGTTTTAAGGCGTAAGAGAATCGAAGATTCTCAGCTAGGGATATTGCCTTATTTTGCCACGGATACACGAATAGGTTTATTCCGTGTGTTGAAAATTATGATATTTTAAATCCAATATATTTTAAAAAAAATTCGTGCATTCGTGGCTATTAAAAGTAATTTAAAGCCAACTGCATAATCGGCAGGATCTGCGAGAGAATTTTTCATTGCTTGATATTATCAGAAAGACTATCAAAAATCTTCGCACCTTTACATATTCAAACAGACTTTTAAGCGATTCCAAAGCTTTAGCTACCTATTCTTTGTTTCAAATCCTCAGCACCTCCGGTTTTTCTAGGTTGTCCGTTTTTAGAAGATCCGAAATTATACGTATAAGAAAGGGTCATTACCCGTGTATCTCTCTTTACTGCAAAGTTTTCGATATAATCTGTGTAATTGGTCTGTCCTTTTATATTACCTGTAAAAAATACATCTGTGAATGAAAATTTCAGTACGCTGTTGTTTTTAAATTTCTTCTGTGCACCGATATTCAGTGACCAATATGGGCTCATATTCAGATAAGCATAAACTTCTCTAGCTCTGTAATTCCCTGTTAATTCTGCAGTGAATCCATTACCAAGTTTGAATGAATTAATACTATTGATATTAAAAGTAAAATTTCCTTTATTATTAATCTGTGTTTCCGAAACATTCCCAGTGTAAGATCCGTAGTAGAAATTAGCACTGTTGTTCATATCCCACCATTTTGTAACCTTTACGGGAGCGATCAGGTATAATCCGAAATATGAAGCAGAGCTTAGGTTTTCAAAAGTCTGTACCGTTACATTTTCTCCATCTTCCACAATAGGTTTCAGAATATCTGTGATATTATCTGATGTTTTGCTGTAGCTTAATGTGGCAAAATATTTATTACTTAAGCTATACGTAAGTTCATAATTCATTGTTGTCTGAGGATTCAGATCCGGATTTCCTGATCTCATGGTGGTAGGATCAAGATAAAGCTTAAAAGGATTCAATTGATTGTAGCTGGGTCTTGTAATCCTTCTGCTGAGATTCACTTCCAGATTACTTTTTTCCGTAAGATCATAAGATAATACTGCACTTGGAAACAATTGAGTATAATTTCTTTTATTGATTTGATTCGTGGTAACCTGCGTACCTTTTACATTGGTATTTTCTAACCTTAAACCCGCTGTAGCTTTAAATTTATCCCACTTTTTAGATAAATTTCCATACACCGCATTGATATTTTCCTCATAAATAAAATGATTGGTTTTTCTAAAGTCTGGCACTAAAGCGTCATCTTTCACATCGAAGAACTTCAGGTCATTATCCGTTTTTACAAAGCTGGTTTTAACGCCGCTTTCAAGCTTCCAGTCGTTATTCAGATTTTTGGTAAGGTCAGATTTTAATGAATAGATATTCAGTTTTCCATCCAGATCACCTTTCATGATATCAAGCTGATTGGTACCATCATTTATTTTGTGTGTTCTTGTTTCAAAATTCTGTAGAGAAGAATTTGAGTAGTTGATATAATCAAAATCGGTAGAGATTTCCGAGCCTAAAGAATCAAGAGTATATTTATGGTTTACATTAAACGAAACATTCGTCCATTTATCATT
Organism: Chryseobacterium sp. CS2K3; assembly: GCF_059515185.1. Taxonomy (NCBI): domain Bacteria; kingdom Pseudomonadati; phylum Bacteroidota; class Flavobacteriia; order Flavobacteriales; family Weeksellaceae; genus Chryseobacterium; species Chryseobacterium sp. CS2K3. The sequence goes on along the minus strand of NZ_JCAKRW010000002.1, from coordinate 274,168 downwards.
TGATATATTTTGAGTATTAAAAGTACTTTCGGGTCTGTAGACACTGTTAAGCGTTGTATTGGAATTATCACCATTGAGATTGAATGTATTTGAAATAAGCCCTACAGAAAAACCGAGAACGTTTTTATCATTCATATAATAATCCATTCCGGCTTTAGCAATATGATTATTGAATTTAAATTTCAGATAGTTATCCTGAATATAAGCTTTCTCAAAACTATTATCCTTGTAGAAATTTCTATCCAGAACCAGCCAGTTATAAGCTTCCCTGTAGGCATAACTGTAATTCCCGAAAATATTGATTTTTTTATTTCTGTGATTGATACTGAAACTATTATTGTTTTTTACATATTTTCCCATTCCCAGAGAAGTGGAAACACTTCCGTTGGTCCCTTTTCTCTGCTCTTTTTTAAGCTTGATATTAATAATCGAAGATCCCGCAGCGTCATACTTTGATGATGGATTCGTAATGAATTCTATCTTATCAATGGTGGATGAAGGAATTCCTTTAAGATAATTAGCAAGATCGTTCCCGGTCATTGGTGTATTTTTACCATCAATCTGGATCAGAAGATTACTTTTTCCTCTAAGGCTGATATTATCATTATTGTCAATATTGATGCCCGGAGCCTTTTCCAATACTTCAAAAGCAGAATTTCCGGTGCTGGCAATGCTGTTTTCTACATTCATGATCATTTTACCATCCTGTCTTTCGATCATTGGTTTAGATTTGGTAATGGTAACGCCTTCAATTGATTTTACGTTCAGATCAATAGAAGGAAGTGTTGTATTATCTGCCACTGAAATTATCTCGGAATGGTAAATTTCTGAGCCGTTTCTGTTGATTTTTAAGTGATACGTTCCGCCTTTCAGATCACTGAATCCAAACTTTCCGCTGGAATCTGCAATTTCTGTTTTAATTAGTTTATTATCAGCATCCAAAAGGTTGATTTCCATCTGTTCTGTTTTGTCGGATTTTATGGTTCCGGACAATGAGAAACTCTGTATCTGGGCTGAAAGTAAACTGCTGAATAACATCAGTATCCAGATAAAAATGAGTGAAAATATTCTGGTCATAGTGTTTTATTTTTTAGGGTTAAGACAATTTTCTGAAATAGTAAGCAAAGCCGAATACATTACCTCAAGCTCATCCTTTGTAATCCCTTTTAAAGCAACTTCCCGGTTCTTTTCTACGATATTCTGAACCTCTCGGATTACTTTTTTTCCGGAATCTGTCACCTCCAGATTTGTTTTTCGGCGGTCATCAGGATGAACATGTCTTGTGATATATTCAGATTTTACCATTAAATCAATAATTCTCGTCACAGAAGCATTGTCCTTAAAAACAAGATCACCAATTTCATTCTGGGTAATTCCCGGGTTTTCCAGAATTGCTTTGATGATAAGCCACTGATCAATCGTTATGGTGAATCCATGCGCTTTCAGCTGGCGTTGTGCATAGTTTCTATAGGCTCTGATGGCTTTGTCTATGTTGTAGAATATAATTGAATTTAATTTTTCCATACTTTCAGATTATAATGATTTATCAATTATTGATATATCAATTAATTTGTTGATGACAATTTTCTTTTGTTACATCTTTCTGAAAATATTTTTAATAAAAAATCAAAAACTGTGAATAGAATCACTCATTTTTCCTTTATCATAAGGATTTATATTCAAATAAAATTAATTTTCTTTAAATAATTGATCGATCTGTTTTTTCATATGCTTATTGGGTGCAGTTTTATAAAACTCAGATAGCAGGTCCATTGAAGACGGTTTCTTGGGATATGGATTATTGTTCAGGAAATTTTTCAAAGCAGTATTTACTTTACTTTCACCTATTAAATTACATAATTGGACCATCGCCACAGCTCCTTTGGAATAAGAAATATGAGAAACTTCTCCGGTAGCTCTGTAGATGGGAAGATCGTCGAATAATCCTTTCTCATTATCATAAATCTGCTGATGAACCTTGAGTCTTTCCATCATTTTTGCTTTTCCGTGCATCTTTTTATAAAGCATCATTTCGGTGTACATGGCGAGGGTTTCTGTAAGCATTGCGGAACCTTCTCTGTTATCGGGATTGATCTGGCTGTTTCCCCACCAAAGATGGGAAAGCTCATGTCCTGCAAGCTCATTAATCACATCCTGTTGTTGATCAGCCTTAATATTAGCATGAAAAACCATATCCTCGGGCATAAAAATGGCAGAAGGGTAGGCGGTGGCAGCAAAACCTCTGGTAAATGAAGATATTTCTGCAAAACTGATCGTTTTAAAAGGATATTTTCCAAAATTCTGCTGGCAGTAATCCAAGGTAAGCTTAGCATTTTCAAGAAGATGGTTTACATTTTCAAAATGGTTTTTATGATAGAAAACATTTACGGTTATTCCTTTGTAATCAATACTTTTTACCTGATATTCTGCTGAAGAAACTGCAAAGCGGAAAGGGATATTCTTTGATTTATATCGAAAATAATTGCGTTCTGATGACGTCCAAGACGTTACAGGATCACCAGTACCTATAGCGGTCTGAGTCTTTTCGGTGGAGATAATCAGGTCGAGATTGATAAAATCTTTTTTGAATACTTCTGGGGCTTCTGGTTTTGATCTCGCTGCCAGTTTTCCAAGTTTATATTGGTTTCTGATCTGCTGATCCTGAATTTCAAAATCCTTTTGATAACCAATGGTTGGATAATATCTGCTGATTCTCATAAAAGATCCGTTTTCAATAATGGCATTAAAGGAATGGTGTCCGTTTACCGCCAGCCATTTATAAGAAATTTTAAATTCAAGGGAAGCTGTGGCATTAGGTGATAATGTTTTTTTTAGCCCTATTTGGAAAGTGTTTTGGGTAATAGGTATGGTTTCAGTTTCAGACTTAAATATTGCATTTTCCAAATTCAGATCAGGATTAAAATTGATCAGAATTTTATTAATGGATTGATCCGTTTGGTTTTTTAGGATATATTTTCCGTGAATTTCATAGGAGTTTTCTGAGGGATAAAGCTTTACTTCAGTCGTTACATCTGTAATATCAGGTTGTGGCAGATTTTCATACTTTCTGAAATCCTTTTCATAATTAACGAAACTCAGCAGCTCTTTATTTGAATCCTTAGGAAGATAACCTTTCATGAAATAACTTCCTGCAATGATTCCTGAAACACATAAAATAACGGTGAAAAGTAATTGCTTAAAATGAACTTTTCCAAGTTTGATCAAAGTATTTAGCGTCCATAATGAAGAGATGATGCCCGCTCCGAATAATAATCTTTGAACAAAAACATTTTCATAATTTCCATACCCATTAAAATCACTGTAAGTTCCCTTAAAACCTGAAAATATTCTGATAAGAGGATAGGGGATAATTTTACCGGAAGCAGGACCTGCAAGGGTGAAAACAACCAAAACTGATATTCCCAGAGCAATAAACTTGTGAGGGATCCTATCGTTGATCAGCAAAATGAATCCAGAAAATAAGATGAGCGGAAAAGTATTGAAAAGAAAAACAGCGAGATAAGCATTCCAATCGATATGAAAATACTGATATGCAGCCTGAAATATAATACCTTCTACAATTAAAATTATAGTAAAAAAGAACAATAAAATACTTATGGAAAAGAAATGTCCGGCTAATTTATTTTTTGAAAAAAAAGTACTGTTTTCAATCAGAATGAAAGCTGATGAACGGGATCTCCAGTACAGATCATTAATAAAATAAGCTGTGATAATCAGCCCAATGAAGTGAAAATTCTCTGAAATAGTGGTGGCAAGAAGCCCTGAGCTCGCATATTTCTGAGGAAGACGAATTCCTTTTTCGATTTCTGCATACATTTCCATTCCGACAGCAAAGATCACGAGAATGGAAATTGCAGGAACGGTAATGCTTTTAAAGAGGTATATACTATCAATTTTAGCAAATGATAGTATTGATTTTAATGAAGAAATTGTTCTATACTCGGATTGGACTGTAGAGTATTTCGTTTGTGAAATCTTAGGCAAATAATCAGCTAAAGCAATTGTTTTCTTTACTTTCTGCTTTGAAATCGTAGAAAAGGAAAATAATTTTAAAGAAAGTAATAAAAGCCCCGAAGATATAAGAAAAACAAGGACTCTGTTAAAAAATAAATATCCTGTGATGGGCACAATCTTCATGTTCTTTTGTTCGGCAGTAAGTGATCTTGCCTCCATAAAGTAAGAAGATAATCCAAAAGGATCTAATAGGGCTGAAATCTGTTGTGTTTCTAAAGATTGTGGAATGCTTCCTGCCATGAAAGGTGAATTGGAAAATAGCAAAATAATCATATAGAAAACATACAGCAATAATCCTCCTATGACCACCAGCAGTTTTTTTCTGAGAGAAAAGGAGATTAAAAAAAGAAAACTGCATACCAAAAGTGTATTGATAAATCCGAAAATAAATAAAGGATAGAGATAATGAATACTATTGAATCCCGTCTGAATTTCACTTCCGGTACGAAGGTTCTGACCTATGATAAATCCCAACATCAGAAGGACGAAACTTAAAAATGTCTGTAAAAAATAGATCCCAAATTTTCCTTTCAGGTACGTCTGTTTTGACAGGGGATATGAATAGAGAACGGTATGGAATTTTGAATCTTGTTCTTTAAATAAAATTTGTAAGGCATAAACAGTTGCAAAAAACAGGATGGAAAGACTCAGCATTCCGGTCATAAATCCAATGGTGTATGGTGAGTTCAGATAAATTCCTGCTCCCACAGAAAGATTGAACTGCTGACCACAAAAAATACCAATAAATACAAGAATTAAGGCAATAAGATAGGTAAGCCAGTGCTTGGAATTGCGTCTGACTTCGAAAGAAAATATGGCGTTCATCGCTAAGGTTTTTGAGTTAAGGAATAAAAGTAAAAGTGTTCTAGTAAAGGATTTACAGGACGGAAGTCTTTAGGAGATTTATCGGAGAAAACAGTAATATGATGCTCTCTTTCTATCAATTGTCTGCTAATTACTTCGTATTGTGTGTAATACACTTCCAAATCGTTTTGATTGATAGATCGGGACCAGATTTTATTCTCCAGTTCAGCCATTAATTGTTTAGGTTCACCTTTTCTGATAATCTGTCCATGATTCATGACAGCGATTTCTGAGCATAGATTTCTTACATCTTCAACCAAATGTGTGGATAGAATCACAATTACATCCTGGCTGATGTCATTCAGCAGAATATTGAACCGATTTCTTTCTTCAGGGTCTAAACCTGCCGTAGGTTCATCCACAATAACGATTTTGGGATCTCCCAACAATGCCTGAGCCACTCCGAAACGTTGCTTCATTCCGCCTGAAAAAGTATGAACTTCTTTGCTTTTAAAGTCTGAAAGATTAACTTTTTCAAGCAGAGTTGTGATCTGTTTTTTACGAAACCTGTTATCTGTAATGCCTTTCAGTATTGCGATATGGTCAAGAAGATCATAGGCTGAAACTTTAGGGTAAACTCCAAAGTCCTGAGGAAGAAATCCTAAATTTTTCTTGATAAATTCAGGGTTTTTGACAACATCTGTATCATTGAAAAAAATGGTTCCCGAACTTGGTTTCTGTAAGCCTACGATGGTTTTCATCAGGGAAGACTTTCCGGCTCCATTGGGACCTAAAAGCCCAAACATTCCGTTTTTTATTTCCAATGAAATATTATTAATGGCTTGAAAACCATTTTTATACGTAAGATTAAGATGATTGATAGCTAAGGTGTTCATAATGATGAGTTTAGATAATAGGAAGTGAAGCAATCCTGTGGAGGACTACTGTTGTTAGAGAGACGGATAATAGATGAGAGACTTAGAGTGTCGATAATGAGGATCATGTATAAGACTTTCAGCTTTCAAATACCAGAATATTGAAAAGGATGACAACCTTAAACGATGAACTTTTAACCTTGGACTCTATGAATCTTACTCTTTGTATTCCAGAATATCTCCCGGTTGGCATTCCAGGATTTTGCAGATAGCTTCCAGCGTGTCAAAGCGTACGCCTTTGGCTTTTCCGGTTTTCAGGATAGAGAGGTTGACGGGTGTGATTCCCAGTTTTTCTGCCAATTCTTTACTCTGCATTTTTCGTTTGGCTAGCATCACATCTAAGTTGACTATAATTGGCATGTTAAATAAATAGATCTTGTTCGTTTTGCAAATGTAGCCCTTGCTTAAATATATTGGCAAGAAACAGACAGAAAATTCCAAGCATAAAGTGAATAAACACCAGTCCCCAGATGATACTTTCTACTTCCACAAAGAAATTCGCGATAATGACTACGGGAAGCGGAATAAAAATATTAAAAAGGTAAAATCTCTTGAGTTGTACTATATGTTCTTTTGTAAAAAGTTTTGGCTGGAAAAATACCCTGAAAACCATTGCCGAAAGCCAGAAAAAGATTCCATAAGAAAATAAGACCAGCATAAATGAAAAGATAATATAAGGATAATTGTTTTCTATATTCAGGAACGGTTGTTCCGTAAATGGATAATTGATGTGAAGGAACTCACCATTTTTATAAGGAGTCACAGAAAAATCTGTAACAAGGCAGAATATGGAATACAATGCTGTTATTAAATATCCTCCTGACAGGATGGAGCAGATATAAAATAAAATTCGGGATATAATTTTGGTCTGGTTCATGTCACGATCATTAATTAGTATTACAAATGTATAATTAATTATCGTAAAACAATAATTAATTTAAATAAAATTTTATTTTCAAGACTAGAATTTATTCATGAAAACTGAAAGGAATGTTGTCATAATCAGTGCTTTTAATTCATTTTAAATTAAAAAAATTGAAATCATGGCTTATAATACGAGGAATTTTAGGGTTTGAAAGTATGAGAGTGGGATTTACTGTTGTTATTTCCCACTATTTATTACTCATTATTTATTATGTATAATTTCCGCCGTATAGTTGTTCTCTGATCTGAACAAGTATTTTTGTTGTTTTTTCCAGATCCGGATAATTAGGGAGATTTGAAATAGCATATTGCTTTTCAATAGATTGTATTAAATCATCTGCCTTATTCATCACAGCTTCATAAGACCAGTTTCCGGATTTAATATCCAATAATTCTTCTCGGTTATCAACCTTTGTCTGCAATGATTTTGTTTTAAAAATCTGATCACAGGATTGCAATAAACGGATGGTGTGCATCATGTTTTTGCTGTCATAGTTCTGTCCGTGGGTTTTGTTGACGTTATAACGCTCATCATTGCGCTCTTCTACCCATTTCCAATATTCCCTGTAATCTTTACAATACGTAGAGTAGGCATCCAAATTACAGAACATATATGCATCCGGCTTTTTATCCTTTGGAACAGACGATACAGAAACCTGATTGGCATCTTCGTTTTGAATAATTCCTTTATAGCCCAAAACATCTGCATCATCATAAAATAAGGCAAACATTCCCTTTGTATGATCAATAGCTGTTAATCCACATTTTTCCTGAACTTTTCCTTCTGCGGACAACCATTTGCTTAAAGAAACAGCATTTTGTTCTTTAAGTATAAAGCAAAAATCAAGGATAGATTTTCTTTCTTTATCAATAGGATTCAGGATCTTTTTATTAAGACCTTTTGCCTTTTTGATTTGAGAAACAGCATATCCTGCAAAGGTATCTTTGCATAATTTTGAAATAAAATCTTCAGGTTTCAGTACATCCATCACCGGATCTTTATGAAGTATGCAATCTTCCGGACTTGCCAGGACTTCCAAAATATTAGGATTATTCTTCTGCAATAATTCCACAAATCTTCCGATTTCGTAATACGCAATATCATTCGTTTCATTGGAAATCTGTGGAATGTAGTTCAGCCCAAAGAAATCTTCTTTAGGTAAATAATACACTCCACGGATGTCCGTATCTGAAGTTTCCGTTGCCAGACCGAAAGCGCGGCTACCGGAGATAGCTTCGAAGAGGATGAGGTTTTTGTTTTTGAGGTCTTGGATAGTCATTGTAGTTGTTACATTTTCCTTTATTGTGCCCTAATTTTTAATACAGCTTTCTACAATCACTTCTAAAGCTTTTTCAGCATCACAGGCATATAATCCAGAGCACCATGCCGGGTTAGCTTCAATTAATGCCCAGCCTTTTCCTTTGATAATACCAAAATCCAGAACTATAGCATTGGGTAAAGTAGTAGAATACTTTTTGATAAATTTTTTAAAAAACTCAAGCATATCGTTCTTTTCAGTTTCAGATAAGGAATTGGTATCAAAACTATTGTTTCTCCAATAAGAAGAGTATGTTTTTATTTCATGATGAAGTACAAAACATCTTACTTCAAGCTCCCATTCTACAACTTCCGAAGTGAAAACTGCTGCGCTTGGATCTATAGTATCAAAACCTTTAATATCCGTCACTTTGTGATAAACCCCTGCTTTAAAACTTTTAAAGTCAGAACATTTAATGAAAATATCTTCTTCGTTAATAAAATCGTTCAATTGTGCATAGGAAATTTTACGTTTTGTAAATTCCTCTGAAATACCAGCAAGCCAGTTATCTTTTGGTTTTGTTAAAGTCAGATTACATTGTTCAGCAACAATTTCGGAATAGATATCTTCGCCATATACTGCAATCACATCAGAGCGAAACTCTTCAGGAACATTCCATTTCGCATTGAAACGGTTCAGTTCATATGGTGAATTAAGGGATGCTTTTTTTAGATTATTGCTGTCTTCCGTGTATATGGGGGAAAGTGCTATTATATTTTTCATTGGGTATATTTAACAATATTAATATTGGTTTTTCTGTCTTTCCAAAGCTTCTCTGATAAGTTCCTGTAGTGGCTTAGACTGTGTAAGAACTTTGTATTTTATTCCTTTTGTTGTTTGATAAGATGATATGCTATCTGCCACGTTGCCTTTTTCTTCAGTATTAAGAAGCAGATGATCATAATGTCCAAGCTCCATGGTGATGATTAATTCTTGTCCGGACTTCCTGAATTCTTCATAGCATTTGTTGATAAAATCAAAATCAGGATTTGTTCTGTCAAAACATTTTTCTTTCATGCGATATTCATAAATAGCCTCATCCAGTTGTTTTGATAATTCATTCAAATCAGTATCAAATCCATGAAGGTCTTGGTATCGGGTAACTATCCATTCAATAAAAGCTTCGGTATAGAAAATTTCAAAGCTGTCATCATCTATATCCCAAAAAATACTGTAATAATAATTGTTTTTAGGAAGATCGTATTTTTTGAAACATTCAATGACTGATAATGGAACTTCAAGCCCTAATTCGTTCTTTAATAATTCACATTGTTCAACAAACTCATGTGTTTTTTCTTCTTTAGAAAGCAATTTCTCAACTCTTTTTTGACCATGTGTAACCTCCTTCTTTCTGAAAAAATTAAATATTTTCATTTTGTTTTTCCTTTACATGTTTAATATTTCCCTAAAAACCCTCTCTATTTCAGCTTTATCCGCATTTCCTCCTCTCAAACTTTTCGATTTTTCCTCATTTTCTGCTATTGTTTTCTCCAAAAACTCAAACAATTCCCAATCATTCGGATGATAATAAGCTTCTCCTTTCGTGGCTTTTAAAGTTATAAGGTCTTCTATTTTTGTTCTGGTTTCATCATCCACTAAAACAAGCAACTCACTAAACAATACAGGAGGAACCGTTCCTTTTTCTATGATCCACTTTCCTGTAAGTGCAGTTCTTAGGCAATAAAAATAACTTTTTAATTTTACTTCATCAGCTCTGCAAACTTCAAGGTATTTTTTGCTCATGCTTAAATAATGATACGAAACTGCTATTGGAGAAAAACAGGCATCTGCCAATGGCTTGAAAAGTTCCACAAACTTGTCATTTTTCTCATAAACGATAGGAGAGTAGAACCAACTTAATAATGCTGCATTCGATTTCAGCAAAAGATGAAATGTCTTTCGGAGATCCCATCCGGAACCGTCCAGATCATCTTCTGTCATAAATTCTATGGTTTCATCTTTATCCCAGGGCGAAAGATACCAGTCTTTTTCATGGCGGTATATAAATCGTATGTCATAATCACTGTCAGGCGAGGCAAAACCCCAGGCTCTGCTTCCGGATTCAACGGCAAGAAGTACTTCTACACCTTTTGTTCCTTCTACTTCTTTTATTTTTTCTAATATTCTTGGTGTCATTGTTTTTAATTTATAATGCAAAGTAAGAGAGGTAGTGCGCAGTATTTGTGCGTAGTTTTTTTGTTTGAGAGTATTAGAGTATTAGAGTATTAGAGTATTAGAGTGGCGGAGGTTTAAGATTTTTATTACAATATAAAAGGGTTTTATGCTTAAATTATCTGAGTCTCAAATCTGAAATATTGGTCTCCGTTCCATTTTCAGGGGTTTTTATCTCTCATCTCTTTGTCTATTATCTCTTTTTCTCTCTATCCACCATCAATCCATTGTACAAACATTACCCACAATACTCCTTATTTCACTAATATTGCACTTTCTCTATTTAACATAACTACTTTACATCCATGTTGACCACAGAATTACAGCATAAAATTGATTTTAAAACCAAGCCTCTTGGCGCATTAGGAGATTTGGAAAACCTTGCCCATAAAATTGGGATGGTTCAAGACACAACTTCTCCTCAGCTATCCCATCCGCACATGGTGGTTTTTGCTGCCGATCACGGAATTGCAAAGGCAGGAGTAAGTGCCTATCCGCAGGAAGTGACCTATCAGATGGTGATGAATTTCCTGGGAGGCGGGGCGGCAATTAATGTATTTTGCAGACAACATGATATGAATATAAAAATTGTTGATGCAGGAGTCAATTTTGATTTTCCCGAAGGATTGAATTTAATAGATAAAAAAGTCAGAAAATCCAGCCGTAATATTCTTGAAGAACCTGCAATGACGTTAGAAGAATACCAGAAAGCTTTAAATAACGGAAGTTCTGTAGTTGCCGAAATTGCAGAAACGGGTTGCAATATCATTGGATTTGGTGAAATGGGAATTGGAAATACTTCTGCTTCTTCACTGATGATGAGTAAATTGTTTGATCTTTCCATCGTAAGCTGTATCGGACGCGGAACCGGACTGAATGATGATCAGTTGCAGAATAAAATCAATATTTTATCAGCAGCAATAGAAAAATATCCTGATGCCGTAAGTCCCGATGAGATTGCACAAACCTTTGGAGGTCTGGAAATTGCCCAGATGATCGGAGCAATGGAAGAAGCTTTTCGCCAGAATATGCTGATCATGGTAGATGGATTCATTGCAACGGTTGCAATGGCTACTGCATGGAAAAAGAATCCTGCAATCCTTAAAAATTCTATATTCTGTCATGTAAGTGATGAAAATGCCCACCTTCAGCTTCTCGAACTATTGGGACAAAAAGCGTTGCTGAATTTTAATTTACGCTTGGGAGAAGGAACTGGTTGTGCTTTGGCTTACCCGATTATCCAGAGCGCAGTTAATTTCCTGAATGAAATGTCCAGTTTTGAAGACGCTCAGGTTTCAAATAAAGAATAAATGAAGACCATAAAGAACGAATTGATCTACTTTGCAACGGCACTTATGTTCTTTACAAGAATTCCGGTTCCGTTTACCCTTCCGTATTCCAGTGAGATTATGAATAAATCTCAAAAATATTTTTCTTGGATAGGGTTTCTGGTAGGAGTGATGAATGCTGCTATTCTCTATCTTGCCACACAACTTTTTAATCTGGAGATAGGTATTGTTCTCATGATGATAGGGAGTGTTTTACTTACGGGAGCATTTCATGAGGATGGTTTTACAGATATGTGTGACAGTTTTGGAGGCGGATATGGTAAGGAGAAGATTCTTACGATAATGAAAGACAGCAGAGTAGGAGCTTATGGAACCATAGGGATTATTTTGCTTTTTGCTTTAAAATTCTTTAGTATTCAGGCTTTGGGAACAGCCGATCTCTGGAAGACACTAGCTGTTGTAATTCTTGCTCATACTTCTAGCCGATTTATTTCCGGGACCATGATCTATACGCATCAGTATGTGACTGATATTGATGTAAGCAAATCTAAACCTTTAGCCAATAAACCTTTAGACGGATTGGCTTTGGGAGTAAGCTTTATCGGGGTTTTAATTTCTTTTGCCTTCATTCCGGACTGGCGCTTGATTTTAGCTTTTGCACTCGCATATCTGGGAAAGATCTGTATGGGATGGTATTTTAAAAAACATATCGGAGGATATACCGGCGATTGTCTGGGGTCTGTTCAACAGGTGGCTGAAGTTTTATTTTATCTTGGAACAATGATCGTATGGAAATTCATCTGATCCGGCATACCGCTGTAGATAACCCGGAAAACCTTTGTTATGGATTTGCCGAAATGCCTTTACGAAAAGAGCATAAGGAAGATTTTGAAGTTTTAAATCTTGATCCTGATTTTGATTATATCGTTTCAAGCCCTGCTCAACGATGCTGTCTTTTGGCGGACTTTTTTAAATTCAAATATTCAACGGATGAAAGATTGCGTGAAATGAATTTCGGAGATTGGGAATTAAAGAAATGGACTGATATTCCTGAAAAAGAAATAACTCCCTGGTATGAAGATTTTATTCATGTAAAGGCTTCCGGAGGTGAGAATCTTGTTGAAATGCAAACGCGGGTGCTGAGCTTCTGGAATGAGCTTATTGTAAAAAAAGATATCCGTAAAACTTTAATAATTGCCCATGCCGGTGTTATCCGTCTGATTTTACAATATGTACTGCAATTTCCATTGGAAAATATGTTTACCATTCAGATTGATTATGGTAAGAAAGTAATTGTTGAGAGTAAGGAAGGGTATTTTTCTATTAAAAAGATGAACGTGTAAAGAACGAATATAAGAAAGGCAAATGCTGAATCTTTTTTGTCGAAAACTTTATTAATAATTGAATACATAAGTTTAGATGACAAAGTGTATGTTTACTACAGAAGATCTCTATTTGTCCTTCCGTAGGAATCTATATTCTTATATTTTTAAAAGTATATTTCTTTCTGAATATTATTCCAAAAAACCACGTGACAAAATCACATGGTTTTGAACCTATTTATTTAAAAATATTGATAAAGCTATCTTTTTCTAAAGTTTCCAGTGAAAAATCAAAATCAGCCTCCATTTTTTCTGTTGTAATCTCTGCTCCCAGCTCTTTTACTAGCGCATTGAAAGAGATCGGTTCATACCATTGCTGGTATAAAGCGTTCGTTGCCATCTCTGAAGTTTCAGAATTTTCGGAAACATGAGAATGACCGGCACCAAAATTCAACAGAACAAAAGTTTGTTTTCCTCCTTTTGGAAGTAACATTCCAAGGACAGTCTGTCTCTGAACAGAATTACATTTCACTTCAGCAAAAAGATGGTTTGGATTCATCATATATTCTCTTGAAATATCATCGCCTTTACCGATCACAATTTTATATCCGCATTCAGTGTTTCCTGCATATACATTATTCATGACCAGTGTAGGAACATGCAGCCCTTTATTGGCATACAGATATTCCACAGCACCATTGGGCGCAGAAGTCATATCTCCGGAATACATCAGATTTCCGTCATCCTGATTATAAGCAGCATTCCAGCCTGTTTTTCCCCCGATGTTCAATGCCGAAAGATCAAGATCATACGCTCCCCATCCATCTTCCCAATAGATTCCTACAGCTAGTTTTTCACCAGAGAAACGGGTTCCTGTCGGGATATTTCCTACAAACATCTTTTCAGAAGTAGGAAGTGCGAATTCTATATTCTCAGGGAAATAGAATTTCTTTCCGGAAATATTTTCATACTTCAGTTTTAGGAAATCCAAAATAAATTCATAGTTGAATTGATTCACATAAGTTTCCTTCCCTTTTTTAACCCACGATTTTCCATTTCTGATTCTGTATACAAAAGTATCCTGACCATACATTCTTGAGTAACATGCTGATAAAGCTTTGAATAATGCAAACGGCGTTGCATTTTCCAGCCAATGCCAATCACTATTCTCCAGCAATGTGTTCGTTGCCTCATTTAGCGGATTGGAAATTAATGGCTTATGATATACTTTAGAAAGCTTTGAGATTTTATTAACCGCTTTTGGAGCTCTGTTTTTATAAGCAAGGAATAATGGTTTAAATCTGTTGAAAATTTCTGCCAGTTTTTCCATACCAAAGCTGTTAAACAGAGATGTTGGGTTAAAATTACTCTGTTTAATTAAATCAATCAATTCGTCATTTTTAATTAAAAGCGTCGTTTGGGTTGTTTTATAGATTACATAACGAAAAAACTCAACAGGATTTTCAGGATAAATATCGTACAGATCAGCAATTTTTATAATGGCTTCCTTATTTCGGATATTTTCTTTTCCTGTAAAATCATATTCCAGTTCCGTATGAAGAATATACAGTAAATCATTAATTGTTTCTTCCTTCAAAGCAATTCCGGATTTCAATAGAGAAAGACATTTTTCCTGCATTTCTTCTATTGTATAAGCTTTTATTACTTTAAAAATCAACTTTGTGTCAGGTATATTCAATATTTCTTTAGGAATGTAAATTTCACTCTGAAAATTACTTCCATACGTTGAAATATAATGTTGAATCTGTTCAAAAAATAAGTCAGTTCTGGAAGTATTTTTTATCTTCTCCCAAGATTTATGGAACGTTTTATTCAAATCATTTCCATTCAGCTTTTCTTTTGAATAATAGGCGATGATTTCTTTTTTTGCCCAGACTGCATGAGGTTCAATAATAAAACCGTCATTAGAAATAAATGGCTCTGCATTCGATTCCTTAGCCAGTACAGCATTGAATAATTGTAATGTTTTCATTGTTTTCATTTTAAAAAAATAAGTGAGGAGTAGGTTCATTAAAAGTGAAATTGTATAGGAACTCCTTTTACCTATAGTTTTGAAAAGGCGGGAAGTAAAATCCAGTAAAATAGGAACTCCCTTTGCCTGATAATTTGTAAAAAGCGGAAAGTATTTCTAACATATAGAAACTTTCTTTGCCTTATTTTATTGAGGAGCAGACAGGACTCGAACCTGTGACACACAATTAGGATTCATAGGAACTTCATTTGCCTGTAGCGAAAAGTAATTTTGTTGCTCTACCATCTGAGCTACTGCCCCTGCCTTTATGAAAAAAGTTTTCATGAACCTTACAGACTTTTACATCCGGAAGGTTGGGTTATTAGTTTTTTTGTTTTTTCCAAACCTTATAGATTTCAAAAACCTATAAGGTTTAGATCATAGTAATATTAAGCTTTTCTATATTTTTTCTTTTTCTTCCAGGGTGCATTTTTCTGAACATCACCTGCCATGATACATCCGTAAGGCATCACCTCATCCAATACTTCACAAAGTCCGTATTCTTCGATCTGAGCTCTTACATTAGCTGCATTTTTATAAGCGCTCGGTAATTCAGAAATATCAATTTCATTAGAATAGAAACGAATATCCAGTCCTGCAGTTTCCTCATTAAAGATCTCTTCAGTGGTCTTATGTGCCAGAGATCTCTTATGCTGGCTTCTGCTGAAATTTCTTCCTGCTCCGTGTGGGGCAAAGCCAAGATTTCTATCATTCGTTTTACCCTGAACAATCAATACCGGTTCCGCCATGTTCAAAGGAATCAGTCTAGGTCCTGTAATATCAGGCATAAACTTATCATCCAATGGAGTAGCACCTTTAGCATGATAAAAAAGATCACCATCCTTGAAAACAAAATTATGTTCGTTCCAATATCTGTTCTCTTTCTCCATTTCAAGTTTGTTCAGAACGGCATCATGAATGTTGGTATGGTTTTCCTTTGTCCATGTTCTTATTAGCTGAAGTGCTTCCCAATATGATTTTCCTTCTTCAGTATCATAAGGAATCCATGCATTTTCTCTTAGTGTTTCAGGAGAAATATCCTGTCTGAAACGATTGGCAACCTTCATTCCCTTATCATATAATGCTGCTCCCGGAGCTCTTGATCCGTGATGAGTTACCAGCATGGTATTTCCTGTATTTTTTGAGATTCCTACAAACAGGAAGTGATTTCCGTCACCCTGTGTTCCCATATGAGAACGGGCAATACTGATCAGTTTTTCATCATTCAAGAACTCATTTTCTCTGAAAGCATCCATCAATTCCTGAGACATAGGCATCTGTTCACCTCTTGGTCTTCCTCCATATCCGAAATGAGTAACAGAATGAGCAGCATCAAGAACCTCCTTAGGATTTGCTTTTCCAAAATCTGTTAACATCACAGAACAACAGATATCTGCGCTATGGAATCCCGGATGAATAGCATTTTTTGCTACCACCACACCTCCTACAGGAATCTGTCCCTCCGGTCCCGTAGGACAGGCATCAGGCATTAGAGCACCTCCGGTCAGCGTTGGCGTTTTCATCAGCACTTTCATCGTTTTGATTACCTTTTCTACATTATCATTTTCACTTTCATGTTCAGCTCTGATATTAATAATAAAGTCCTGAGGTGTGTCGTGAAGTGGGATAATATCCGGTTGTCTGAACTGCACCAGATATTCATTGATTTGATCTGCATTCAGATTATTTTCATTGATATAGGTAATGGCATCTTTAAACCATTTCGCTGGTCTATATCCTAATTCGATTAAGTGATTTCCATTAAATTCCATTGTTATTTGATTTTGATAGTGCAAAGTAATACACGTATTGCGCAATAGTTTTGCGTAGATAAGAAAATTTTGATTAATTTTACAAAAAATAGAAAATGACAGAGAAATTCCGGTTCTGTAACTGGCTTTAAGTATCTGTTTACAATATAAATCTACAGACTATGTTATTATTAGAACAACTACAGCATTTTCCAGAAACTATCCAATTCAGTGATGTTATTGCTTATATAGATGCTAATTACGATTTTACCCCTACAGCATTTAAAAACGGAAATACAAGAAATGAAGAAGGGCAGAACAACGGTTCTTGTAAGATTTTCGGTTTTGCCTCTTATAATGGCTTAACGAAAGAACAGACACTTCCGCTTTTTGGAGAATTTTACAGAGATGATGTACTTAAAAACCCTGAAGGAACAGATCATCAGAATATCAGAAACTTCATGGAATTCGGCTGGGACGGATTGATATTTGAAGGGAACCCTTTGAATGAGAAATAATTTTTTAAGCTGAAAAAGTAAAGAATATTGATGGGCATGTTTTGATATGCTGCAGTTTTTGTAGTAGGTAAAATATGGGATAATATTAAATGAAAAATCTCTTTTATCCCTTTCCGGTTTCCTTTGCTTTTAACAAAAAATAAAATCATGTCATCCAATAAAAACGCATTAATCCGTTACAAGACATTAGACAAGTGTCTCAAAAATAAGTATCGTAAATATACACTGGAAGACCTTATTGATGAGTGTTCCGAAGCGTTGTTTGAATTTGAGGGAAAGGAATCCTTTGTAAGCAAAAGAACGGTTCAGCTGGATCTTCAGAATATGCGAAGCGAAAAATTCGGGTATGAAGCGCCTATTGAAGTATATGAAAGAAAATATTACCGTTACAGTGATCCGGAATACAGTATTCATAATATCTCAGTGAACGAAAGTGATCTTAAGGCGATGAACAATGCTATTCAGATTCTGAAGCAGTTTAAAGATTTTTCAATGTTCAAAGAAATGAATGGAGTTATTCAGAAATTGGAAGATTCCATTCACTCCACAAGCCAGAAGTCGATTATTCATTTAGATAAAAATGAACAGCTGAAAGGATTGGAACATATTGATATTTTGTATGAAAATATTTTAAATAAAAAAGTACTGAAAATCCTTTATAAAAGCTTTACTGCCAGGGAATCTAGTATTTACACAGTTCATCCTCAACTCCTGAAAGAATTCAACAACCGCTGGTTTCTTGTTTGTCTTTATAAACAAAAGATGTACAATCTTGCCTTGGATAGAATGGAAACTATTGAAGTTGACGAAAAAGCTTCCTATATTGATAAAAACCTGGATGGTGATGAGTACTTTAAAGATATTGTAGGCGTTACCGTTGCCGAGTCAATAGTTCCGAGAAAAGTAGTTTTCTTTGTAGATTCTGCTAATGCTCCTTATGTAAAAACCAAACCACTTCACAAAAGCCAAGAGATTGTGAGTGAAACAAAAGAAGGAACACTTTTTAGAATCTGTGTACAGATCAATTATGAATTAGAAAGATTATTGCTGGGTTTCGGAGATTCTCTTGTGGTGCATAAACCTCAAAAACTGAGGTTGAGAATGGAGGAAAAATTCAAAGCCGGAAGTAAAAATTATCAGGAACTGGTACTTCCTGAAGAAATTTAGTTTTATATTGATTTTATAGGCTTTATATGAATTTGAATTACTGTTTTTATGACAATTATTAATTAAAAATTCAATTTTGATTTTATCTTGGCTTGGAAATTGTAGTAATCAAGTACAAAATCACACTATGAAATCAAGAATATTTAAAGCATTAATTGCAATTATAGCACCTATAGCGATTGAATATGTCGTTAAAAAAATATCTGAAAAACTTGATAAAAAAGTAGATCAGAAAGAGAAAGAACCCAAGCAGATTACTGCTTAAACGTAAAAGTAGTTTAAATTTAAAATTATCGAAAAGAGACTGTCGTTATTACGAACAGTCTCTTTTTTTGTAAAAAGGTAGTTGGATAGATAAATATTTCATTGACCATTCTTAAGGCGCAAGAAAATCCAAGATTTTCAGCAAGTATTATACTGAGATTTTTTAAGCCACTGCCTAATAAATCATGTGTGTATTCGTGGCAATATAAGCCGTGTACAATTTTATTTTTGATAAAATCTTTGCGCCTTAAAGCATCCATTTTTTAATATCAATTGCGCCTTTGCGATTTCCAACAGTGAAATTTATTTTATAATAATGAATTACATTTTTTATTCTTTAACTTTTTATACATATTTCACATTTTGAGCACTTTTTTTTATAAAAATTGTTAAACGTTTATTTAAATTTTAACATAAAATAAAGCATTGATAATCATTTGTTTAATTGTTTTATGTGTGTTAAAAAACTGAGGGATACGTTACTTGGCACGATTTTTACATCCTCTTGTTTAGTAAAATTTAAAAATTAGAGTTATGAAAATGTTTAAACAAGCAATTTTGCTAGCTGGAATTTTAACAGCAGGTATAGCAAGCGCACAGGATTCAAAAATGAACAACATGATCAAAGTAGGCGCGAATGTTGGTTTAGCAGTTCCTTCAGATAACCTTTCAGCTGCCGTTGGAGTAGATGTAGCTTATCAGAACCTTATTACTCCTGGATTTGGATTAGGTATCGCATCAGGATATACTCACTATTTTGGAAAAGATAACAACGGTTATAAAAATAATGATGTAGGAGTGGTTCCTGTAGCTGCTTTAGTAAGAATTTATCCAAAACAGACAGGTTTCTATTTCGGAACTGACTTAGGATATGGTTTCCTTGTAGGAGATAAAACTGTAGCTTCAAACACGAATGTGGAAAGAGCAAACGGAGGTTTCTACATCAAGCCGGAAATCGGATACCACAACAGAGATTGGAACTTCTTCGTACAATACCAAAAGGTTTTTGTAGGAACTAAAGGAGATTTAGCCGGACAAGACTATAATGTGGGGAATATCGGAGTAGGTTTCGGGTATAATATTCCATTAGGAAAGTAGTTAGATTTAATATATAAACAATTATTAACCAAAACCTTTTCACGAAAGTGGAAAGGTTTTTTTGTTCTGTGCAGGTTTTACAAAAACAATTATTATATTTGGTAAAATTTGAGGTTATGATTCTGAATCCAAAATTTCCACTTTATTTACCAGGAGTAGAGAACAGTAATAATGATAATGTTTCTATCATTGGAGCAAGTCTTCGTGAAGATATAACAATCTTAGGCTATTTTGTTTCCGGTAACGGAGGTCTTGAGATAAAAATTCAAAATACATATTCTACTAAGGAATATGCTTCTTTCAATGATATTCTGAGAAAATTCATTCAGGATAATCAGTTAGAAAATGTAAAACGTTTAGGAATGGCTGTGCCGGGACCTGTGATTGACGGGAAAAGTAACCCTGCTAGATTAGGCTGGAACCTTGATGTGGAAGAATATAAAAGAGATTTCGGTTTTGAAAAAGTAGAGATGCTGAATGACCTTGAAGCTTCTGCTTACGGAATGGCTCTTCTTGAAGATGATGATCTGGATGCCATCTATACAAGTGGGCACCTTGAAAAAGGAAACGTAGCCATCCTTGCTCCTGGAAACGGACTTGGTGAAGCTGGTTATTTCTTTGATGGGAAAAACCTGAGACCATTCGCTACAGAAGGAGGACATTCGGAATTCTCACCGAGAACCAATGTAGAAGTTGAGTTCTATCAGTTCCTAAATAATATTTATGGAATTGTAAGTTGGGAAAATGTATTATCCAAATCAGGATTATTTAATATTTATCGTTTCCTGAGAGATGTAAAAAGGCATCCTGAACCGGAATGGCTAAGTGATCGTCTTTCCAATGGAAATTTCGTTGAAGAATTGTACAAAGCAGCAGTAGAAGAAAATGTGCTGATTTGTAGAATTGCGCTGGATACTTTCCTTGAATTCTTAGCAAGAGAAGCGAATAACCTTACCTTAAAGGTTAAAGCAACCGGCGGATTACTGATCGCAGGTGATATTCCTCAGATGGTAAGAGAATATATTGATAAGGATAAATTCTATGAAAAATTCAAGATCAGTGATAAAATGGAGGGAATGCTTAAAAATATTCCGATCTATCTGGTCAAGCAAAATCATACGGCATTAAAAGGTATGGCATTGTATACTGCCTACTATCAAGAATAAAAAAAGCTCCGAAGAAGTTCGGAGCTTTTTTAATAAGATGATATTATTCATAAAAATAATTGATATTCTTATTATACATCAATGAAATCTATCAAATAAGTTGGCTACCTTTGTGTTTAATTTAATTATAATAATTCTAAACAATGAAGAAAATATTTTTGTTAGCAGTATTAGCTGGTGGCTTAGCTTTCGGACAGTCTAAAAAAGTTGTAGCATCTGATGTTCACTGGTGGGGGTACAAAGTAGCAAAATCTGAAGCGAGTTCTCATGATGGTACTGTAAAAGTAAAATCAGGAGATATGGTAATGAAAGGCAACCAGCTTGTAGGAGGAAGCTTTGTATTGGACATGACTTCTATCAATGCAACTGACGTTTCAGGTGATTCTCAACAAAAACTGAACGGACACCTTAAAAATGGTGATTTCTTTGAAGTTGAAAAATTCCCGACTGCTACTTTTAAAATTACTGCTGTAAAGAAAAACAACGATAAAATCTACAACTCTCTGGTAACTGGAAATCTTACTGTAAAAGGAAAAACCAATGCAATTTCTTTCCCTGCTAAGATTGCTTACAGCAAAGGAGTAGTAAGTTTAGTATCTAATAAGTTTTCTTTTGACAGACAAAAATTTGATGTATCTTACAAGTCTTCTATGCAGGATGTCTTTTTAAAAGATGACATCGATATGATCGTAAAGGTGACTGCTCAATAAATTAATCAAAAAAAGATTATTAAAAGTGTAGAAGTTCTACACTTTTTTTTATTTTTGTTGAATTGTAAATAAAAAAGAATGAAAAGATTACTATTGTTTGCTATGGTGTGCGCAAGCATATCATTTGTTTCTGCCCAAAGGAAATTTGATAAAGTTTCAAAAGTGACTTCGTCAGAGATCAGATGGTGGGGATATAAGGTTGTAAAAACTGAAGCTTCCTCTCACTCCGGAACGGTAAAGTTAAAGAGTGGAAAATTCAACTTTGATCATACTGTTTTGGTAGATGGAGAGTTCATTATAGACATGAGAAGTATAATGGCGGGAGATGTTTCTGATGAAGATCAAATCAAATTAACAGATGATCTGAAAAGCTCCAACTTCTTTGAAGTGAAAAAGTTTCCTATTGCCAAGTTTCATTTGACTAAAATTATTCCTTTAGCAAACAGTGAATTCAATTCTACAGTGTATGGAGATCTTACCCTTAAAGGAGTGAGAAAAACAATATCTTTCCCTGCAAATGTATATGTTACTCAGTTTACGACAGTTATTGAGTCTGCGAAATTCTCATTAAACAGAAGAGATTTCAAAGTGTTCTATCAGTCTTCATTGAAAGATTATTTCATCAAGAACGAAATGGATATCCAATTCAAAGTTTCTACTGAAAAACTGGATAATGATAACAGAGTTCCTGTAAAGAAAAAGAAGTAAGATTAAATACTATATTGATAAAAATGAGCGGTTCTCAGGAGCTGCTCTTTTTTTGTGAATAGACTTTATAAATGATCTATGAGTGCTAATCTAAAGTTTATAATATCCTCAAAACATTTAATTTGTCCTTTTAAGGTTCTAAACAACGTTATCAGCAATTTTTAAACAGAATGTTATAAGTTTTGTACATAGAATTCTTTTCCATCTAAAAGCACATCCTTTCCTTATTTTTTATAAATTAGTACTATGAAAATTTATATTGTAAGCGGTCTTGGAGCAGACTTTAAAGTACTTGAAAGACTGGAGTTTCCCAAGCACTGCGAATTGATTTTTATAGATTGGCTTATTCCAAAGCAAAATGAGCCTTTTCATGCTTATGTAGAGAGAATGGCAGAGAAAGTAGATACTTCAGAACCGTTCTGTTTAGTAGGATATTCTTTTGGCGGAATAATGGTTCAGGAGATTAATCAATTGAAACCTGCTGAGAAAGTTGTGATCTTGGGAAGTATAAAATCCGATAAGGAAAAATCCAAATTCATAAAAACGGGAGAGGTTACTAAAATCCCACGCATATTACCGGTAGGGCTCTTCAATACAAAAGCAGCCAATGTATATGCCATCATCAGAAAGCTTTTTGATCCTAAAAATCCAAGATTGCTTCAGTACTTTAGAGTAAGAGATCCCTATTATCTGAAATGGTCTGTAGAAAAGGTTTCAGAATGGAAATTTGATGAAAATCCGAATGTTATCCAGATATTGGGGGATAAGGATATTGTTTTTCCTATCAGAAATTCAAAACCGGACTATGTGATTAAGGGAGGAACTCATTTATTTCCAGCGACTAAATCTAAAGAAGTTTCCAAAATATTGAATGAGATATTTAAAGATTCTGAAAAGGAAATATCTGCCGAAAAGCAAGATAAAAGTACAGTATAAATTTTTATTTTTCCTATAGCCGCCAAAATTCTTAAATAATCATTAAACCTATTCAGAATACTGATTTTTATTAGGATTTATCATGTATCTTTGCTTTGAGGAAAATGAAGAATCATTTATGGAATCAATATCGGTTTTTGAGATTATTAAAGTAGGGATAGGTCCGTCCAGTTCACATACAATGGGACCCTGGAATGCAGCATCTGCATTTATCAGAATTATAAAAAGAGAAAGATCAATAGCTGAAGTTAAAGAAGTTTTTCTTGAATTTTTTGGTTCATTAGCAAAAACGGGGATCGGACACGGGACAGATATTGCCGGAATGCTGGGATTGAACGGTGAAGATTTTAAGACAATCAATACTTCAAAAATTGATGAGAAGATAGACTATATAAAAAGTACTCAAACCATCAATCTTGGTGGTGAAAAGGTGATTCCGTTTATTTATGGTCATCATTTGATTTTAAATATGAAGAAAAACCTTGATTTTCACCCAAATGGGATGATCTTTAAGGCTGTATTTGAAGATGGAACTGAGCTTGTACAGGATTTTTATTCTGTGGGTGGAGGTTTTATTGCAAGTCAGGAGAAAAACTCTATACAAAAACAATGTGTACGTACTTTGTACCCATGTCATAAAGCTTCTGATATTGCAAAATATTGTGAGAAGCTTGGTCTTAAGAAAATTTCAGATCTTATTTTTATCAACGAGGAAAGCTGGAGAACACAGGAAGAGACAAAGCAGGAGGCACTTTATATCTGGGAACAGATCAAGGAGTGTATTTATAAAGGTGTAAATAAGGAAGGTATTCTTCCGGGAGGATTAAATGTTTCCAGAAGAGCAGCCGGTATCAACAGAAAGCTGCTCGGTGACAAGATCTATAAAAATAAAGATGAGTGGTTTCAGCAGGTAGTAGATGCTGAAGAAAATTTTACCAATATCAATAAATGGATCGCTTGTTTTGCATTGGCGGTGAATGAAGAAAATGCAAGTTTCGGGAGAATTATTACAGCGCCTACCAATGGTGCAAGTGGAGTAATCCCTGCCGTTTTAATGTACTCTCAAGCTTTTACGGATTCAATCAGTGAGGATGATATTATCCGTTTTCTATTGGTAGCTGGAGAAATAGGTACTTTATTCAAAAAAAATGCAACAATCTCTGCAGCAATGGGAGGTTGCCAGGCGGAAATCGGAGTATCGTCTGCAATGGCAGCGGCTGGGCTTACAGAAATTTTAGGAGGAAACGTAGGACAGGTATTGATGGCAGCAGAAATTGCTATGGAGCATCATCTAGGGCTTACTTGTGACCCAATAAAAGGGCTTGTACAGATTCCGTGTATTGAAAGAAATACAATGGGAGCCATGAAAGCGATCACAGCAGCGAATATTGCATTAGAAAGTGATCCCGCTAAAGCAAAAGTAACATTAGATGAGGTCATTCAGACAATGTGGGAAACGGCACAATCTATGAGTGACCGTTTTAAGGAAACTTCAGAAGGAGGATTAGCTATCGCAGTGAACGTTCCTGAATGTTAAGATGATTATTTTAAAATATAAAAAACCTTAGATTTTGTATCTAAGGTTTTTTGTTTGTATGATGGGAGTTTTTGCATCCTTTCTTACAATTCTTATGGATGATAAAGATTGTGATCGTTATTTTAATTTTATCCAGATCCGATTAAATATGAAATAATTATATTGGCTTTAGCCAAAACTATTCATAGTTTATTTTCTATTAAACAAGAAAGTTTTCCCGCCCTGAGTAAGCTTAAGTTGATTGTTTTCAGGGATAAAATGAAACTGTATACCATCTTTATTAAATGTAAACTGATCTTTTTCTGTAGCAGTCAGAGGAAATTCAGCCTGATTGGAAGCCTGAGCATATAGTCCTGGTTCTTTAACAAACACTTTTACTCCCAGGTCAATATCTTTAGACGAATAATCTCCTATATATTTTTCCAGTTGAGTTACAGGTATTTTAGCATTGGTAAATACCGGATATTTATAATCTCTGTTATGAATCAGATTAAGGAGAGCAACGTAAAAACTGTTGTGAGAAAAGTTTTGCCCATTAATGGTAATAGCATAGGATAGCTGGTCATTAGGATCATAGCCAAGCGTAGAGTGACTTCCGGCAGTATCACCACCATGTCCGTAATAAATGATGTTGTAAAACGGCATTTTCATGATTCCAGTACCAAAAAGCTTTTCCTCTTTATTGGAGATCATCATGTCAAGAGTTTCTTTCTTTACAAATTTACCATTGAATAAAGCATTGATAAAAACATTCAAATCTTTCGGGGTGGAAGTAATGTCGCCTAATCCGATACAGTTATGAAAATTAAAGTCTTTAACTTCTGTCCAGCTGTCTTTTTTAAATTCATATGATCTAAAAATATTCTTAGGATGATCAAGAACTGAAAAAGTATCATGCATCGCAACTTTATCAAGAATATTTTCTTTTAAAATGACGTTATAAGGTTTGTTATATATTTTTTCCAGAATTCTACTTAGTAAAAAGTAGGCAGAATTGGAATATCTTGTCTTTTCTCCCGGCTGAAAGCTTACTCCATTTTTTTTAATGGTATCAATGATTGCTTTATCACCCACAGATTTGTCGAATAACCAGTTATTATTACTGGCTTTTCCTACATAATCCGTCAAGCCGCTGGTATGGTTCAGCATATTTTTAATAGTGATTTTTTTAGCATTAGGAATTTCGGGATAGAATTTTGAAAGGGGGTCGGAAAGATTAAGTTTTCCATTTTCAACCAACTGAAGAAGCATAACTGCTGTGATCATTTTACTAATGGAACCTATCTGGTATCCTGTGTTTTGATCATAGATAACATTTGTAGGTAAAAGTTTCTGTCCAAAATCTCTTTTATAAACTTCTGCTCCATTTCTGAAAATAGATATACTTCCGATTTCCTGGTTGTTTTGAACCATATAATTTAAAAAATCATCGATTTTTTGAGTATTAATGGCTTTCCCGTTGAGATAAGGAATATTATCATCTTCAGACTTGATTTCTCTGTAAAGATTCAGTTTTAATTTCTGCCCATTCTGGATAAAATCACCTTCAAAATGATCGGTTTTGTAAACTCCTTTATAGCCTGCATTGATGCTTTTTATTTCAAATGTAAGTTCATTGTTATTGAAATCTGTTTTATCTACAGGGAATTCCTTGGAACTTTGCTGTGGGCTGGCTAAGCTTGAAGTATAGCCTTTTGCTTTTTTTGTTATTGTAATAACCAGAGGAAGTTTTGAAGATTGAGTATCCAATTCGCCGTTCCAGATTCCTTCAATTTGGGCGTAACAACACTGTGCCAGGAAGACTAGCACTAATAATAACTTGATTTTCATGGTGTTTAAATAATATGATTAATAGTAAGCTGACATAATATGGCGCTGATTATCGACACAAAACAAAAGAGTACAATATGTTGCCATTTTTTGATATTTGTTGCTGTTTTAAATCCGTTGTAGTAAAGCGTCATGCTATAGATTAAGGTGGTAATCGTAACAACAGTGAGAGAAATCATGATCAGAAAATCTAAAAAAGGAAATGTTCCTGATGGATTAGACTGATATTGTATTATATTTTTTCCGGCTTGTTGCATATAGGATATTTTCCCGATTAATTGAATGGGAAGAAGAAAAAGCTGGGATATTAAAACTGTATTGACAATATCAATGATCCTGGTTTTTCTGTTCAGAAGTTTCCCGAGTATAAAAAGAACTGCAATAGCAATTGAAAAGCTCAATACTGTTGGAAGCGCAGTATTTCTAATAGAGGTATTTTCCAGAATATCGATTTTATAGATACTGGTGAATGTAGTATTGGTCCAGTAACCTATGATAATAGAAAGAATGACGGTGATGATTCCGATAAGTAAAAGTAGCTTTTCGTCAAACCTTTCAAATGGATTAAAAATTGTTTTCCAGTTCATATATTTTGTTTTACAGGTTATTTTTCAGTTGTTCCACTTTGGTGATAAGGTCATCCATTTTGTTTCTCATGGTAGGATAAGACAAGCCTGCCTGTTTTGCCATTTCTTTGATACTTCCGCTGGATAAGAAAAAGTTGAGAATAAAATCCTGTTCTTCACGATTCAGTTTAAGGAGAACGGGAAGTTCATAATCTCCGCTTACCTCAGTTTTGCAGCTGGGGCATTTCATTTGACTTACATTAAGGGTATTGTCACAACTTGGGCAGATTATAGGTAACTTCATTCTATTTATTTTTTACAAAAGTAATATTTTTTTTAATAAAGTTAAATTAAATTTTAATTTTATTAAAATTTATTTGTGGATAGTATGATTTTTACACTTGAAAATAGAAAAAGTAGAACAGCTATTTGTTCTTATCTAAAAAACAAATATTTTTGCCCCAAAACTAATAAACATGAGAAAAGCTTTTATGCTTCTTTTTGCTTTGGCATCCCTTGCCGTCTACTCACAAATCAGTATTCCTGAATTTTCTGAAAAGGGAATTATTATTACTCAAAATAATCAAACTATCCATTATAAGAAGCTTTCCTATAGTAAAGGAAAAGTGATCTATACAAATAGTCAAAATGGAGAAGAAGAATTTCTATATGACAATTCTGTGAAAGGAATTCAGGAAGAAGGAAAGATGGCATCCGGAACTATATCTTCAGAAGGTCTTACAGAAACGAATAAAAATCAAGACACTTCTAGGCTGACTGCTAAAAAAGATATTAAAAATTACCTGATTCAGCAAAAGAACCCACAATATATGAAAGGAAGAACGCTTAATAATATCGGGACTGGTTTGGTAGTGGGAGGAGCAGCATGTTTTGTTATTGGAGGGTTGTCAAATGTTTCCAAAGCTAATGATAACAATGTAAAAAACGGCGATTCAAAAGGATCTCCGATTCCTCTGATTATAGGATTTATTGGAGCTGGTGCCGGTGTTGTATTTAAATTGGTAGGACACTCACAAATGAAAGAAGCAATGAATAATTACAGCACAGCTGATATAAAGAAATTTAAGCCGGATTATTATGTGCTTAATGACAAAAATGGAGTAGGGCTGATGATGAAGTTTTAAAATCGATTGGATTCATCTGATTATTATAAAAGCCACAAAAGTTTATAATAGAAACTTTCGTGGCTTTAAATATTTTGATAAGTTACAGATCTGTTGTTTTTATCTCAGGATTCCTCTAATTCTGTTAGCATTAGTAATCAACTCTTCAAGGTATTCATAGTTTTCTTTTTCTAAAGCAGACTTGAATTTCCTAAGCTGAGAAATATGCTCATTCAATACATCCAATACATTTTCCTTATTCTGTTTAAAGATAGGAACCCACATTTCAGGGTGAGATTTTGCAAGACGAACTGTACTTGAGAACCCGGAACTTGCAAGTTGAAAAATAGTTTCTTCTTCGCGCTCTTTTTCCAATACAGTATTGGCAAGGGCATAAGATGTGATATGAGAAATATGGGAAATATAAGCTGTGTGGATGTCATGATCCTCTGCATTCATGTAAATCATGTGCATATCAAGGGCATTCACAACATTTTCAACTACTTCCAATGCATCGTCTGCAGATTCTTCCTTGTTACAAATTACTCCGGCTTTCCCTGCAAAGCTGTCTGCAATAGCTGATTTCGGTCCGTTATTTTCTGTACCCCACATCGGGTGAAAAGCTACAAATCTTGAACGTTTTGGGTGATCTTTCACGGCACCTACAATTCCAGCCTTGGTGGAGCCTGCATCCATAACGGTCTGGTGATCCGATACAAGATCCAGCACACTTGGCAATAATTTTCTTGCCGCATCTACCGGAATAGCAAGGATTATAAGGTCTGAATCCTTAATTCCCTGTTCCAGGTCTGCTCCGGCGTCAATTATATTCAAATCTAATGCTTCGTTGATATGCTGTTGGCTGTTGTCGATTCCATAGATAAAGCTGGCGATGTTTTTCTGTCTTAATTTCAGCGCCATTGAACCACCTATTAATCCTACTCCTATAATACTTATTTTCATCTTTTAATTTTTTTAAATAAAAAAACCTCGTCCTAGGACGAGGTTTTAAGTTATGTTCATAAGAATCCCTATCCCAGATCTGAGCTAAAAATTCTATAATAATATGTTCCGTTGTTAAAATTCACGTAGCAAATTTATAAAATATTTTTTTAAGTTGAGAAATTTTATGATGCTTTCTTTGGATGAATATAATTTCATTGCTAATAATAATTCTTTTCAGTCTGTTGTAGCAATTCCAATGGGCTTTTTGAAATATTATTCCATGCCGGGATAGCTGATGCCTCCGGTTTTTGTTTCTTCCCAGGTCTTTTTGAAATCCGAGATATTATAATATTTATTTTTTTTGAATTCCGCTTCATAATTTTTGCCTTCCAGATTACCATTGAGAGTACTGAAAAAGCTATAATATAGAGTGCTGTTTTCTGTAATTTTAGTTGAGTAGTATGCTAATTTACCCAGCATTCAGCTTTTTTATCGAAACTTTTATCAGAGAAAATCAAAGAACGATTGTCTTTGGTTTCTTTAATGATCAGATCGGAAATGGAATTTAAGTATTTGGTTTTATGGCCAGTAGTTTTCCCGTTTGGCTATGCTTGGAACAAGGCAAAATAGGTAAAAGAAAATTAAGAAGTTTTTGATCATTGTTTACCAATATTACTACATGTCTAACCCAATTCCATCTCCTTCAATCTTTGCATCGTTCCAATATTTTTCAAAAGAAAGTAATCCATAATATTTTTGTTTTTTAAATTCTTCATCATATTTCTTTTGTAAATCTTCTGGTGAATGCTTATAAAAAGTTCCCATAAACGCAAAAGTTAAACCTGTTTTTTCTTTATGTTTTTCTCCAAAATATAATAAATATGCAATCAATTTTGATTTTTCTTCAAAACTAAACCCTTTTAGCTGAAGGTTATTGTCTTGAATCTGATTTAGAATCTCCAATATTTCTTTTGAATATTTTTCAGGATCTTTATCAAAATAATTAAATGTTTCTTGATGAACAAAATATTGATTGTCACAAGTTTTAGTATAGAATATTTTAATATAATCATCAAGATTATTGATGTATTTTTCAATCCCGTTTCTTTTGATATACCATTCTAAAAGATCCTTATCTTTTACATAGCCAAAAGTTTTAATAAGAGCTTCAAGAAAATCCTTGTCATGGAATTGTAACCAGGCAAAGCTACCTTTGTTGTCATTGAAAATATATTTGTTTCGATTTACTATTTTTTGAATATTATTTTGACGTTTTTCTTCTAGTGTTGTTAGATCTTTCCAACGAATAACTTCAAATTGGTTTCCATTAATATTTTTTTCTTTTAAAATATGATCTTCTTTATCATAAATGTCTGAAAATTCTTTTTTATAATCAATTAGTTCCGGAATGAAAAAGGCTTCTGTTAATAACTTATGTTCTTTATCTATAAAAATCGGATTATTATTACTAATTACGTAGTTGTCGTCCAATTGATATACAGGGGTTTCTCTAGGGCATGGGTATTCAATCAGGAAATTAATAGGAGATTTAATATTATCAAACCTGAATATTTCTTTTATTTTTTTATTAAATTCTCTGAATCTAAAAATTTAACCCCATTTTTTTTAAGTATGTCGGCAGAAATACTAACAGCAACTTTATAATCCTCTAAAGAATATGGATAATTAGACTCAGCATCCAATCCTTTTTCTTTGATTGCATAACCATTCAATACTTGTTTTTCAAGTATTTTTTTTATTGAGTCATTATCATTAAGAATTTCATTTTTAACTTCTGATATTACTTTAGCCTTTTCTGTTTCATTACTTTTTGAGCATGAAAAAATAAGTAGGAGACATACTAGGATTATAAAGTTTTTCATCATTTGTTTTTATCTTAATTATTAAGATTATTGTCCATCATCTTGTGGAGAAGAAGGGCTCTCATTTTGCAGTTCTCCACTTTCAATATATTTTTTCAAAAATGGAAATCCAAAATAATTATGTTTTTTAAAAATATCTAATACTTCAGGATGATTCAATGCATTTGTACTTTGTACATAGAAAAGAGTAGAAGCTTGGGCGGTCCAAGAATCTGTACTTTGTCCTTTAAATTCGTTAAATGCAGGAATTTCTATGTTTGATATGTAGGCGAGAATTTTAGCTTTCTCTTCTGCCGAAAATCGTGATTTAGTAGTGTCGTTATATAATATATCAATCACATATCTTGATAAAGCGGAAATATATTTATCATTATTTTTTGAAGTGTTTTTTTCAATATATTTGAGTAAGTTTTTTCTAATGCTTAATTTTCCTTTGCAATTTTTTACAAACAAAAGAGTTCCTATTTTTTGAGTAGATTCTGGAGTCTCTTTAGAGTATTCTTTGTATAATTCGTTGAATATAACTTCATTTATTTTTTCATCTTTATCATATCCAAAATTTACGAGTAATGTTCTTAAAAATTCTTTATCATTAGCTAGTAGCCAAGCTAAGTCTCCTTTACTATTATTAAACAGGAACTTATTCCTTGCAATAATTTTTTGATTTAGATTTACTCTTAATTTATTATTGTTGATCTCTGTAATATCGTTTAGAAGAGGTAAATCTGATAAAATTTTAAGATTTGGATACACAAAGATATGATCATAGGTATAATCAAATTCGGTTTGTTCAATATTTGGCTCTTGTGATGAATTAATTAGAAAAGTAATAAAGTTTTGATGACGTTTTACTGATGTACAAGAGCAGTCTTCATTGGTTTCAAAAATATCTTTCACCTGTTTTGAAAAAAAAATGTTTTCAGGGACTTGATATCCATTGTTTGTTAATCCTTGTAATACTATATCCCCTCCTAATTCTATATCTTTATCTGTTAGCTTATACTGGTTTAATGTGTTAGTATCATTTTCAGAAAGCTCAATTTTTTCCTGAAGTTTCATATGTTTTTGGATTAAATCTATATTGTTATTTACGTTTTCAATGACTTCTTTTTTCTTATCCTGGCAGCAAAGAAGACTCGTAGCTGAAAAAAAGATTATTATAAATTTCTTCATGTTTTATTGTTACTAAATTATCTATATCCTATATGAAAATGATCTTGATGAACATTTGTTGCTTTGTCAGTAGTATGTTTTATTCCTTTTTTATAGGCATAATTTTTAATGAATTTCCATTTACCAGCAACTGCTAATATATTTTCCAATTCCTTAACAAATGCATCTTCATTTTTGTAAGTTTTCATAGCATCTTGCCAAAGAGTTTTACCTCCATTTGTACTACCTGGGTATCTAATATCTACGTCATTACCTGCCAAATTATGTCCGGAATGCCCTATATTTCGTCCATCGTTGGCGGAAATATCATTGAAATATAATGTCTTTGAATATCCATTTAATGGTAATGAGTAAAAAAAGCCTAATAGAGCAGCACATACTTTCTCATTTACCCAGTTATCTCCACCTTTATCTCTTGAACCAAATCTTCCCCAGTTAGGTCCTGTTTCAGGAAAAGGTAAAAGATTGTGATTGTTTTTCTGAAGATTATATGTTTGAATTTTTTTTCCAGATTTGTACACATTATATTCATATTCATTACTGTCAGGTTTTGTTGTTATTTTTTGAACATCAAAGGTATCTATATTAATATCATATTGATTCTTATCTCCCTTTTTAGTATTATCTTTTTTACCATAGATGCATTCATTTACTTTAAATAGGACTGAGGTTATATCATCAAATGATTTCTTTTTACCCTTCCAGTCAACATCGGTTCCAATTAATTTTGAAATTAAATCTACATTTTTCTCTCCATTGGCTTTAGTTTGAATAGCTCTTCCATCGGCGACCCAGTAACCCATACAGGCAAGCATTGAGACTTCTGCATCTGTTCCTACTTTACTAGCCCCACTATCAGATATTATTTCAACATTAGCATATTTTTCGGTGTATTTACTGGATGCTGTATAATTATTTCTACCCGTTATCTGAATAAATCCTCTTCCTCGAAATCTCCAACCATCTCCTGTTTGTGTATTACCTAGTTTTGCTTTACTAGGGCGGTTTTTATCATCATATACTAAATTAGCTATCATTTCTTGATTCGCTTTTTGTATACCATTGTCGTTGGCTTTATTTAAATCTTTTCGGCCATATTTATCTGCTTCGTCTTTATGGGTGTCAAAATATGAAAAAGGACGGGATTTAAATTCACCATCCAGAAAATAACCTCCTATTTTTTTAACGGAATCTCCTTTTATCCATTTTGTTCCTTTATACCTATCTCCTTCAGTTAGCCTTTTTACAGAGTAATTCAATCCTTCATCTTTAATATGCAACGTAGTTCCTGCTTCTATTCTGGTTTGTGCAAAGAAATGAGCTTTATTCCAGCATGTATTCATTTGAAATTTTGCCATGTACTTATTATATGCACCCATAACTGCTTTGAGTTTGGTTTCTTCTTTACAATCAGGAAAGATTTTCTTCATTTCATCCAAAGTAATTTCTTTATCACAATTAGGGCATCCTCCTGATGTTGTATTCGGCTTCGGCTGATCCTTCACCCCACTTGCTGAATTCCCATTATTCTGTGGTTTCGGAGCTTCCAAAATATCAACATCAATAGTTTGTGACTTGGCAGATAGATCTACAAAGATCACTTCTGCAAAAATTTCCTGCTGTCCTCCTTTCCAATATTCACCACTGTCAGGCTTTTTAGGATTATTTCCTATTTCTCCTGTCTTCTGTATTTCCTCTGTTAGGGGAATAAGAACATCTACATGATTCGTTAGAAAAGTATGGTCTTTACTGTAGAGCAGATCATCTCCTATAAGGTCATGTTCCCAGATTTTAAGCGTATACTTTTTACCTACAAGGTTGTAAGAATCTATAGAAACTCTTATGGTTTCTCCAAATTTAGGATTTTTAGTGAAGTCCTTACCATTTTGATCCGTTAGTTTTATCTGCTTAATGACTCCCTTTTTATCCGGTTGATTATTAGGCGAATTAGTTCTGGTAGATCCTTTTGGAGAATCTGGCTTAGGTTGAGGTTTACTACCTCCTGTAGGTTTTGGTGGAGCAGAAGGAGCTTTATATTCAGGATTATTGGCATTGGCATTATCAGATGCTTTAATTTTTCCGTTGTATTCTGCCGTAACATAATATTCATGCTGTTTTTTATCATCTTCTCTTTTGTTGGCAATAGCAATATAGGTATTAAACAGTGCAAAATTCCAGCGTGCATATCCTTGGCTATCTACGAGTATAGGCGGAGATTTTACAATAGATTGATTCTTTTTATTGTGACCGTCACCTCTTTCATCGTCTTCCCAAAGTGTGAAGACAATATGTTCGCCTTCCAGCCCCTGGCACTTAGCAGTAGCCCATAGGCGGTCCCTATAGCTTAATTTTTTATTAACCGGGCTTCCATCCTGAAAAGTAAGCTTCACTCCAAGAATGTCTTTCTCTTTTGGGGCTGCTTTCTGATCATTCTTTTTAGGCTGTACAATAATAGACATCGGTTCTTTACCTTCAGGTTTATCAAGATATCCTTCAACTCGAAATGTATATTTCCATGCATCTTTACCAAATGTAAAGTGATTTATTCCTTGTTTTTTTATTGTAGTTGTGGTAAACTTACCATTCTCTCGCTTTCTGAACAATTCCCAGGTCACAAGTGATTCTTTACGTTCACTTGGTGGAGTATCTGGATACCATTCGGTTACTTTATAAAATGTTTTTTCTCCGGTTTTTGGAGATGTATTTCCTGTAATTCTTAAAACGCCTTTTTTAGCCATAATCTTTAGTTTTTAGGGTTACCAGGCTTCAGCCTCATTCTCTTCAGTTTCAGCTTTGAATTCATCAAAATTGATAACAGGATTATACACTTGCTGCTCCTTACTTTTGGCACTGGCAACATTGCTTTTACCAGTTTCGCTTTGCTGACCATGTTTTAAGATGGTTATTTTTCCGCCTGTGGTACACATTAATTCAGAGATTTCTGTCAGGCAGCTTTTTCCCATGACTTTTACTTTTTCGTAAGGCTTTTGCCATTTTCCAGCTGCAGCATAAGCGCAGGGAAGATAACCTCCTGCAGTAGGCTTTAGCTTACATTGTCCAAAGGGTTGTGCAGACGGATCAAGCTGTACATCATCTTCCGTAACTGCAAGATAGTCAGCTTCTCCTTCTTTACTATTCCAGTAATGTTTTTGGTGGCTGGTTACTTTGAATTTAGGAAATTTAAAACCCTGGTTACATTGTACGGTTCCTTTTTGTATGACAAAATATTTTCCATCATGCGGACCGGAGCTGCTTTCTTCACTTTTATCTTGTTCTTTTTCTAACGATTGATTTTCATCGGATGATTGTTCCGAATAAGATGTATCATGAGTTTCGTTCTCTGTAGCTTCTTCTTTGGAATCATTAGCCGTGGAAGATTGAGCATCCTTTTCCTCATCCATAAATTGAGGATCTTCCGGAATTAAAATTTTCTTTCCGGGGATAGGCTCCTGCATAATATCTTCTTCCGAGCAGTGGAGATTATGATAGGTCTTTAAAATATCTTCATTTTTGAGTTTAAATTGCCGGGCTAACGAACTGAGTGTATCGCCCTGCTGTACGACATAATTTTTCATATTATCCTTGTGTTATAGTAAGTGTTTGTTGTTGAATTGATTCTTCTTCCCGCCAAAGGGCAAGAGTGACTGATGCCTGAACCAGATTTTTATTTTTCTTATGTGTGGTGTATTCAATAATAATAGTTCCTGATACAGGATCATCAACAGGCTCATTGTATTTTATTCCTGTTCTTAATTCCTGCAAACTGTAAAAATCTGTGCAGCTTCCTGTTAAAATGGTTGTGATATGATCCAGATCTTCATTTTCCTGCTTAATTTCCATTTTGCATGGTATGGGAAAGGAGTTTTGTAAAAAATAAAATGACTCTATCCATTCCGTTTTCTTGTGAAACCATTCTAATTTTGGGAATATAATCTGAAAGAGCAGGGTACTTTGTAATTGACGGAGAAAGAAAAATTCATCCGAAATGTTCTTTTCAAACTTATCCATGTAGCGTTCTGAGATTTCTCCTGCAAAGAAATCAAGGTCTTTACGCTTGTCAGAAAAGGATTGAAGGATCTTCATATGATCAGTGAATGCTGTAATTTTCCCCTGTTCATTCATCATGAAATCAATAGGCATAATGCTTTTCATACAGGCAATGGATAATTCACTGATCTTATCCTTCGGGTTTTCTCCGTGAACTTTAAAATGATCCTGACTGTAAGACAATATATTTTGATTTTTCTCTTTACGGATTTTAATATTTACAGTATAATCTATTGTTAAGGAAGATTCAAAAGGACTTTCGAAATTTTCTGTGACGATATAAGTTTTGGCGAAAAAAGAACCTAATATTTCTTGAGAAGGTAGAATTTTTTTCTTTTCATCCTCTTTTTGTCTCTCTGTTTTGAAAGCTGTGGGAACAAGGATAATTTTGACTTCATTAATGCTGTCAAACCAAATTCTATCCGTTTTTTGACAATGGGAATTGTGAAATAACTTAAGTTCTTCACTGGTTATACCTGCCCTGATAGCAATGGATTGCAGCGTGTCGCCATGGCGTACTTTGTGTTGTAAAATGTTGATTTCCATCAAATATGTGTTTAGTTATAAAACTATAAAAAATCTACATTTTGAAATTAATTTTTAAGATTAAATTTTAAAAATTGTAGTAAAATTACGACAAGAGACTTCAGTGAAGATTGATTCAAAACGAAGGAAGTTTACTAATTTTGTACAAAGAACTCAATAAGCCTATCAATGCCTCAATACAACTCTATGAAAAGTAAATGCCTGCAAGTAATTTTTCTCCTGTTCATTAATATTAGCTCGGTTTATGCAGGAGGTTTACAACTTACATTTATTCCTCAAAATGATACGATTAGTATAAAAGAAAGTCTTAATGAAGACGATATGGATACGAACGAGTATTTGAAGAACCGCCTGAAACCTATTCAAGTTAATTTTAAACGGATTAATTCTATCACAAAATGGACCTCCATCAAAAAGAAATCTATCGAAGATGAATCTGCTGAAGGAGGCGAGGCAACCTATTATTATAAAAATGAAAGGCTGGAAAAGATAATGGCAAGACATTACGGTGAAACAGGTCAGGTTTTAATAGAATACTATCTGTTAAACGGGAATCTGTCCTTTGTCTTTGAAAAAGATTATAAGTATAACCGTCCTCTGTTTTATGATAAAAAAGCTATGAAAGAAAATAATGATACTGAAGCTTTTGACTTTGAAAAATCAGAGATCACTGAAACCAGAAATTATTTTGAGAAAGGAAGTCTTATCCATATTGTGAACAGTCAGGATTGTGGTGCTCCTTTCAGTGGGAAGTATATGAATGAAGAAGATAAAAGGATGAAGGATGATTTTAAAAGGCTTTTGAGGCTGGAAAAAGAAAAATAAGATGATTAAAAATAAATAATAAACTTGAATCTGTAAAGCAGCGTTGTATTGGCGAAGTTTTATTATTAACGCAATGTCTGCTAAGATTTATAAGTATTGTATATTCTTTAAAGATCAAAGGCATTTCACTCAGCAAGAGTTACTTTTTTTTAGCTAATCTGCCTTAGCTGAATGAAATATCTTAGGGATCAAAAATTTTCAGGTTTATGATATCTTTCTTTGAGTCTTAGCGTTTAAAAAATCTATAGAATTATCAACCAGAATAGAGAACTATAAATACTATTGATTTTGTAGTATAGATAAGATTGAGAAGTCAATCTCCATTAGTTTTTATTTACTATTTCTGATGATGCTCAGGCGTTCTTCTACCTCTTTAATCTTACCGATCCAATAATTAATTCCTTCCTGATTGGTGACTGTTTGCTTAAAAGCATTTTGACTGATCGCCCATAGTTTGGGACCATTTTTCTGATACTCAATTTCGCGTTCCCTTTTTGTTTCAGGTTCTACACGATATCGCCAGAAGACCAGTGAGCGCATATATTCTGAACGTATTTTTTCAAAATATTTGATAATAGCTTCCCGGTCTTGAGGAATATAGCCGGGACCCGAACATCCGCAAGAATGAAAAGTGATTCCTACTTTATACAGATTTTTAATGTGTGCCCATTGCTTATGATCATTTTTTGCCGGAGATTCAAAATCCAGTCCCATATTTGCCATCAGCTCTCCACATTCAGGACATTTGGCTGCCACAGAAAATTGAGCATGTTTGTCGACATCTCTTAAAACTTTACGTTTAAAAGTTTTTTGGCAGTTAAAACAGGCATAATGACCTTTGTAAACCATCATGGCATATCGGCACATAGTATAATCTTTTGTTTTTTGTGGTTATTTTTTGTTTACCTCTTCATTATAATGGATTCCCATCAGGCTGCTCGCGCTTCTAGGGTCATAGACAGACCATATTTCTCCCCATGAGAAACTGAATGTACACCTTGGGTAAGGTGTTTTCGTTTTTCGGGTTGGTGATATTCCTAAAACTGAAGTCAGGAACTTATTGTTTCTGTAAAATACCTGCATTTCCTTTTCCTCACTCCATTCATTCCAGTCTTTGGCATCGGTGCTTTCCTGTGTATTCATATGGATGCTGTGAAGCTGGCTGCCCCAAAAGCACAATTGAAAATGAACCTGATAACCCTTAAGGTCTGTGGGAAGGAAGTAGTACCAGAAATATCCGGTCTTTACATCCCATAAATTATAATACTTTTCTTTATAAAAATCAGTTTCCTGAAGCTGACTAAGCAGCATTCCATTATAAAGATTGGTATTGAAGGCTTCCAGTTCTAGGGTACCATTTTCATGATTAATCAGCATATCCAAAAAAATGAAGCTATAAATATATACGTTTTTTCTTTACAGACAACGAATAATATTCACAGCTTCAAATAGAAATAGAAAATATCTGTGTTACGGATTTGATATAATTAAAGTAGAAGGAATATCAGAAAGCCAAAGACTCTTCGTATCGATCAGGTTTTTCCAGCTTTTGCTGCTGATAAGCATAAGATCCTGAGCGTTTAAAAATTCCTTTTCAATTTTTTTCTCATTGTACAAGGTAATATGATTCGGGGCAACCTGTTCAATGCTTCTGATCAGTTCTTTTACCTCAATATTGTTGCGGATCTGTCCTGCAGCATCCAGGATGATAATTTGAGAATTGTTATTATTGATCAGTCTTTTGGCATATTCAAGAAGATAAAAATCACTCAGATTGAAAATAGGTACAAATACCTTATCTGCCGCTGTAAAATCTTTTTCTACTAAAACACCTACAGGAATATGAGCTTTATCTAAAATCTGTAATGTAAAATCGTCAAAAGGAGAGTTGTTGAAGATATTTCCTTTACCTTTCACAGTATTCAAAAGCTTTTCAGGATTGATAATTTTAGTGGTGAAACCTAATAATCTGCCCAGTAAACTCCCTTCATACATAGATTTTCCAAGCATAATGAGTAAAAGATCATAATTTCCCTTATTTGTAATGCTGGTAAGGTCATTTTCTATATCGGTAGAGGCTTTGAAAAGGGTAGTGACCTCCAGATTCAGTTCGTGAGAGGTTTCAATAACATTCTGAAACTGGGAATCCTCATATTCATCAATATCATAAGCATGCATTTCATCTACAGGAGCAATATTCATCGCAGTAATGCTTTTATTGCCATTCATTTTATTGGTAAAATCATGGGCTAATTTTAATAGTGTACTTCCCGATTCCGGTTTGTCAAATGAAAGTAATACCCTGTATTTTGAGTCATTTTTATCATGAATAAGCTCGTCGTCGTTCTTTTTTGATTTAAAAATAAAATTAATGAAGTCCAATGCCGGACCCGTCATGAAAGTTGTAAATAAAGCCATTATCACAAGCATGGCGAAGATTTCAGGACCTAATACTCCAAGGTCATAACCAATATTCAGGACGATAAGCTCCATAAGTCCTCTGGTATTCATCAAAGCGCCAATCGTTAAGCTTTCCTTCCAGTTGATTCCGACAAATTTTGCCGTTAAGGCACTTCCCGCAAATTTTCCAACAACAGCGGTAAGAATAATAAATCCGGCTGTCATCCAAAGGTGGCTGTCATTTAAAAGACCGATCTGGGTACGAAGTCCCGTGAATACAAAGAATAAGGGAAGGAGAAGGACCAATGCCACGTCTTCTACTTTATCAATAAATAAAGTACGGAATTTAGTGTTTTCAGGCATAATAGCTCCTGCCATAAAAGCTCCGAATAAAGCATGAATACCGATAACTTCAGTCACATATGATGATAAGATCAGAGTAAGGAAGAAAATAGCAACCATAGGTTTACTGATTGTATTTTTTCCTGCCTGAAGATCTCCAATCCTTTTCAGGAAAGGTCTTACGATTTTGATCATTAAGAATACATAAGCAATTGCCATGATGATAACGTAGATGGAGCTTGCAAAAGAACCGGCTTTTACAATAGCAATCACTGCAGCAAGGATACACCAGGCTGTAATATCATCGGCGGCGGCACAGGTGATGACAATGGTTCCGAGTTTGGTTTTCTGAAGATTCCTTTCCTGCACAATTCTTGCCAATACCGGAAAAGCAGTGATGCTCATGGATATTGCAATAAACAACGCAAAAGAAGTAAACTGAATGCCATCCGGTGAGAACTCCTGATAAATAAAGTAAGAAAGTCCAATTCCCAGCGCAAAAGGAATGATAATACTGGCATGGCTGATCACCACGGCGTCATGTGCTTTTTTTCTCAAAACACTCAGATCCAGCTCCATACCTACAATATACATGAATAGGATTAAACCTATCTGGCTCAAAAACTGTAAGTTACCTAATGATTCTTTAGGAAAAAGAAAAGCTGAAAATTCCGGAAAGTACATTCCTACAAGTGAGGGTCCCAGCACAATACCCGCAATCATTTCACCGATTACACTTGGCTGCTTTATTTTCATACATATCCATCCGAAAAGCCTTGCAGTAAGGATAATCGTAACAATCTGAGCTAATAATAATGCTAAGGGATGATGAAGATTTGTTTTGAAGGACTCAAGGAAATTATCCCAGGTTGAGCCCGTGCTGGTTTTAGTAACAATATTCTCCTTTACTTCCAGTGTTTGTCCTTCAATAATGAAGAAGTACATCAGGCAGGAAAAGATAGCTATTGTAGTGATGTAGAAAATTAAATTTCTGTATTTACCCAAGTTCATGATTCCTATATTTTGATGCAAAGTTGATAAGAATATCTTTATCTCAAAAGACCTTGGTTTTTAAAATGTAATGAATGCAGTAAAAAATGTAATAAAAATCCTGGATTGAATGTTTTTCTAAAGTTATGAGAATAATAGCAACAGTTCCGGAGTTATCCCATTGTATTTTTGCTTCAGAAGGAAAGAGGGAATTTTTAAAAATATTTGGTAAACAACTCCATTAATGAACTTTTGTAAGCATCACCGATCTGAAGCTTAAGAAAATGCTCGTTCTCGGTAAGAATGGTGGTAATAATTTCGTTGGTACCAAGCACTTTGATTGAAGATAATGCGATAATTTCTTTTTTATTAACCTGTGCAAAATCCTTAGAAGGAAGCATTTCCAGAAGGTTTTTAAAATTAAGATTTTTCAGAACGATAGGAGTTCCGTCATTGAGAATAATGTCTTTATCACGGCTGTCGATTTCTGATGTTTTGATGTAAGCAATCTGTTCCGTCAGGATCACTGTTTTACCGATATTGGTA
Source organism: Chryseobacterium sp. CS2K3 (assembly GCF_059515185.1). NCBI lineage: Bacteria > Pseudomonadati > Bacteroidota > Flavobacteriia > Flavobacteriales > Weeksellaceae > Chryseobacterium > Chryseobacterium sp. CS2K3. The sequence goes on along the minus strand of NZ_JCAKRW010000002.1, from coordinate 232,264 downwards.
TTCCATTCGATAAAGTTTTTTTTCTGAACGGTGTTGATTTGTTCTTTTGCTTTTTCAAAAGCCTGGATCAGTCGTTCTTTTTTGATAGGTTTTCTTACATAATCTACCACATTAAGATCAAAAGCTTCGGCAGCATATTCCTTATAAGCAGTTGTAAAAATAACTTTATGAGAACCGGAGAGAAGTTCAGCTACCTGAAGACCGGTCATGCCAGGCATTTCAATATCCAGAATACAGAGATTGCAGTCCAGAGAATGAATTTCATTTAAAAAGATTTTAGGATCATTGAATGCCTTTACCACTTCTACATCATCAATTTGCTCGCATAGAAGTTTCAAATAGCTTATTGCCAATAATTCATCATCCAGAATAACGCATTTTATCATAGAATTCTCCTAAATTGATTTTTAATTCTGCAGTGAAGATACCGTTTTTTGAACTTTTTTCCAGTTGGTAATATGTGCTGTAGATCATTTTAAGCCTTTGATCCAAAGACTGGCTTCCGAATCCGCTTTTCTCCTTCTCAAGGCTGTTCTTTTGGGAAGCCTTATTGCTTACTTTCATGGTAAACATACCGCTTTCAAGCTCCAGATAAATGGAAATAAAAGAATCCTGAGCCAGGAAATCCGTGTGTTTGAAGGCATTTTCAATAAGATCAACAGAGATCAGCGGAGCGAAAACTTTTTCCTCATATACAGAATCAGATTTATTGATCCTGGATTTAATTCTAAAATCAAAAAGAGGATTGATCTTAATTTTATTGATTTCTATAAGGCTTAAAGCGAAGTTAAGCTCTTCTTTAGGACTTACATACTTATTGTTACTTTCATATAAAATATAATCAAGAACATTGGCAAGCTTATCCAATGACATATACGTCTGGTACGCGTGAGACTGAACAGAATTGAGAATGTTTTTGAACAGATGAGGGTTCAGCTTTGTTCCGATATGTTCCAGGCGAACTTCATTCAGGCGCTGTTCAATAATTTTATTGGCTTCTGAAAGTTTAGCATTTCTCAGCATCAGTTTTTGATTTTTGCTGAAGAAATATATGCTTGTTGTAAGAAAAAGGAAAATGGCAAAAACTCCGATGAATATCAGATAATCATGAATCATGTAGTAATTGCCTTCCATAAAAGTGATTATAAAGACTATTTCAGCTTTTTAAGACTATTTACCGTCACAGTTTCCTCACATTTTTCATAAGAGATCTCGTAAGACGGATTTTTTTCAGGATAAGTCAAAAGATAATCCGGACATGGTTTCTTTTGTGCGTGGCTTCTGTCAAAATCTACTTTTCCATTGGTAATGATACTGTCTTTTATAAACTTTTCATCAATCTTGTAAGTAGTCATAGCGGTTTTAGCTTCCTCAGAATATTTGAATTCTTTGGAAAGCGTTTCTGCAATTACACGGCTGTTCGGAAGATAACCGCTGCAGCTTGCTCCTTTTTTGTTTAATATAAAAAATACGATGATGAGCCCCGGAACGAAGCCTATTGCATAAAATTTAAGTTTTTTCATTTAGAAAATTAAAAGATTGATATCGTGGTACGTAAGTCCGAAACGGTCACAGATGATCTTTTTAGTATGTCTTCCCTTATACATATATAAGCTCTGCTTCATTTCATTTTTGCGGATCAGCATGTTTTCAAAGCCGCCTTCTTCATCATAATTCAATATATAGGAAAGGAAGAAATTGGAAATCGCTTTCGTAGTGGTTCTTGGCATTCTTGAAGTAAGATTCGGAAGCCCGCAGTGGATAACGCCGTGTTTGATCACATATGGGTCTTCCATGGTAGTAAGTTCCGATGTCTCAATCACTTTACCATTGTCTATAGTAATATCGATGATGACACTTCCTTTCTTCATTTTCATAACCATATCTTCAGTTACGATAGGCGTCATATTTAATCTTGGAAGAGCTCCTATGACAACGTCTGCACGTCTTAAACTCTTACTAAGCTCCTTAGGATCAATGATGGAAGTAGGAACGCGGCTGTCTACCATAGTATGAAGCCTTCTCAGCTTTGATAATGAGTTATCAAAAACTTTGATGCTTGCTCCCAGACCTATTGCTGCTTTTGTAGCAAATTCACCTACAATTCCTGCCCCGAGAATAACTACTTCTGCCGGTCTTACTCCTGTAATTCCGCCAAGCATTAAGCCATTGGAAAGTGCCAATAATTCCGAAGCGTATAAAATGGAAACGGTACCTGCAATTTCACCGATCAGGCGTACTAAGGCAAGTTGCTTATATTCATCAACGATAAATTCAAATGCGATGGCATTTACTTTTTTCTCTGCAAGCTTAAGGAAATATTCTTTATCTCTAAGGTTGATCTGAAGTGCTGAAACCAGATATGTATTAGGCTTCATATAATCAATTTCCTCTTCTGTGGGAGGATTGATCTTCAGAATCAGATCCTGAGCAAAAGCTTCCTTAGGATCAGTAGTAATTTTCGCTCCTGATTCAGAATATTGTAAATCTGTAAAAAAAGAACCTTGCCCCGCTCCTGATTCAATAATGATCTCATGACCGTGCTCTACCAATACCTGTACGGCGTCCGGAGTAATGCACGTTCTCCTTTCGTTGAGACAGGTTTCCTTAGGAATTCCAATACTGAACTGTTTTCCTTTCTTAATAACCTCCAATTTTTCTTCTTTCGGCATCAATTCTTCTTCTGTGAAAGGAGTAAAAATATTTGTACTCATCCTTAAATTAAATTATGTCTTACAGATTGTTATTTTACGATTGAAATAATAAGCAAAGATACATAATATTTAATCGAATGAAACTTCTCTGTTTTCACCCGTATTCACAATGCTCATTGTGTGGTAATTAAGCCCGTAAAGCTCCTCTTCATACACTTCAGGCCATTCAATAATACATAAAAAAGAATTGTCCAGATACTCTTCAATGCCGATATCATAAACTTCTTCAACGTTTTTCAGACGGTAAAGATCAAAATGAAATACTTTGCCTTTTGGAGTATTATATTCATTAACAATAGAATAAGTAGGTGAGTTAACTTCATCTTCACTGCCCAGATTTTTAAGCAGAAATTGAGAGAAAGTAGTTTTCCCTGCACCCAGATTACCCTTTAATAAAAGGATATTATGTTGTAATTGAGGAAGAATGCTGTCAACAACCTTCTGCCAGTCTTCGATTGTATTTATAGTAAATTGCATATGCTAATTTGTCTGCAAAAATAATGAATAAGTTTTAGAGTCGGGGTGTAATCGTGTTTTAGGATAAGAAAGTAGATAATAGTAAAACTGATTGACTTTTTTGATCAGTATATTCTTATTCTTGAAAATAAATTCGGACGATAAAGCTTTAGCCTTAAAGTTTTATTAAAATCTTTGATTTTTGTCTTATATGCAATTCTTTGCTGAATTATTTTAAACTTACTTATGTGAACTAAAGTGTTTTAAAACAAAACTTTTATGACTTTTGTGGTTTTATCAAGTGGAAACAACTTTGTTATTGAATGCCCAAATTTTATGATTTAAAGTTCATGAACTTTTCGGATACTCTATAAACATTTGCATAAAATACCTAATTTTGCAGTATGATTTCGAAGCAGACAATAGACAAAATTTTCTCAACGATACGTGTAGAAGAGATAGTGGGAGAGTACGTTCAGTTGAAAAGAGCGGGGTCTAATTATAAAGGACTCAGCCCCTTTCATGAGGAAAAGTCCCCAAGTTTTGTTGTTTCGCCAAGTAAGCAGATCTGGAAGGATTTCTCTACCGGAAAAGGAGGGACGGCAATTTCTTTCCTGATGGAAATTGAAAACTTTACTTATCCCGAAGCCCTTCGTCATGCAGCCAAGAAGTACGGAATTGAAATTGAAGAAGATCAGCGCGAAATTTCTGAAGAAGCAAAACATGCGCAGACGGAAAAAGATCTTTTATATAAGATCCATGAAGTGGCAAATACCTATTTTCAGGAAATCCTTTGGGATAATCAGGAAGGTAGAAGTATAGGGCTTTCTTATTTTAAGGAAAGGGAGCTTAAGGATGATATTATTAAAAAATTCCAGCTTGGATATTCTCCCGAAAAGAAAAATGCATTCACAGAATATGCATTGGAAAAAGGATATTCCAAAGAGATTTTGGAGAAGTCGGGATTGTCTATTTTCCCGGAAAATACACCGGCAGGAGTTGACCGTTTCAGAGAAAGAGTAATTTTCCCGATTCACAGTTTTTCAGGTAGAGTTCTCGGTTTTGGAGCAAGGATTCTTAAAAGTAATGTCAAAACGGCAAAATATCTCAATTCACCGGAAACAGAGATTTACCATAAATCCAATGTTCTTTATGGATTAAACCAGAGTAAACAGGCAATTTCGAGAAAGAACGGCTGTCTTTTGGTGGAAGGATATATGGATGTGATCTCTCTTCACATGTCCGGAATTGAAAACGTTGTAGCCAGTTCAGGAACTTCCCTTACCACAGAGCAAATTAAACTGATAAAGAGACTTACAGAAAACGTAACCATTCTTTTCGATGGTGATAATGCAGGGATTAAAGCCAGTTTCCGAAGTATTGATATGCTTTTGACAGAAGGAATGAACATTCGTGTTCTTCTATTCCCGGATGGCGATGATCCGGATTCTTTTGCCCGAAAACATCCGCAGGACTACGTTGAAAAGTACATCGAAAATGAAGCGATGGATTTCATCGACTTTAAAGCAGAGATTCTGTTAAGAGATGTAGGAAATGACCCGATCAAAAAGGCAGAAGCAATACGTGATATTGTAAAATCAGTTTCCTTTGTACAGAATGCACTGAAAAGAGAGGTTTATCTTAAAGAGGTTTCCAATAAATTCGGGCTTTCCGAGCAGAGTCTTTTCAATGAATTGGATGTACAGAAGCAGATCACTCAAAATCAAACCCATCATGTTCAGCAACAGCAGAAGGAAAAAGCAGCTCCGAAGATGGAGATTGTTCCTCCGGATAAGGAAAGAGAAGATCCGTTTCTATTTGAAGTATTGTTTATGGAGAACAAGCTTGTTGAGCATATGTTAGCATTTGGGGATATTGTTCTTAAAAGGAAAAATGAAAATAATGAAGAGTATCAGATAACCGTTATTGAGGAAATTCTGCATCATTTTGAAGAAGAACAGTATACATTTTTAGTTAAGGGAAATGAGATTATTATTGATCAGGTAAAAGAAGGAATTCAGAAAGAGGAATTGAGAAGTGGAAACTTTTTTGTATCTTTTATGGATGAAGAGATTACCACAAAGGTTGTAGATGCATTAATTCCTTTGGATGATTTGGAAAACTGGGCTTCCAGAAATATTTATCCTCCCAATTATGGAGATAAAGTGGCAGATCAGATCACGGGCGATGTTTTGTTGCATAAATACAGGTATATTGATTATCTGATTACAGAAACAGATAAAGAGCTTGATCAGTACAGGGATACGGATGAGTCAAAATATTACGAGCTGATTAAAAAAATAACACTGTTGAAACAGGCATCCATAAGACTAAGTGATATCATTGAGTATTCTCCGATTAAGGGAATTTATAGAGATCGAAGAAAATAGTTTAAAGACAAAAGGAGCCAAGGTTCTGTGACAAAAAGTCCTATAAAATTTTAGGAATAAATATTGTAATTTAAACATCAAAAATATTTTAAAATAATACATAATATAAATATGGACATTAAAAAGGAATTCAGAGATTTCTCTGTAAAGCATTTAGGAAACAACGGTCTTGTTACCGATCAGTATATGGGAATGTATGGTCCAACGAATCTTACACCATACATCATGGAAGAAAGAAGACTAAACGTTGCTCAGATGGACGTTTTCTCTCGTTTGATGATGGACAGAATCATCTTCTTGGGAACAGGAATTGATGATCAGGTTGCTAATATCGTTACAGCACAGCTTTTATTCTTAGAAAGTGCTGATCCTTCTAAAGATATTCAGATCTATATCAACTCACCTGGTGGTAGTGTTTACGCTGGATTAGGAATTTATGACACAATGCAGATCATTAAGCCTGATGTAGCGACTATCTGTACTGGTATGGCTGCTTCAATGGGAGCTGTATTATTAGTTGCCGGTGAAAAAGGAAAACGTTCTGCACTTAAGCACTCAAGAGTAATGATCCACCAGCCTTCAGGAGGTGCGCAGGGAGTTGCTTCTGATATGGAGATCAACCTGAGAGAGATGCTGAAATTAAAGCAGGAGCTTTATGATATTATCGCTCACCATTCAGGACAAACTTACGAGTGGGTTGAAAAATCTTCTGACAGAGATTACTGGATGACTTCTGAAGAAGCTAAGAACTACGGAATGGTAGATGAGGTTCTTCAAAGAGCAGAGAAAAAATAATTGATTTAAAATCATAAAAAAACGCATCCGATTGGATGCGTTTTTTTGTTTTAGCTATGGATACACGAATTTTTATTGTGTGTCTGTTTCATAATGAAGAGAATCACAACTGAAGACGTGATATTACTCTCCTTTGGAGGGGTGTCAAAAATTCAAAGAATTTTTGACGGGGTGGTTATTTCTTCACAACCTTATGTACCGTAGATCCATTTTTCGTCTTAATCTCCATCCAATACACACCTGCATTTAAAGATTTAACATTGATCTTTTTCTCTTGGGAAGTCATTACTTTTTGTCCTAAAGATGAGTAAATATTCGTCTCTATGATATTTTCAGGAGTTTCAATTTGTATAAAATCACTTGCCGGATTAGGATAAATATTGAATGTTTTCTTGCTAACAGAAGCCACAGACAGCGTCGCATCACTTGCTTCAGTAGGAGTGAAGGGTCTTCTTTCTCCAAAACTTAATCCTAACCAGCTATTATTATTCAGTTCTATCTGGCTGAGATCTGTTTTCTTCTGCCAGCTTGAAAGATCATTTCCTTTATATAGCTTCCAATTTCCAGCTCCTGAAAAAGTATTTAGTGATAAATTTGAAAGCTCGTTGTTAGCCTTTGTAAAGCTGAAATATGAAGTTTGAGACTGAATAAGCTGTAAAGCCTGTTCCGCGGTAATATTTCCGTTATATTTAATTCCAAAAACAAAAGAATTAGCGTTACCATTGGTATTATCTGTTCCGAAATCTATAACAACAAGGCTTTTATTAGTTCCTGTTCCAATCCAATTGGTAATTTGAGATGAAGTATACCATTGAGAGCTGTATGCCGGTACGGGAGTTGATGGTGGGGTGTCGATACTAATAACATCGGATCCGTAAGTAATTCCAAACCATAGCCCGTCTGTTAAAGAAGTGTATCCTGCACCATAATTTTCATTAGACATAGTTTCGGGATTGGTTCCATGCCAGGTAATCCAGGAATCATCAGTCCCTGGAGTATGATGGTTGTATGAAAAACTATATAGATAGCCTGACAAAATATCTGTTTGTATTTTAGGTTCTGCTGCAACAATGGCATTTATCATATCTTCTGCCATTAAATTGTCAGCATCAAAACGATAGCCCCAGGCATAGGATTTTGGAGTGTTATTGTCATTAAAATCGGCAATGAAGTAAGCCTTTTTAGAACCTGTTCCCACCCAAAACTTAATATCGTTTTCTGTGAATTGAGCGAAGAAAAACTGCGTACAAAGCAGTAAGAAAAAAAGATAGATTTTTCTCATAATATAATTAAATTAAAGTTTTATTCCCGAAACTTAGGTACAGGAAAAGATAAAGTCTCCAGTCCTGATATTAAAAAGGTATTCAAGGCAGGTCTCCTGGCTCGCATCCTATAGCAGACCTTCCCGGTTATAAAATCCAGTGGTATGAAACAGCTATAGGTAAAACAGCTTACAGTTGCGGGTACAGCTCAGGATTTGACTAATATTCTCACCTGATTCCCTATTATGAACAGTGTTCAACCTTAAAAACGCTGCAAATATATCATATAAATTTCTGAAATCTGTTTTGTGAATTATATCTGCGTTTACTTTATTTATCAGTGAATCTTATTTATGAAATAGGAATTTGTTGATTAATAATAAATTGAGAATAATAATTGGGTTTTCGGATTGAGAGTTGTTTTTTTTCTGTTTATATTCAATTCATCTAGGGAATCTATTGTTAAAATACAATTATCAATAGGTTTAAGATCAGTTTATAATCAATTTATACTTTCGCGCCATAAAAGTTAATATGAAAAAACTAATATTTTCCGCTTTGGTGATGACTGCATTATTCTCTTGCAGTAAAGATGATGATAATGTAAATAATCAGGATGTTAATTACTCAAAACTGCCTCAGGAATTTCCTTTTACAAACCTGGTAACAATAAACGGAGTAGATGTAATCAACGGAGGATTTGGCTCAGGAGCAGCAGCTCATCCAACAAGAAAAGGTGAGTTCTATGTGATTACTGACCGTGGTCCGAATACAGATTACCTAAACGGGAAAAAATTTTTAACACCTAATTTTACTCCAACTATCATGCATTTTAAAATCAATGCTGAAGGAAAAATAGAGGTTATTAAATATATCAAACTTAAAAATCCGTCCGGACAACCCATTACAGGCTTACCAAATCCTATAGGAATGGGGAGTACTGGTGAAGTGGCTTATGATGCAGCAGGTAATATTCTGGGAACGGATAATTATGGTTTAGACAGTGAAAGTATTGTGGCTGCACAGGATGGTACATTCTGGGTTTCCGATGAGTACGGACCCCATATCGTTCATTACAGTGCAGAAGGAGTGGAAATGGAAAGAATAAGCCCGATAGGTGTGAATACAGGAACGAGAAAACTGCCTGCTGTTTTAGCTAAAAGGAGAGCCAACAGAGGAATGGAAGGGCTTTGCATTACTCCGGACGGTAAAACATTGGTAGGAACCATGCAATCTATGATGTATGTTCCAACAAAAGCCTTGGCAACAAATAAGACTTTAACAAGAATTGTAACATTTGATATTCTTACAGGAAAAACAAAACAATATCTGTATAAGCAGGATGGTGGTGCTTCTGATTCAGTTTGTGACATTACAGCATTAGGAAATAATGAATTTCTTGTCATTGAAAGAGATGGTAATTACGGATCTCAGGGTGGCATAAAAAAAGTATACAGAATAAACCTTAGTGATGCCACAGAGGTAACCGGAGCTGACATTGCAGCCGTAGACGGAATGAAGGTAAATGGTAAAGCATTAGAACAGTGTTCTTGGGATGAACTTACCACAGCTGGAATAAAACCTGTTTCTAAAAAAATTGCTGTAGATCTTGTTGCCAAACTGGGATATGAACATGATAAATTTGAGGGAATCGTGTATTTAGGAAATAATAAGCTTGCTGTTTTCAATGATGATGACTTTGGAGTAGTAGACGACGGAGCGGGAAATCCTAAAGCTAAAATACTTCCTAAAACAGGAAAGGTTGACAAAGGAACTATGTATATAGTCGATATTCAATAATTAGATTTTTTTTAAAGAAAAGTGGCGGAATTTATTTCGCCGCTTTTTATTTGATCATTAAAGAATTCAATAAAAACGGTCTTTAGCCTGTTTAAAAAAATAATAACACCTTCTTCCATTGGCTTTCGCCAAAACTTATAATAAAAGCCCCTGGAAGTAATCCAAGGGCTTTATTTTTATATTGTTCTTATCAATTAATTGAACGCTTCAATAATCTTAGAGAAATCCTCTAATTTCAAAGCAGCACCTCCAATTAAACCACCATCAATGTCAGGCTGTGAGAAAATTTCCTTCGCATTATCCGGCTTTACAGAACCTCCGTAAAGAATAGAAACCTCATCAGCAACTTCCTGTCCGTATTTAGAAGCAATAATATTTCTGATATGAGCGTGAATTTCCTGAGCTTGTTCCGGACTTGCCGTTTCGCCCGTTCCGATTGCCCATACAGGTTCGTAAGCGATTACTACTTTTTTGATCTCCTCAGCAGTAAGTGTGAAAAGAGCTACTTCAGTTTGATTTTTCACTACTTCAAGGTGTTGTCCAGCTTTTCTCTGCTCAAGAGTTTCCCCGTTACAGTAGATTGGAGTAAGCCCTTTATCTAAAGCTAATTTTACCTTTCTGTTGCAGTGAGAATCCGTTTCTCCATGATATTGTCTTCTTTCAGAGTGTCCAATTAATGAACCGGTAGCATCGATAGATTCAAGCATGTCAGCAGAAATTTCTCCAGTGTATGCACCACTTTCGTGCTCACTCATATCTTGGGAAAATACTCCGATTTCATCCTTTTCAAAGATGTCTTTTGCCATCATTAAATATAAAGATGGGGGAGCAATCCACACTTCACAATTGGTTGCATTGTTGTTTTTATAGCTTAGTAACTGAATCATTAATTGTTGTGCATCAATTACATTTTTGTTCATTTTCCAGTTTCCTGCAACTATTTTTCTTCTCATAAGATTTATATTGATTTATTTTACTTTTTATTTTCTAATTCATCTCGGTATGAATCTGCGTTATCTGCAAAATCTGCGTATATTATTTTTATCTCTCGCAGATTAGTTTGATTTAGCAGATGAATACGATCATAATCATCTTTATAGATTATTTACAACTCTTTTTATACTATCTAAAATATTGGTTGTATTAAAGTTAATTAATAATCCCAATTTCTTGTCCGACAATCTCAAATAAGTATATAATTGTTTGTAATAAACATTATCAAGTTCTTTTACAGATTTTAATTCTAAAATAACCTTGTCTTCCACTAAAATGTCAATTTTAAAATTAATATCAAATTTTTTATTGTCATAATAAAGGGGAAGTATCACTTCAGATTTAACCTCTAACCCATTTTGTTCTAATTCGTAAATTAGAATTTTTTGATATACAGATTCAAGTAAACCAGGACCTAGTTGGTTATAAACCTTGAAAATAGACTTTCGTACAATATATGAAATTTCATTTTCTGTCATAAAGTATCAATCTGCGTTATCTGCAAAATCTGCGAGAGTCTTATTATTTATTAATTCCTTCCAGTTTAAACATGAACGAATAAACCAAGGCAATATCCTTTAGATAATCAAATCTTCCGGATGCACCACCATGACCGTATTCCATGTCTGTTTTTAAGAGTAAAACATTTTTATCTGTTTTCATATCTCTTAGCTTTGCTACCCATTTTGCAGGCTCAAAATACTGTACCTGAGAATCATGTAGTCCTGTTGTTACCAATAGATTGGGGTAGTTCTTTTTCTCTATATTTTCATAAGGAGAATAAGATTTCATGTAAAAATATGCCTCTTTGTTGTTAGGATTGCCCCATTCATCATACTCATTGGTGGTTAAAGGAATACTTGTATCAAGCATGGTATTTACAACATCTACGAATGGTACTTGTGAAATAACACCATTCCAAAGGTTAGGACTCATGTTAGCAATTGCTCCCATTAATAAACCTCCGGCACTTCCTCCCTGGGCATATAAATGTTTAGGTGAAGTATATTTTTCTTTCACAAGATATTCTCCGGAATCAATGAAATCGGTAAACGTGTTTTTCTTTTTCATCATTTTCCCGTCTTCATACCATTGTCTTCCCATTTCCTGACCACCACGGATATGAGCAATAGCATAAGCAAAACCTCTGTCTAAAAGGCTCAGTCTGTTACTGTTGAAAGCAGCATCCATAGAGCTTCCGTAAGAACCGTAAGCATAGAGTAATAACGGGCTGTTTCCATCTTTTTTGAATCCTTTTTTATAAACAATGGAAATCGGAATTTTAGTTCCGTCCTTTGCCGTTGCGAAAAGCCTTTCTGTAATATAATTTTCTTTGTTGTAGCCGCCCAGAACTTCCTGCTGCTTCAGAAGGGTTCTTTTCCCGGTCTTTAAATCCTGCTCATACTGAGAGCTGGGAGTAATCATGGAAGTATATCCGAAACGGAAATTATCCGTATTGTATTCAGGATTTCCTGATGGATAAACCGTGTAAGCAGCTTCATCAAATTTCAGAAAATCTTTTTTACCTGTTTTTCTGTCATAGATTACCAATTGAGAAAGCCCGTTTTGCCTTTCACTGAATACCAGATAGTTCTTAAACTCAGTAATTCCTTCCATCAGAACCTCTTTTTTGTGGGGTATAAAATCTTTCCAGTTTTCAACACCTGTTTTGTTTAAAGGAGTTTCTACAACTTTAAAGTTAAGGGCATCCTTATTGGTGGTGATTAAAAATTTATCTTCCAGTGGAGTCACATCATACAGGACATCTTTTATTCTAGGCTGAAAAACCTTAAATGCTCCATTGGGATCACTGGCATCAAGATATCTGGTTTCGGAAGAAGTGGTAGCCTGAGAATAGATCATTATGAATTTCTCATTCTTGGATTTTCCTACCCCAATATAATTGGTTTTATCCTTTTCCTCATATACAAGAGCATCCTTTGAAGAATAAGTTCCCAGAGTATGTCTGAAAATCTTTTCTGTTAAAAGCGTTTCAGGGTTTTTGGAAGTATAAAATATCGTTTTGTTATCATTCGCCCATGTGGCAGATCCTGTTGTGTTTTTAATGCCAAGATCAATGGTTTTTCCTGTTGACAGATCTTTTAAGAATAACTTATACTGTCTTCGGGACACATCATCCACACCATAAACCATTTTCGTGTTATCCGGACTGATACTGAAGCCTGAAGCAGCATAATAGGAATGACCTTCAGCCTGCTGATCTACATCTAGGAGAATCTCTTCAGGAGCGGTAAGGCTGCCTTTTTTTCTACAATATTTAAAATACTGTTTTCCTGTTTCTGTACGGGTGTAATAATAATAGCCGTTTTTAAAAACCGGAACAGACTCATCTTTTTCCTTAATTCTGGCTTTCATTTCCTGGAAAAGCTTCTCTCTGAAAGGTTCTGTATCTTTCATCATGCCTTCCCAATAGGTATTTTCAGCCTTTAAATAATCAACGACTTTGGTAGAATCCTTTCCTTTTTTGAAGAAATCGATCATCCAATAATAAGGGTCATTTACCTTATCACCGTGAATCTCTCTGATATGTTCCTGCTTTTCTGCCACAGGAGCCTTCATGTCCGGAAATTTCTGAGATTGAAATGTTGCTGCACTCATTGCTAATAATCCTAAATAAATTTTTTTCATGGTATTTTTTTAGTTTGAATAGCAGTTATGCCAATCCCCACAGGTTTTTCAATAGAATATAGAACGTATGTTCCTCTTCCGTTACCTTATTGTCAGCTTTAATCAATGACTTGGCAAATTGAGCAAATTTTACGCGTTCATCTTCAGTAGAATCTTCGTGGAAGCATCTTGCATGGAATTCAAAATGGTCTTTCCATTCTTCCGGCTGTAAAAGAGCCAGTGTTTCAAGCTCATTGTCAAGATTCATTCTGAAGGGAAACTCATCTGCCAGATATTGTTGTACAAGCATTCCTTCCTCAGGAGCAAATTCTCCGTCTACAGAAGAAAGGATCATTAATAGGTGATAACCGGCGATAGATTTATTTGATTTTTGCATAAGTTTTAAAATTAAGTTTTAGTGTTAAGTTTGTGTTTCCAAGCTTTGAGCTCTAGTCTTTATTTTTGCCATTCACAATTCACCTGCGAAGCAAAATTGACCATTCACATTTATTTTACATAGTCCTTTGCAGGCTGTTTGTCTACAATTTTCCCATTTTCAAGGATCAATACAAATGGATTACTTCTTGCAATGGTTTTGATTGCTGTGCCATCCATCATTACATTTTTTATGGTTTTAAACGTATTCTGATCAGTAGAAACGCCATAGATAAGAGCTCCTTTCTGAGCATTCACTTTAGCTTCTACTTTTTGAAGAAGATCAGCAGAAACCTCTTTCGGATGATAAGAGAAAACTAAAATTGCTTTTGGAGCCTTAATAATTTCGTCAGTAAGTTCCATTCCTGTAGGATCTTCGATCTTAAATTTCACGATCTCAGATTTATATCCTTCTTTTACAAGAACAGACTCATTTTTTCCTTCTTCAATTTTCCATGGAGAACCTTCTGCCCAATATTTTGTTTCCTTGATATAATCATCCTGATTTACCTTTAAAACTTCACCTGTCTTTTGATTTTTTAATGAATAGAAAGTTTTGTATTCAGAAGGATTTTTATTGATCTTTTCTTTTTCTGCCTTAAGATCTGTTCCTACCTTATAATCACGGAAATCAATGATAGGCTCATGCATAATTCCTTGCGCCATTATGTAAATCATTACCAATGAGAATACAGCGAAAATACCATATTTGAATTTGCTTGTAGACTCTTTTTTGCTGCTGCCATATTCATCTGTTTTGCGGAAATCTTTCCTGTACAGTAAAAATACAATGATCAGCCCGACAAGAAGAGCAACATCCTTAAAAAAGCTTTGCCAAGGTGTAAATTTAATAGCATCGCCAAAACATCCGCAATCCGTTACTACATTGAAGTAAGCAGAATAAAAAGTAAGGAATCCGAAAAACACACAAAGAGCTATTAAAGCTGATAAGGTAAATTTAAGCTTCATTTTCAGCAGCAGCATAAATCCAAGGAAAAGCTCCAGCACAACAACAATAATTGAAAACAGCAGGGCAAACTTTTCGAAAAACGGCATATTGAAAACAACAGGTGAAAAGTATTCTTCCATTTTGAAAGAAAAACCTACTAAATCCACAGCTTTCACAAAGCCTGAAAGGATAAAAATAACAGCGATAATAAAGCGCAATAAACCTTTGATCATATTAAATAGTTTTGGGTTCGAATTGATTTTTTTGTTCTGAGAATTTAATCAGACAGAAAACAGCATAATTCAGCATATCGAAATAGTTGGCATCAAGCCCTTCTGAAACGATAGTTTTTCCCTGATTATCCTCAATCTGTTTCGTTCTAAGTACTTTTTGATAAATAAGATCGGTGATGGAAGAAATTCTCATATCCCTCCATGCTTCACCGTAATCATGGTTTTTTCTTTCCATTAAAGCCTGAGCTTCATGAGCATATTTGTCATAAAGACTTAAAATCTCCTCCTTATTTTCATTAAAATCATTGGAAAGTCCTTTCTCAAGCTGAATGAGCCCAATGATAGAATAGTTAACAATCGCGATAAATTCATCCTCTTCACTTTCATCCACCATTTTTACATCGGTCATCTGCAACGTACGGATTCTATTGACTTTAATATAAATCTGATCCGTAATGGAACTTGGTCTTAAAACCCTCCATGCTGCTCCGTAATCCTGTAATTTTTTACCGAAAAGATCACGGCACTGATTGATAATTTTCTCGAACTGTACTGATGTTTTTGACATAAAATTTCTTAATCTTCCAAATATACGAATTCGGTTTTGTTTATGAAATGAGTTTGAGGGGAATCATGTTTGTGTATTGTTTTAGAGTGGGAACGTATTAGGGTTGGAGAGTTTTAGAATATTATTGTATTTGAGAATATGATGAGTTGTAGAAATCAGCTGTTATTTTTCTTGTTTTCCTACTTTTTATTCCTTGTATAAAACACTAATTTTGCAGCATACAAAAACATTAATCACTTATAAAACTCCTATGCTTCCAGACTCTCAAACTCTCAAACCCTCAAACTCTCAAACATATTCAATCAATTGCAACGGCAGACTGGTACAACTGGATACTCCAAAAATCATGGGGATCCTGAACCTTACTCCGGATTCCTTTTCAGATGGCGGAAAATTTAATGATGAGAAACTGGCATTGAAGCATGCTGAAAAACTATTGAACGATGGAGCCGAAATTATTGATATCGGACCACAATCCACACGTCCCAACGCGGAATTTTTAACCAGCCAAGAAGAAATCAGCAGAATTGGAAAAATAATCTCCCAAATTAAAAAAGAATTTCCGAAAGCATTGATCTCTTTGGATACATTTTATGCTGAAACTGTGAAATTTGGATTTGATGAAGGAATTGATATGATCAATGATATTTCAGGAGGGCAGTATGATGAGAAAATGTTTGATGTAGCAGCAGAAACAGGATTGCCTTATATTCTGATGCATATTAATCCGTCATATGAAACAATGCATGATAAAATCAGGTTTGAAGATATCACATTGGAAGTAAACCGATATTTTTCTGAAAAAACAAATGAACTGTTACAAAAAGGAGTAAAAGATATCATTTTAGACCCGGGTTTTGGATTCGGGAAAACAGTAGAGGATCAGATGAAAATGATTAATGGGGTAGAATATCTTGGATTTGGAAAATTTCCTTTGTTGATAGGGATTTCCAGAAAATCATTTATCTATAAACCTCTGGGTAAATCTCCTCTTGATATCAATGAGGAAACACAGAAATTACACATGAAAGTACTCGAACAAGGTGCGAAAATTCTAAGAGTTCATGATGTGGCTGAAGCAAAAGAAACTCTTAACCAGTTTTTACGAAAAAAATAAAAAGTGTTAAAAAAGCTTGTGGGTTTTTAAAAAGTTTTTACATTTGCAGTATGAATTTTATGAATCAAGAAAATATTATTGTCATTTCTATTACAGCTGTTGTGATTTACAACAGTCAGGAAGCGGCATTTTAAAAATAAAATTTTAATTTAAGTTATATAAGCCGTTTCATTTTTGAAGCGGCTTTTTTTATTTCAATTTTTATAGTAACAGTATGTATCAGTTATTCGCAGTAATTATTATCGTCATTATTATTCCCTTACGCTTGTGAGACGGAAGATGTATGACTGTACATATATTGAGCCCTCTCACCTGTGAGAGGGCTTTTTTTATTCCCTTTTGTTAATTTTTAAACCCCTATAAACATGTATTACAACGACGACACGGTCATCTATTTTGATGGAAATTTCATGAAAGCCAAAGAAGCAGGAATGGACCTTTACGGGCAATCTCTTCACTATGGATATTCAGTTTTTGAAGGAATTAAATCTTATAGCACTGCTCATGGACCCAGAATATTTAAGGCAAAAGAGCATTATGAAAGATTGAAAAAGTCTGCCGAACTGATGCATATCCCTTTCGATTATTCAGTAGATCAGCTTACAGAACTTACCTATGAACTTTTAGAATTAAATGGTTTTACCGATGCCTATATCCGTCCGTTGGTTACATGTTCGCCCAATATGTCATTATCAAAAGGGCAAAAATCTTACTTATCCTTACTCGCCTGGGAATGGAATAATGGTTATCTGGCAGATAAAATGAAGATTATGACTTCTCCTTTCCAACGTCCCAATCCAAAAGCATTTAAAGTAGAAGCAAAAGTTGGCGGACATTACGTGAATTCTATTCTTGCCTGCCAGGATGCCAAGGACAAAGGGTATGATGAAGCTTTGGTATTAGATGAAAACGGAAATGTTGCAGAAAGTTCGGGTGCTAATGTATTCTTTGAAAAAGATGGAACACTGTTCACTCCGGCAAAAGGAAGCATTCTTCCGGGAATCACTCGCCAGACCGTTTTTGAAATCTGCAATGAACTGAATATCCCCGTTAAGGAAACCTTCTTCAAACCTGAAGAAATGAGAGGGGCAGATGCAGCATTTTTCTGTGGTACAGCAGCAGAAATTGTAGCACTAGACTCATTGGATGATGTTGCTTTCAGTAAACAATGGAAAGATACAGCAAGTGAAAAGGTACAACAGGCTTATTTGAAATTAGTGAGAGTTCTGTCATTGTAAAATATTTACATGTAAATTATTGATTTTCATTAATATGAAATTATTTTTTAAACAGTTGGATATTGTATTTTTTAGAAAAATTGAAAATTAGAAAATATTACAAGCTGTAGTTTTGGACCAGGATTTAGTGAAAAAGAGTCATTTCAAACAGAAAGGAAGAATAGCAAATGCAGAATAATATGATAAATAAATATTCAAAAACATTTACACAAAATAGTGAACAGCCAGCCGCAAAAGCAATGTTGTATGGGATTGGCTTTACAGAAGAAGATATGCACAAAGCACAGATCGGGATTGCAAGTATGGGATATGACGGAAATACCTGTAATATGCACCTCAACGATCTTGCCAAAGTTGTTAAAAAAGGAACCTGGGATCATGGGTTGGCAGGATTAATTTTTAATACAATCGGCGTCAGTGACGGGATGAGCAATGGTACAGATGGAATGCGTTATTCACTCGTAAGTCGTGATGTAATTGCAGACAGTATCGAAGCTATTTGCGGAGCACAGTATTATGACGGACTTATTGCTTTACCGGGTTGTGATAAGAATATGCCGGGAACCATTATCGCCATGGGAAGATTGAACAGACCTTCATTAATGGTATACGGAGGAACAATTGCACCGGGTTGCTATAAAGGAGAAACATTGAACATTGTCTCTGCTTTTGAAGCATTAGGAAAAAAGATAGCAGGTGAAATTTCTGAAGAAGATTTTGATGGAGTAGTCAAAAATTCCTGTCCGGGAGCAGGAGCATGTGGTGGAATGTATACAGCCAATACAATGGCATCAGCAATAGAAGCGCTGGGAATGAGCCTTCCTTATTCATCATCCAATCCGGCTTTAAGCAAAGAGAAACAAAATGAATGTCTGGAAGCTGGAAAATACCTGAAGTTACTTCTTGAAAAAGATATAAAACCATCGGATATTATGACGCGAAAAGCCTTTGAGAATGCGCTTAGACTGATTGTTGTCTTAGGAGGAAGTACCAATGCCGTTCTGCATTTTATTGCAATGGCAAAAAGTATAGGAGTATCTGTTACTCAGGATGATTTTCAAAAAATGAGCGATTGTACACCGGTATTGGCAGATCTTAAACCGAGTGGGAAATATCTGATGCAGGATTTACATGAGCATGGAGGAACACCTGCTGTTATGAAATACCTTCTTGAACAAGGATTACTACATGGAGAATGCTTAACGGTTACAGGAAAAACATTAGCCGAAAACCTAAAAAATGTTCCGGATTTGGATTTTGAGAATCAGAAAATTATAAAACCATTATCAAATCCTGTGAAACCTACCGGACATCTCAGAATCTTATACGGAAACCTAGCTGAAAAAGGAAGTGTGGCAAAGATAACAGGAAAAGAAGGCGAAAGGTTTTTAGGAAAAGCCCGTGTATTTGATGGTGAAAAGAATCTGATCAAAGGAATTGAAGATGGAACGGTACAGCACGGCGATGTTATTGTGATTCGTAACGAAGGACCGAAAGGTGCTCCGGGAATGCCGGAAATGCTGAAACCAACCAGTGCTTTGATTGGTGCAGGATTAGGGAACAGTGTTGCTTTGATTACAGATGGCAGATTCAGTGGCGGAACTCATGGTTTTGTAGTGGGACACATCACTCCGGAAGCCCATGAAGGCGGGTTGATCGCTTTTGTGGAAGATAATGACCTGATTGAAATAGATGCGGTAAACAATACAATACAACTCAAAGTCCCAGACGAAGAAATCGAAAAAAGAAAGCAAGGCTGGAAGAAACCGGAATTAAAAGTAAAGAAAGGCTTACTCTATAAATATGCGTTAACCGTATCATCAGCGGCAGAAGGTTGCGTAACGGACGAAATTTAAAATAAAAACATCATGAAGAATTTAAACCTATCAACAGCAACAGAACTGAGCGGAAGCCGGATTATCCTTGAAACATTTCTTCAGGAAGGAGTGAAAACCGTTTTCGGATATCCCGGAGGTGCTATTATTCCGATCTATGATGCGCTTTATGATTACAAAGATCAGCTTGAGCATATTCTTGTCCGTCATGAACAGGCTGCGGTACATGCTGCACAAGGACTGGCAAGGGTTTCAGGTGACGTGGGAGTTGTAATGGCTACCAGTGGTCCCGGCGCAACGAATCTTGTGACAGGTTTAGCTGATGCTTTGCTGGATAATACTCCTCTTGTATGTATTACAGGACAGGTTTTTGAACATCTTTTAGGTACAGATGCATTTCAGGAAATTGATGTGATGAATATTACAAGCCCCGTTACCAAATGGAATTATCAGGTGACTGATGCCAATGAACTTCCCGAAGTTTTAGCCAAAGCTTTTTATATCGCAAAATCAGGACGTCCGGGACCGGTGCTTATTGATGTAACTAAAAATGCTCAATTGCAAAAGGTTTCTTATGACGGCTATTCTCGTTGCAATTCCATAAGGAGTTATAAACCCGATCCGACACCATCTATAGAAAATATTGAAAAAGCTGCAGATCTCATAAACCAGGCAGAACGTCCCTTCATTATTGCAGGACAGGGAATTATGCTTGGAAAAGCAGAAAAAGAATTCTTACAGTTTGCAGAAAAATCAGGAATTCCTGTAGCATGGACGGTTTTAGGAATGGGAGCGGTTCCTACTCATCATCCACAGGCAGTAGGAATGGTGGGAATGCATGGAAATTATGGTCCGAATATTCTTACCAATCAGTGTGATGTGCTTATTGCAGTGGGGATGCGTTTTGATGATCGTGTTACAGGAAGATTAGATCAGTATGCCAGACAGGCAAAGATCATCCATCTGGATATTGATAAAGCGGAGATCAATAAAAATGTAAAAGCAGATGTTCCGGTTCTTGGAAACTGTAAGGAAACTTTGCCTCTCATTACCGCTTTAATAGAAGAAAAAGAACATTCAGACTGGCTTCAAAAATTTAAAGACTGCCTGGAAATAGAAAGCATCAATCTGATCAATGAAGAATTGTATCCTACAGAAGGAGAAATCACAATGGGAGAAGCCATCAGATGTCTTAATGAAATCACTAAAGGAGAAGCTGTAATTGTAACAGATGTCGGACAGCATCAGATGGTGACCTGTCGGTATTCAAGTTTTAAGCACTCCAGAACCAATATTACCAGTGGAGGATTGGGAACGATGGGATTCTGCCTTCCAGCGGCAATAGGTGCAACTTATGCAGATCATAATCTTCCGGTGATTGCTGTCATGGGAGATGGCGGAGCACAAATGAATATTCAGGAATTAGGAACTGTGATGCAGTATCATCCCAATGTTAAAATTTTAATTCTTAATAACAGCTATCTGGGAATGGTAAGGCAATGGCAGGAATTGTTTCATGAAGAAAGATATTCGTTTGTAGATATTCAGAGTCCTGATTTTGTACAGGTTGCAAAAGGATATCATATTTCCGGCAGAACAGTTACTCAAAGAGAATATCTAAAAGACGCCCTTATTGAAATGCTTGAACATAAAGAAGCGTTTCTGCTTGAGGTAATGACAGGAAAGAAACACAATGTATTTCCAATGATTCCTCAGGGAAAAAGTGTTTCTGAAATTGTATTGAATCATAAATAACCAAAATCAACAAATAAATGAATACAGAAAATAAAGAATATACCATAACAGCCTATACAGAAGACTGTTTTGGATTGATGAACAGAATCAATGCTATTTTCTCAAGACGTAGGATTTCCATGACCCATTTTAATATGGGACCTTCAGAAACTGAGAATATCAAAAAGTTTGTGATTACGATCAGAGAAACAGAAGAATCAGTTCAGAAAATAACCAGACAAATGGAAAAACAGGTAGATGTATTAGAGGTTCATTATCATAAAAACCCATACCTCACAGCAATAGAATACGCTAGCTAAACCAGTTATGAACAGCTAAAATAACACTTAAGATATTTTTAAGTTACAAGCTTTATGCATACTAAGTACACTTAAGTTTTTTTGAAAATCGCTGATTCTCACCTTATGTGAACTTCTTATTCAGCATTATTTAAACTTACTTATGAGAAACTAAAGTGTTTATAAATCGTTTGTGCTAAAATACAGAGTGTTAAATATTTAAAAATCAAACAACAAATAAAATCAAAAAAAATGGCAAAATTGAATTTTGGAGGAGTAGAGGAAAACGTAGTAACAAGAGAAGAATTTCCGTTAAATAAAGCTCAGGAAGTATTAAAAGATGAGGTTGTAGCAGTAATTGGCTATGGAGTACAGGGACCGGGGCAGGCATTGAACCAGAAAGACAACGGAATTAATGTGATCGTAGGTCAGAGAAAAAATTCTAAATCCTGGGATAAGGCTGTAGCAGACGGATTTGTGCCTGGTGAAACATTATTTGAAATAGAAGAAGCATTAGAGAAGGGAACAATTATTTGTTATTTATTAAGTGATGCGGCTCAGATAGAATATTGGTCCAAAGTAAAAGAACATCTTACGCCCGGAAAAGCATTGTATTTCTCTCATGGCTTTGGAATTACCTTTAATGAACGTACAGGAATTGTTCCTCCGGCAGATGTAGACGTTTTTCTTGTTGCTCCTAAAGGTTCAGGAACTTCATTAAGGAGAATGTTCCTTCAAAACAGAGGATTGAACAGTAGTTTTGCCGTTTATCAGGATGCTACAGGAAAGGCTAGAGATAGAGTGACAGCATTGGGAATTGCCATCGGAAGCGGTTATTTATTCGAAACAGATTTTAAAAAAGAAGTATATAGTGATCTTGCCGGAGAAAGAGGTACCTTGATGGGAGCTGTTCAGGGAATATTTGCTGCACAATATGATGTATTAAGGAAAAATGGACACAGCCCCTCCGAAGCATTTAATGAAACAGTAGAAGAGCTGACTCAGTCATTGATGCCATTAGTAGCAGAAAACGGAATGGACTGGATGTATGCCAATTGTAGTACAACGGCTCAAAGAGGTGCTTTAGACTGGTGGAAGCGTTTCAGAGATGCTACTTCGCCTTTATTTGAAGAACTTTATGACAATGTTGCCAAAGGAAATGAAGCACAAAGATCTATTGACAGCAACAGTAAGCCAGATTACAGAGAAAAACTGAACGCTGAGCTGGCAGAATTAAGAGAAAGTGAAATGTGGAAAGCAGGGAAAACAGTCCGTAGCCTGAGACCGGAGAACAATTAATATAAAATGTAAAATGAGGACGGGAGAAACCTATCTATCCATGTTGGATACTATTTATAAAGCAGCAGAAAGGCTTGAAAATGTCTGTGTTAAAACACCTTTAGCGATTAATAACAATCTGTCAAGAGTTTATAATGCAAAAATACAATTCAAAAGAGAAGACCTTCAAAGGGTGAGATCTTATAAAATCCGTGGAGCATACAATAAAATGGCAACGATGTCTCAGGAAGAGCTTTCCAGAGGGATTGTCTGTGCCAGTGCAGGAAATCATGCTCAGGGTGTTGCTTTTGCGTGTAATACAATGGAAGCTAAGGGAACTATTTTCATGCCTTTGCCTACTCCGGGACAAAAGCTGGAACAGGTAAAAATGTTTGGTGGAGATTATATTGATATTGTTTTGCATGGAGATACTTTTGATGAAGCTAAAGATGCAGCGATGAGGTTTTGTAATGAGCAGAACGGAATGTTTATTCATCCTTTTGATGACCCTGCAATTATTGAAGGACAAGCTACTGCTGCACTGGAAATTCTTGAACAGGCAGACGAGCCTATTGATTATCTTTTTGTACCGATAGGCGGTGGCGGATTAGCTGCAGGGGTTTGTACTGTTTTTAAAGAGTTATCTCCCCAAACCAAAATTATCGGAGTAGAACCTTCAGCAGCTGCAAGTATGAAAAAAGCACTGGAAAATGGCAGCCCCGTTCATCTTGAAAAGATCAGCCGTTTTGTAGATGGAGCCGCTGTACAGCAGGTAGGAAATCTTACTTTTGAGATTTGTAAAAATACTTTACACGATATGGTAACAGTAGAAGAGGGGTTGGTATGTGAGACAATTCTTTCCTTATATAATAAAGATGCTATTGTGGTAGAACCGGCAGGAGCACTTTCTGTGGCAGCTCTTGAAAAATATAAAGAGCAGATTGAAGGAAAAAACGTAGTCTGTATCATCAGTGGCAGTAATAATGATATTACGAGGATGGAAGAAATCAAAGAAAAAGCTTTGCTTTATACCAACTTAAAACATTACTTTCTGGTAAGGTTTCCTCAGCGTCCGGGAGCTTTAAAAACTTTTGTGATGGATGTGCTGGGACCGAATGATGATATTACTTTTTTTGAATACACTCAGAAAAATTCAAAAGAAAAAGGGATAGCAGTTGTAGGAATTGCACTGAAACAAAAAGAAGATTTTACTCCACTGATGGACAATATGAAAAAGCAGGACTTTTTTGTTAACTACCTCAACAATGATCCTTCTTTAATGAATCTGCTGATTTAGTTTTTGAAAATCATCCATATTTTATTAGCCACCAATGCACGAATTTCCTTTGTTTGCAATGTGAAAATAAAGCATAATCATCTGCGAAATCTGTGAGAGCTTTTTTGGATTTATCCTTGGCTATGTCGAATCTGTAATTTTTAATGAATCTGCTGATTTAGTTTTTGAAAATCATCCATATTTTATTAGCCACCAATGCACGAATTTTCCTTTGTTTGCAGTGTGAAAATATAATATAATCATCTGCGAAATCTGTGGAAGCTTGTTGGGATTTATCATTGACTATGCCGAATTTGTGATTTCTGAAAGAATCTAAACGTTGTATATTAAAATAGGACGCTGAATTTCTGCGAAATGACAAAACAATATGTTTATTTTCATTTATATAAGAAGAAAAATTATAGCACTCAACTAAAAATATTCGTGCATTCGTGGCATCACTAAAAGAAAACTCCGGCTCACATTCGTGAGCCGGAGTTTAGCATTTATCTTTCAAGCGTAAAATTTGAAATCACTTTCGGACGTTCAGCCTCGTTGGCAACTTTCCAGGATGTTCTGTACATCCATTCTGTCATTTTATACAGCTTTTTATAGTTGATGTTTTCAGATTCATCTTGCGGTGTATGGTATTGATCGTGCAGCACACTTGTGAAAAATATGGCTGGAATTCCAATTTTAGCATACGGAAGATGATCACTTCTGAAATAAAAATATTCAGCATGTTGTGGAGAATCCCAATCTTTCAGATATTTGAACTTTGTACTTTCATTATTGGCATCTTCAGCTATTTTTACAAGCTCTTCAGAGTTTTTATGGGGAGCGTTTCCACCCAGTAAAGCCGCTTCATTATTATCGTTTCTTCCAATCATATCGCCATTCAGAACAGCTACAATATTCTCTTTCGGAACTACAGGATGAGCAGCGTGCCATCTGGAACCCAGTAACCCTCTTTCCTCAGCACCGTGGAATACAAACAAAATACTTCTTTTTGAAGGTTGTTTTTTGTAAGCTCTTGCCATTGCCAGCATTGCTACACAAGTACTTGCGTTGTCATCTGCACCGTTATAGATGGTGTCATTTTTTACAGGATGTCTGATTCCGTCATGATCCTGATGTCCGCTTAGAAGAACATATTCTTTTTTAAGAACAGGATCTGTGCCTTCAATCTTTCCGATGATGTTTACAGAAGGATATTTGTAGGTTTCAGTCATTAGGTTAAGGGAGAATTTGGGATTGTTTTTTACCCAGTTGGCATTCTCTCTTTTGATCCAAAGTACAGGGATGTTATTAGTGATTTTCTCTCTTAAACCTTCTACACCATAGCTTCCTCTGGTCATTTGGGGAAGTACTTCTACCCAGCTTTTGTCAGAAATATCATCAGTAATGAAGATAATTCCTTTGGCTCCCAGCTCATTAGCTTTGTTATAATATTTTGTTCTTACAAATCCAGGATATCTTCTTACAAAAAGTGTCATTTCCTTATCAATGTTTTTATCAGAAGCGTTTACAGCAAGAATCTTTCCTTTGATATTCAGTTTAGAAAGATCTTCAGGCTCAGCATTACCTGCGTAAACAATTTCTCCATCCAGAGTAGAATTTACAGGTTCAGCAACAAGATAATCTTTCCATAATTTTAGATTATTCTCTCCAATTTTCAACGTACTTTGTGGGGTAACCTGATGTCTGTACATTTCAAAAAACTGAAAAAAAGTACCATTATCACCGGCAGGTTTCATTCCGGCTTCTTTAGCTTTATCGGCAAGCCACATTGATACCTTTAATTCATCCAGAGTTCCGGCTTCACGACCCCAGAACTGATCTGCGGCAAGTTCATACATATCCTTTCTCAGGTCTGTTTCCTTGATAGCAGAAACCAATGGCTTCTTATAGCTTTGAGCATTCCCGATACTGAATAAAAGAAAACTCAATAGGGAAAAAACATAATTTTTATTCATAAGCTTTTAATTTAGGCTGCCCAGTTTATCAGCAAATTGTTTTGAAAACTCCTTTCTGTCTTCTTCCAGTTTTTCCGGATCAGAAGGCAAAATATAGTTGAAAAGAATCTTATCTTCATGATCTAAAAATATAATTTCTTTTTCCTCACCGTTGATCATCTGTGAGAAAATTTCCCACATTGAAGTGTCTTTTAATTTTAATAATTCAAAAAACGCTTCCGCTTTTATTTCTATTCTCTGCATGATATTAATTATATATAAATGTGTAAAGATCGGAATTTAAAATTCAAGGAACTTCAATTTAAACTGAATAGCAAAATTCTCCCTGAAATGAGGCGTTGCATAATAGCCCACTCTATAGAATAACCCTAAGTTGAAATAGCTAGAAAGGAAGTTATTCCATTCCAGTCCAACTTCCTGATAAAGGTGATCAAGCTTTCTGAACTTAAACTGATGGTATTCCGGATGTTTCATGTCTCCGATGGTTCCTCGTAATACAAAATCGAAGCTGGAAACATTATGCCCGAAGCTTTTGAAATACCAGGGAAGCCTGTGAGTGAAATAATAAGCAACAAATTTATCATTATAATATTTTCCGCCTTCCAAAGTTGCAAATCCAAGAAATGAAGTTAAGTTAAAATTAAAATCCTTCCCAGGAGAAGCAAGTCCGTTCATTGTAAAATTCTTCCATATAGGGGCAGCTCCTAAAACCATTCCTCCGTAAAGACGAAATCCTGTAGTTCCGATTACTGTTTTGAAATTGTGTACAAAAAGAGCATCAAAACGGGAATAATTAAAATCTCCACCTGCCATTTTATAACTCTGTTCGTAATTGAAATACAATTCCGGGTACTTCTGATCGATCAGGGATTTTCCCTGTGGCGTCATGATATTCGTAGAATTTGGTGAATATTTTAATGTAAATAATGTATTGAAGTTTTTAAATGAAGATCCGCTATCCTTAAACTGATAATCAAATTGAGCCTCCTCCGTATTTCTCCTTACCGCAAGAGCCAGAGTAAGCCCGTTTGTCACATCATTCAGATAAGACAACGAAGCTCCTTTGAAATGAAAATACTTATCATTATTAAGGTTATTTCCAAAGTTCATCATTCTCATTTTGAAATTCCAGAGCCTTCTGTAAAACTCTCCGGAAGCAGTAACATCATCATAAAAATCGAATCTGAAAAATGAATTTTTCTCCAAAGTAGTTTTTACATCAATCCCCATCCCGTATTTCCAGGATCTGTCTTTCACACCGTAGGCAAAATAATAATCAGGAGAAATATAAGGATTGAAGTTTTCATTTACTTTAGCCTTTAACCCAAGTCTGAAGCCTTCGTACGAGTTATAATTAACAACCTCATCCACGGCAAAATCTACAGATCCTATTCTTATTGCTCCATTGAGTAAGCCGGAAATGATTTGAGCTTTACTGTCGATTTTATATCTTTTTCCAAGACTGTCAATAGTTTTGTAAGTATTTTGCTCTCTTTCAGTAAGCTGATCAGTTCTGTATTGATCCAGAGAATGTCCGTCAATACTCTTCACCGAAAAAGTATATCCTTTAAAATCCTTGGCTTTTTCCTCAATTGGGGATGCAAAATCAAAGTATTTAGAAGTCAGATAAGCATAAGTGTTAAAATTCTTTTTGTCCTTTCTGTCAATGTGGTCTTTATCTCCCATAGCCATTTTGCCCATTTTGAGCTTGGCTGTTTCATGCGCCAGGAACCATTTGTTATTATAAAATACCCATGTACTTGTGATGATACCGTCATTTTTGTTTTTACTGAAATTTTCAATTTTTTTGATTCCATACGTTTCAGTATCTACATAGATAGCACCATTATACTTTCTTTTTCTGTCCGGTTTTTTATAATTTACCTCACGGAAGCGGATCACAAAGTTTTGTCTGCCATCTACTTCTATCGTGTCCGAAAGAAAGAATCTGTAAAGCCCTCTGTTTTCAGGCTTTAATTGCTCAGGAACAACGTCTCTGTTACTTTGCTGGAGAGCAATCATTTCATAAACCGGCTGTTTTAAACCGGAAATTCTGTTATCAAGAATATTGATTTTTTCTCCATACTTTTTAGAATATAAAAATTCCTGTGCCCTTTCCCAAAGGAAGAGCTTACTTTTTGCAAATATCCTTCTCGCATTGATATTACTCAATGAATCCTTTTCTCTCTTTTTCTTAAAAAGATTAAGTTCATTAAAATACTGGTTGAACTGGGTAAGGCTGTCTTCATCAATATCCAAAGATACTTTCTCATAAGATTTATAAGAATAGGATCCCAGACTTTTAGGAGAATTCTCATTGAATAGCTTGTTGACCTTTTTCAGAATTTCCAGGGCACGAGGATCACTTTTGTCCTCAATGACAATGGCATCAATAGCTGTGGTCTTTGATGAGTTTTTAAGAAGAGAAATCTCCATACTGCTTTCTACAGTAGTTGTTTCTTTCTGATAAGAATTTGCTTCAATATTGATATTCTTGCAGCCGGTTTGAAATTCTAAAATACCCAGCGTATTGGTATAACCCAGAATCTTATCATCGCAGGAAATTTTTGCATTAGGGACAGGTTTTTGGTTGGAATCATCCACAACCTTAATTTTCAGTTGCGAGTAACCCAAAAAGAATATCAAAAAAAATAGTAATTGTAAACCCTTTTTCATCTAAAAAAACAATGTCAAAATTAATAATATTTATTGTTGTATAAAAGTTTTTAACAGAGTATAACATTGATTTAATCTAATGTAAAGATGGTTTTTTTCTGAAAGGCATAAGATTGAATCTAAATACAGATAAACTTTTCGGAATTACAGAATTTTTGAAATAAAAAAACTCCTGAATGTTTTCAATTCAGGAGTTTCAATATGTTTAGATATCTTTTAAATATGTAAAGCCTTTTGATACGCATTCTCTAATCCGTCAAGGTTTTTACCGCCAGCAGTTGCAAAACCTGGGTTTCCACCACCGCCACCTTGGATTTCTTTGGCAAGATCTTTTACAATTGCTCCTGCCTGATAGTCTGCTGCCAGATCATCAGAAACCCCAACAGTAATCATTGGCTTACCGTCTGCATCAGAAAGAATAATCGTTACCGAAGTAGGGATCTCTCTCTTCAGCTGAAATACAATATCTTTTACAGAACCAGCGTCTAAAGAAGTCTTTTTTACCAATAACTGCTTGTTACCTTTCTGCTCATAAGCATTTTTCCAGTCGCTGATTTCTCCTTTTGCTTTTTCCTTTTTAAGAGCATCTACCTCAGACTTTAATGAAGCATTTTCCTCAATTAATTTCTCGATAGATTTTACTACATCTTTTGACTTAAGCAATTGAGAAAGCTCAATGATCTGTTTTTCAAGATTCTTGAAGTATTCCTCAGACTTATCTCCGGAAATAGCTTCAATTCTTCTGATCCCAGCAGCGGCAGAACCTTCAGATGTAATTTTGAAATGACCGATTTCGCTCGTGTTTTTCACGTGAGTTCCTCCACAAAGTTCCTTAGAGCTTCCGAACTGAATCATTCTCACATTGTCACCATATTTTTCACCAAACAAAGCCATTGCCCCTTTTTCCAGAGCTTCTTTAATCGGAATGCTTCTGAATTCCTGTAAAGCAATACTTTCTTTGATCTTGTGGTTTACTTTTTCTTCAATTAAAGCAATTTCTTCTTCCGTCATTTTATTAAAGTGAGAGAAGTCGAAACGTAGATAATCAGGACCTACATAAGAACCTTTTTGTTCTACGTGAGTTCCTAAAACATCTCTTAACGCCTCATGTAAAAGGTGTGTTACAGAGTGGTTTGCCTGAGAGTTTTTTCTGTCTGCAGCATTTACTTTAGCATAGAAAACTGCTCCAGCATCTTTAGGAAGACCACTGATAAGAGAAATGATAAGACCATTTTCTTTTTTGGTTTCCAATACTTCGAAGCTTTCACTAGCATTCTCAAGAACACCTTTATCTCCAACCTGTCCACCACCTTCAGGATAGAATGGGGAGTTGCTCAGCACAACCTGATAAAATTCTCCGTCTTTATTTTCTACCTTTCTGTATCTTGTAATATAGGTTTCAGATTCAATCTGGTCATATCCCACAAAAGTTTCAGGCTTCTCCTCTAAAACAACCCAGTCATAAACTTTCTGAGCAGAATCAGACTTAGAACGCTGCTTTTGCTTTTCCATTTCAGCCTTGAATCCTTCCTCATCAATCGTTAATCCTTTTTCCTCAGCAATAATTCTTGTTAAGTCATCAGGGAAACCATAAGTATCATATAATTCGAAAACCTCTTCGCTTGGTAATACTTTTAAATTATCAGCAATCGTCTGTTGAATCAATTTTTCAACTCTGATCAATCCGTTTTCAATAGTTTTTAAGAATGAATCTTCTTCACTTTTAATAACTTCTGTTACCAAAGTTCCTTGCTTTTCAAGCTCAGGGAAGAATGCGCCCATTTGTTCCTGAAGAACCGCAACCAATTTGTAAAGGAAAGGTTCTTTCATATCTAAGAATCGATAAGAATAAGAAATTCCTCTTCTCAAAATTCTTCTGATAACGTAACCAGCTCCTCCGTTTGAAGGTAATTGTCCGTCTGCAATTGCAAAAGAGACCGCTCTGATATGATCAACAACTACACGAATTGCAATATCTTTTTCATCTTCTAAAATTCCGGTATATTTTTTACCTGAAAGCTCTTCAACTTTAGAAATCAATGGAGTGAAAACATCTGTATCATAGTTGGACGATTTCCCTTGAAGTGCCATACAAAGACGCTCAAAGCCCATTCCCGTATCTACGTGCTGAGCAGGAAGTTTTTCCAGAGAACCATCTGCTTTTCTGTTAAATTCCATGAAAACGAGATTCCAAACTTCCACCACTTGAGGGTGATCGTTGTTCACCAATTCCAAACCGGAAACTTTAGCTTTTTCTTCTGGAGTTCTTAAATCGATATGGATTTCCGAACAAGGTCCACAAGGTCCGCTTGCACCCATTTCCCAGAAATTATCCTTCTTATTTCCGTTGATGATTCTATCTTCTGAAATGTGAGATTTCCAGAAATCATAAGCATTCTGATCTCTGTCAAGGTTTTCAGATGCATCTCCTTCGAAAATTGTTACATATAAATTCTCCTTTGGAATTCCGTATACTTCAGTCAATAATTCCCAGGCAAAAGCAATAGCCTCCTTTTTGAAGTAATCCCCGAAAGACCAGTTCCCCAACATTTCAAACATGGTGTGGTGATAAGTATCTCTACCTACATCATCCAAATCGTTGTGCTTTCCAGATACCCTAAGACACTTCTGAGTATCGGCAATTCTTGGGGCGGTAGGTGTTTTGTAGCCAAGGAAAAAATCCTTGAACTGCGTCATTCCTGAGTTGGAAAACATAAGGGTAGGGTCGTCTTTCAGCACAATTGGAGCTGAAGGAACGATAAGGTGTTCCTTACTTTTAAAATAGTCTAAAAATTTTTGACGTATCTCTTGTGATGTCATAGTATTGCTTTTGCTTTTTTTAGTATCAAATTTTGATAAGATGCAAATTTAAGATTTTTAGGTGATTTAATATCTAATATTTGATATTTTCAAGGATGTTTTATCAAATGTCGGACATAATAATTATCGCCACAAAGAAATATATTGGTAATATCATGTCTGTAGAATCATTAATTTTTTTAAAACGCAATGACACTAAGTTTTTTTGAATTATTTCTGGATTATTTTTGCCACTAATGCACGAATTTTTTTAGCGAATAATTATTTTCTGTATTAAAATAAAGCTTTATTTTATCCTTAAATCCTATGTTTTTAAGAGCATATAAGTATTAAATAATTCGTGCATTCGTGGCAATATAAACAGTGCACAATTTTATCGAAGATAAAATCCCTGCACCTTAAAAACATATATTTATTTAAAATCCTTGCGTCTTTGTGATTGCCAACAAAATTCATTTCAAAACAAATGCTATCTGATATAATAGCTTCTTCTATCATATATTTTGGAAAACGCAAAGGCGCAGTTTTTTTGAATTGTTTCTGCTTATTTTAAGGCGCAAGAAAATCCAAGATTTTCAGCAAAAGAGAATTATTATTTTTTGCCACGAATGCACGAATTTTTTTAGCAAATTATTTTCTGTATTAAAATAAAGCTTTTATTTATCCTTAAGTTCCATGTGTTTATGTGTTGAAGAGTATATAAGTAATTAAATAATTAGTGCATTCGTGGCAATATAAACAGTTTACAATTTTATCGGAGATAAAATCCCTGCGCCTTAAAAACATATATTTATTTAAAATTCTTCGCGTCTTTGCGGTTCCCAACAAAATCATCAGTTCAAAGAATATTTTTGCCATTTCCATTTAACTTACTACCTTCGTTTATATCTGAAATAAGACAAAAATTATCATTCAAGAATGAAAAATGAAATCCTGAAAAGCTGGATAGAACAATATTCCGGACCCCTTTTGAAGAAAGCTTTATATCTTCTGTCCAATAAAGAAGACGCTCAGGATGTAGTTCAGGATGTTTTTATAGCTGCATTTTCAAATTATGATTCATTTGAGGGTAAAAGTAAGCCGCTGACGTGGCTTATGGCAATTCTGAATAGAAAAATTGCAGATTTTTACCGAAAAAAATATAAATCAGAACCTAATATAAGATTAGATCACTTTTTTGATGAAACTGGTTCTTGGAAAAATAATGATGTTCTGAAAGATTGGAATGTATCAGGAGAGGAAAATGAGCTTTTG
Source organism: Chryseobacterium sp. CS2K3 (assembly GCF_059515185.1). Classification (NCBI taxonomy): domain Bacteria; kingdom Pseudomonadati; phylum Bacteroidota; class Flavobacteriia; order Flavobacteriales; family Weeksellaceae; genus Chryseobacterium; species Chryseobacterium sp. CS2K3. The sequence goes on along the minus strand of NZ_JCAKRW010000002.1, from coordinate 199,538 downwards.
GACAATAGTGATTTTAATAAAACATTAGAGGAATGTATTGAAGAATTACCTTCCAGATGGAAGATTTTACTGAAAATGTATTACCTCGAAGAAAAAAAAGCCCCAGAAGTAAGTCAGGAATTAGATATTTCTGCGACTAATCTATGGAAGGTCCTTCAACGGAGCCGGATGCAATTGAGAGAATGCCTGGAGTTTAACTGGTTTTCAAGAGTATAAAAATGATAAAAAAAATTCTACATATGTTGTTTTTACCATGCAGTGAAGCTACTTTACTCATGGAGAAACGAAACGCTCATTCCATTTCAGCTAAAGAGAACCGGAAACTTGACAGGCATCTGCTGATCTGCAAATGGTGCAGAATGTACAATGAGAAGCTTGCTGTTTTGGATAAGATTTTTAGAAAAACTTTTTCAGAAAAAGAAACTGAAATTAATGAGTCTGAAATTCAGGATTTTAAAAACAAAATGATTGATAAATTAAATTTTTAAATAATTTTTGTCAGGATTTCAAAAAAGCTCCGACTATACTTCTGAAAACAGCGAAGTATTAATTTAAAATTTAAAAAAATGATCGGAACAGTACAGAAATCTAAACAGAATCTCTCAACCCGGATCGGGTATTATATTTCACTTTTTGGAGCCGCTCTTATCCTGATGTGGATTGGTATTTTCAAATTTACTCCTACAGAAGCTGCTGCTATAAAACCTTTGGTGGAAAACCATTTCCTTACTTTTTTCGTATATAAGATTATGGATGTGCAGACAGTGTCAAATCTTATTGGAGTGATAGAAATTATCATTGCTTTATTACTGATATTTAGTGCGAAATTTGTATTCTTAAAACAATATGCAGGAATAGGAATGATAATCACTTTTCTGGTCACATTAAGTTATTTATTTACAACACCGGGAATATGGAAAATAGTAGACGGAATACCTGTTACAGATTTTTTTATCCTGAAAGATCTTATGTTTTTAGGATTTGGATTAATGATCGTTCAAACAAAAAATAATGAATAAAAAGCTAAATATGAAAAATATATTAATTGTACTCGGTATTATTCTGGGTATAGCAGTTTTTGCTGCCGGAACAGGGCTTTTTAAAAACAATAAGCCTATTGAAGTAGAAGTAAAAAAAGAAAAACAGGAAATTATGGATAACAAGAATCTTAGGGAAATTTATTTTGCAGGCGGATGTTTTTGGGGAACTGAACACTTTTTTCAGCAGATCCGCGGTGTGGTAGGAACAGAAGTAGGATATGCTAACGGTAATAAGCAAAATCCTACCTATGAAGAAGTCGTAAGCCATACAACAGGATTTGCAGAAACAGTGAAAGTGAAATATGATCCTGAACAAGTAGATCTTAAATTGTTGATTGATCTTTATTTTAAAACAATTGATCCTACAAGTATTGATCAACAGGGAAATGACAGAGGAAATCAGTATAGAACGGGAATTTATTTTACAGACAAAAATGATGAAGCTGTAGTGAAGAGTGAAGTTCAGAAGCTGGCAAAAAACTATAGTAAACCGATTGTTGTGGAAACCATAGCTTTGAAAAATTTTTATAAAGCCGAAGAGTATCATCAGGATTATCTGGATAAAAATCCAGGCGGATATTGCCACATTGAGCCCGGACTTTTTGAAATGGCTAAAAAAGCGAATCCACTGCCAAAAGCAACTGCTTATCAGAAACAGGATAAAAAGGTTTTGAAAGAGAAACTTACAGCAGAACAATATAATGTCACTCAGGAAAATGGTACGGAAAGAGCTTTCCAGAATGAATATTGGGATGAAACCCGTGAAGGAATTTATGTAGATATTACAACAGGGGAACCTTTGTTTGTCTCAACAGATAAATTTCAATCCGGTTGTGGCTGGCCAAGTTTTTCAAAACCTATTACTAAAGGTTTAATTGATGAGAAGCTGGATCGTACTCACGGAATGACAAGGGTAGAAGTTAGAAGTAAAACCGGAGATGCGCATTTAGGACACGTTTTCAACGATGGACCGGAGGATAAAGGAGGTCTTCGTTACTGCATCAACAGTGCTTCCCTGAAATTTATCCCAAAAGCTGAAATGGAAAGTAAAGGATACGGAAAATATCTTCCGTTGTTAGATAAAAAGTAATGTGAAAGAATGGCTGCCAATTGGCAGCCATTTATTTTTAGTTGAATGTAGATTTTTGAAATCTTTCTTTAAAGCTTACTATTGAAAAATAGGATAGTATAAGAAATCCCAATAGTAGAAAATAAGCTTCTTTAGTCATTTGGATCAGAAAGTGTTGGATATTATCAAAAATAGTAGGTTCAGGCATAGAAGCTGATGTGAATGAACCATGGTCTATAACTTCTATAACATCATCGCAAAGTCCACAGGGCTTTGCCAATGGATCCAGATAAGTAACAGGAACAAGTAAATTCCCTGTTTTTTCCAGATCCAGACCATATTCTTCATGTCTTGAAATATGCATATCATTGAGAATAGAAACAAAGTCTCCATATGTATTTTCTTTTCCTAAAATAAATTCAATACCAGTATGCTTCTCATTTCTTTGTTGTAATGCTTTCACTTCCGAAACATATACATCTGACTTTTCTTTTGCTTTACCTGCCGGAACTTCTATTTTTTTGAAATTCCAGCTTCTTAATGGCTCAAGAGTATCATTATAATTGCTTTTGTCTTTTTTTAATTGAGCAGGAATTCTAATATCTATTATTGCTGTGGTTATTTCTTCAATTTTACTGTTGCCAAAATGCCAAAACAAAACAGGTATTACTAAAGCACTGATCAGACCTGGAAAATAAAACACTCTTTTCATACTAACTTTTTTCGATGAATTTGAAAATTTTCTTTTATACTGAACATGGAAATATTTATAAATAATAAAAAACCAAAAATCATATAAAAAGATTGTTTTGGAAGTTCTGCGAAAGATTTTAATCTGTCAAAACCTCTGTATTGATTTTCTTCTTTATAATTATCAATGTAGGGTCCAACTACACAGGTATATCCACGGTGAATATGTTTATTAGAGTCAACATATTCATGAACTGCAAAAAGATGCCCTGTTTTTTCTATATCAACACAAAATGTTTCCTGTTTAGAAAGATACATTACATTTATGATGGCTATGAAATCTTCGTAATTATTCTTATCATTGATCACAAATTCAATTCCGGTTTCTTTCTCATTTCTTGTCTGTAATTTTTTTAATTCAGAAATATAATATTGCTGATTTTGCAAGGCATTATTAGGCTGTACAATGATTTTTCTATACTTCCAGTTTCTATAAGCCTCAAAAGTATTTTCGAAAGGACGTTCGGGTCTGATTTTGCCTGGTATTCCCAGATCCATCACTGTGTATTTAGGAATAACCCTTTGATTTCCATAATACCAAAATAGAACAGGAAGTAATAGAGCACTAATGAGCCCCGGAACATAATATATTTTTTTCATCCTATTCGTTTTTGATAAAATTAAAAAATAATTTGAGATTGAAAGAATAAACATTGGTAGAAATTGAGTGCTGTTATTAAAATTAAGGTGTATTGGTGAGAATTAAGATTAAAATATTAAATTTGATAGAACTAATAGGGAAATATGAAGCTAATTGAACTCGCAGAAGAACTTAATGTCTCTGCAGAAGCCATCAAACAGTTTATACAGGATTTTGATCTTGAATTGGTAGACTGTATCAGTACAAACTTTGACGTGAAAGAAGACTTTGAAAAATTTGCCCGTGAAAATGTAGATTTTTTAAGACTTTACGAAAAAGATCTTGACAAAAATAAAACACTTGAACAGATTGCAGAAGTCATCAATCAGCCTAAAGACAAAGTAGAAAAAGCAATAAAAGATAATAATCTCAATATTTTCGACAATGGTTTTTTCAAATCTTCTATTTCAAGTTATGGGATAGACAATAAACTTGGTGGCAACTATAAATTTGTATATGACTATTTCGGACATAAAACCAGCCTTCAGCAAAGAGATTTTATAGGGTATAAAGATTTGTTTTTTTATACCTCAACAGTGCTAGAGCCGTTCCTGAATCCCCAGCAGATTAAAGATTGGGGAATTAACAAACCTGCCGGTATTATTCTGTACGGACCTCCGGGAAGCGGAAAAATTTTCTGGGCAAATAAAATTGCAGAAATTATCGGATATCAATTTAAAGAAGTTAAAAAACATTATTTGGGAACTTCAATGATTGATGGGAATGAAATTACTTTCAGTGATTTTCTTCTTGCCATGATGAAAGAAAATAAAATGCTGCTTTTCATGGATGATTTTGATGAAATAATGATGCAGCGAAAAGCAGAAACAGATATTGCATCCTGTAATCTTGAAGCTCAGGAATTGATACTCCACTATATCGGAAAATTTGAAAAAGAAGGCGTTTTGATGGTAGGTTCCGCCAATTCCGTTTCAGAAATTGATGAAGAAGTTCTTGCCCCCGGAAGATTTGATGTAATGATTCCGATATTTCCACCCAATGCATCAGAACGTTCTGAGATCATTTTATATGCTATGACAAAAGGACTTGAAGAAGATTCCTTACTTTACAAAATTCTTAAAAATAATAAAGCGGATAAAGTTCCTTTCTGGCATGATATATCTTCAAAAATGAAAGTCTTCAGCAATACCATGCTGATTGATTTTACACAAAGCTTAAAAAAACGTATTAAAAATCTGTATCAAAGAACCCGAAACGAAAAGCTTAAGATTGATCAAAAGCTTTTAAATGGAGCTTTACGTGATGCTGCTGCCAAACTTACTGAAGAATATCTTGATCAGGTGGCAAGATTTTTAGCAGATGTGATTATCAATAATTTTGATGAATTTCAGTTCAGAATTCAGGCACTTAAAAGCGAACTTGAAACCTATAAAGTAGTAGAGGAGCCAAGACGTGCTATTGGATTTCAACATAACGACGAGAAAGAAGAGTAGCGGGATTTGAAATTTTGAATTTTAATGTGTTGTTTGCTAAAGTTTTATTAATCCGATAAGCTTCTTTATCTATTATATCCTATTTTATGTTTTGCATTATCATTCATTACTTATGATGCTATTAAAGAATTAAACTTAATGAAATATTTACCTTTTGAACATATTATTTTCAACACCAATTTGTCTGAACAGGAAATAATGAGGAAACTTTCAGATGTTGTTGAACCGAAAAAATTTAGATTTGGAAGGAACTTTACCAAAGACTATCAAGGTTCTGTAAAGACTAACAGTTTTGATATCAACAGAAATATAAGCTACAGAAATTCATTTCTACCTAATATAAAGGGAACCATTGAAAAAAATAATTACGGAACACAAATACAGGTGACCATGAAACTGGATGTGTTTGTCATTTTATTTTTAACGGTGTGGTGTTTATTTACATTCCTTTTCTTTGTGATGTTATTCACGAAAGGAATAGGAGATAAAGAACCAAAAGGAGTGGTTTTGATTCCTGTGATAATGCTGTTATTTATATATGGGCTTACCATGATATGTTTCAAATTAGAAAGTCAGAAATCAAAAGAATATCTGAGAAAAATTTTTGAAGCTGAAATAAGGGAAGAATGAGATAAAGAATAAGAGAGGAATGGATAATAGATTTGAGATAAGTGCAAACCATAAATTTAAAATTCTGAACAATGTATTCTTCGCTTTCCACTCTAAAAGAAATCCTTATTTTTGTAAAAAGAAAAAATCGTGATCAACAACGACCAGATAAAAGAAGTTCAATCCAGAATTGAAGATTTACACAGATACCTTCAGATTGAAAAAAAGAAGATAGAAATTGCTAATGATGATGAAAAAACGGCTGCTCCTGAATTTTGGGATAACCCTAAAACAGCAGAAGCTTTCCTTAAGCAGCTTCGTTCCAAAAAAAAATGGGTAGAAAGCTACGATGAAATTCAGACGCAGTTTGAAGACTTACAGGTTTTAGTTGATTTTGCCAAAGAAGATCCGGATTCTGAAAAAGAATTGGATGAAACTTTCCCGCAGTTGGTAGAAAAAATCGAAGACCTTGAATTCAAAAATATGCTTTCCAACGAAGGAGATGAATTGTCTGCCGTTCTTCAGATCACGGCAGGAGCCGGAGGAACAGAAAGTTGTGACTGGGCATCTATGCTGATGAGAATGTATACGATGTGGGCAGAAAAGCAAGGCTATAAGATCCGTGAGCTGAACTTCCAGGAAGGTGATGTAGCAGGAGTGAAAACCGTTACCCTTGAAATCGAGGGAGAATTTGCTTTCGGATATTTAAGAGGTGAAAACGGAGTCCACAGGCTGGTGAGAATTTCACCTTTTGATTCCAATGCTAAACGTCACACCAGTTTCGTTTCCGTATATGTTTATCCATTGGTAGATGATACCATAGAAATCAATATTAATCCTGCAGATATATCTTTTGAAACGATGAGGTCTTCCGGAGCCGGAGGTCAGAACGTAAATAAGGTAGAAACAGCTGTACGTCTTCGTCACGCACCTACCGGAATTATTATTGAAAACTCAGAATCACGTTCGCAGCTTCAGAATAAGGAAAAAGCAATGCAGCTCCTTCGTTCCCGATTATACGAAATGGAATTGGAAGAACGTATGAAGGCAAGAAATGAGATTGAAGCAAACAAAATGAAGATCGAGTGGGGAAGCCAGATCAGAAATTACGTGATGCACCCTTACAAATTGGTAAAAGATGTACGCTCAGGTCATGAAACCTCAGATGTAGATGCTGTAATGAACGGAAATATTACTCCTTTCCTTAAAGCTTTCTTAATGGCTGATGGGACGGCAGTTTCCGATGATGATCTGGACCTATAAATATCATGTGAAATTTTAGTTAAAATCTTATAATTAATTTTTGTTTAAGATATTTTAGACCTATTTTTGTTGTTCATCGATATATATGGAAGATTTCAATAGCTGGAAGGATTTATTAAACCCGGAGTTTTATATTAAAATGGGAGGGTTTTGGCTTATATTATTTATTGTTTTTGCTGAAACAGGTCTTTTTGTAGGATTTTTTCTACCAGGAGATTCGCTACTGTTTGTTTCAGGTATTTATGCCGTTGAAATCATCAAAGAGACTTTTGGTTCTACAGGAAGCGATTTCTTAGATACCACACTATTAGCTTCCGGAGTGGCGCTTTCTGCTATTGTAGGAAATGAAGTAGGATATTATTTTGGAAGAAAAGCAGGACCCGCTTTATATAAAAGACCGGATTCTATGCTGTTCAAAAAGAAATATCTTTATCAGGCTCATGATTTCTTTGAAAAACATGGTGCTTTGGCGATTATTATGGCGAGATTTTTACCTGTAGTAAGAACATTTACGCCTATTGTTGCCGGTATTGTAAAAATGGATAAAAAGGAATTCCTTAGGGATAATATTATCGGAGCTGTTTTATGGTCATTTATCCTGATCTTTGCAGGACATTATCTTGATAAATTATTCATGGATCAGTTTGGGATCAATCTTAAAGAAAAACTGGAATATATTATCATTGTTATTGTTTTGGTAACTACACTTCCGGTGATTATCAAATTTATGTTTGGAAAGAAAGAAGATTTTTCTAAATATGAAAATAATGATTTTGAATAAAATTTCAATATAAAAATACACAGGGCTGTTTCAATTTTGAGACAGCTTTTTTTATGATCCACAAGTACACAAAACTTTTCTTTAAAGTATTTTCAGTGGGTTATCTAGGTTAATTTTTAATCCAATTCAGAATATTAGGATAGATAATACTGTCTCTTTTTCTTTTGCTGAAAAACCTTGGAACGTGTCCGGTTCTCTCCATAAAAATAAATTTATGAGGGACCTTCATTTTTGTAAGAGCAGAATCCATGGCTTTTCCCTGATGCTGATTAACCAGAAAGTCATTATTTCCTTGGAATAACAGAGTAGGGACATTGGTAATATTTGCAATTGGGCTGGCTTCTTTAAAGGCTTCTGAAAGCCCTGTACGTTCAAATTTTGTTCCTACAACCTTTTGAAAAGTAGGAGAGGTATATTGAGAGTAAAAAGATTTCAGATACTCGGAACTGTAAAAATCTGTGGGACCGCTTAAAGAAATAATTTTCTTGATCTGTTCAGGATTTCGATATCCGTAAAGCAAGGCTAGATGTCCGCCGGCACTTTCTCCGAGAATAATATAGTTATTTGGTTGAAGCTCTGCTTTTTCTGCTAAAGAATTAAACTTTTCAATTACAGAGCCAATATCTTCAAGCTGTTGTTTGTAGGTGATTTTTTTGCGCTGAGAAACTAATCTGTAATTCATATTGATGCTGGGAATTTTATTTTCAAACAACATTTTCTGGATCTGGATCATATGTTCTTTTTTTCCCATCGTCCAGGCTCCACCATGAACAATAAGAACCACTGGTGAATCTCCAGCATAATCTTTGGGCAGAAAAACATCCATTTTTTGTCTTTTATGCTCTCCGTATTTCAGGTTATATATTTTTTGCTGACCACCGGGTCCTACCCAAACCCTAAACTTTGTATTGCACGACTGCAACAGGAAACTGATGCATCCCATAATGAAAAAATGATATCTGAAAATGATCCTTTTCATAGATTAAAATTACTGAAAAAAGAGCATCAAAAGTAATGAAAAGATATGATTTGTATAGGTTTTTATATTGTTTTTCAGGATGTTAATTTTAGTTTTACGATCTTTTCAGGTATTTGATATAAAACAGTTTTTAAATAGAATTAAATATTTATTTTTACGGAAGTTAACAGATATTAAAAAAACATTAAAATATGGCATCAGGCTTTTTTGCAATTTTAGATGATATTGCTGCATTGATGGATGATGTAGCCGTTACCAGTAAAATAGCTACACAAAAAACAGCAGGTATTTTGGGAGATGATCTGGCAGTAAATGCAGAAAAAGCAACGGGCTTTCTTTCCTCCAGAGAACTTCCTGTATTATGGGCAATTACTAAAGGTTCATTTATCAATAAACTGATTATTCTTCCCATTGCGTTTCTTCTCAACTGGCTGTATAAGCCTGCTATTGAGATGATCCTTATTCTGGGAGGTATTTATCTTGCTTTTGAAGGTGTTGAGAAGATTATAGAATTCCTTTTTCACCGTTCTAAAAAAGGACATGAAGTAGTAGAGGAGAGTGAAAGAGATGAGAACTCAGAGGTTTCTGAAAAAGCAAAAATCAATTCTGCTATCAGAACTGATTTTATTCTTTCCATCGAAATTGTAATTATTGCTTTGGGAACGGTTATTCAGCAAGAACATCCCCTTATTACACAAATTATTACCGTTACTTTTGTTTCTTTTATTGCTACGGTAGGTGTTTATGGAATTGTTGCACTTATTGTGAGAATGGATGATGCGGGTTTCAGTCTGATCAAGAAAAGCCACGATAAAGGAGTTATTTCAAAGCTTGGACATTTGTTGGTTAAAGCATTACCGATTATTATTAAACTATTAGGAATAGTAGGAACTATTGCATTGATTTTAGTTTCAGGCGGTATTTTTGCTCATAATATTCATTATCTGCATGAATTGTTACCTACATGGCCTGCGATCTTAAAAGAGTTCACATTTGGAATCGTTGGAGGGATTGCAGCAGTGCTTGTTTTTACAATTGGAAAATCAATTTACTCTTTAGCTACTAAGAAATAAAGAATATCAAAATATAAGAGAAAACCTGTATCATTCGATACAGGTTTTTTATAGCAAAAAAAGAGGCTAATGCCTCTTTTTATATTAATTGAATAAATCTTTTACTTTATCAAAAAAAGTTTTTTCCTTTCCGGACGGTTCTGCAACCATTTCTCCGCTGGACATTTGCTTTTCAAAGAAGTCTTTTTGCTCCTTCGTAAGTTTTTGTGGTGTCCATACATTGATGTGAATAAACATGTCTCCTTTACCATAGCTGTCGATACTTGGAAGACCTTTTCCTGCTAATCTTAGGATCTTTCCGGATTGTGTTCCGGGATCAACAGTGATCTTCACTTTTCCACCTACTGTAGGAATCTCTTTTTTCGTTCCTAAAGCGGCTTCAGCAAATGATACATATAATTCCTGGTGAAGGTTGTCTCCTTCTCTTTTGATGGTCTGATCTACTTCTTCCTCAATGATTACCAATAAATCACCCGGAGTACCACCGAACGGCGCATCATTTCCTTTTCCTCTTACATTAAGCTGGATTCCGTCTCTTGCTCCTGCTGGAATATTGATCGTGATTTCTTCCTCATCTTTTACAAGACCCTGAGCATTAGCTCCGGCAGGAATTTTATCAGCAACTTTTCCGATTCCCTGGCAAGTACCACAAGTCGTCTGAGTCTGCATTTGACCAAACATCGTGTTCATCACCTTAAGCTGAACACCGGAACCGTTACAGGTAGGACATGTTTTTGAAGTGGCACCCTCTGCCATCTTCATTTTTTTAACTTTAATGGTTTTGTGAGTTCCGTTTACCATTTCCTCAAGGTTCAGCTTGATTCTGATTCTTAAATTAGAACCTTTTACCTGCTGACGACCACCGCCGCCACCGCCGAATCCTCCGAAACCACCACCGAAAATATCTCCAAACTGGCTGAAAATATCCTCCATATTCATTCCGCCTCCGAAGCCTCCGCCTCCGAAACCACCATTTCCGCCCATTCCGGCGTGACCGAACTGATCATATCTGGCACGCTTCTGATCGTCGCTTAATACTTCGTAAGCTTCAGCAGCTTCTTTAAATTTTTCTTCAGCCTCTTTATCCCCTGGATTTTTATCCGGGTGGAATTTGATAGCCATTTTACGGTATGCTTTTTTTATTTCGTCGGCTGATGCAGATTTGCTGATCTCAAGAACCTCGTAATAATCTCTTTTTGACATGACAATTTAATAATTGATTGTTGATAAATGATAAAAGATATTGTAAAGCTAATAAGTGAAACATTCATCAATTATCACTCATCATTTATCATTTATGAATTTTAGTTTCCTGTTACTACTTTTGCAAAACGGATTACTTTATCATTCAAAGTATAACCTGTTTCAATAACATCTACGATTTTCCCTTTCAGATCCTCAGATGGAGCAGGAATTTGGGTAATAGCTTCATGGAAGTCTACATTAAAGCTGTCACCAGCATTCACTTCCATTGCTTTTAATCCTTTTTCAGTAAGTTTATTTTTGAATTTCTGATAGATAAGTTCTACACCCTGAAGATCAGCCGGATTTCCGTTTTTAGCGATTTCTTTTAAGGCTCTTTCGAAATCATCTAAAACTCCCAACATAGATACCATCATATCCTGATTGGCATATTGGAAGAATTCCATTTTTTCTTTCGATGTTCTTTTTTTATAGTTTTCGAATTCAGCATATAATCTGATGTAACGGTCTTTTTCTTCTGCCAAAAGTTCCTCAGCAGATGGAGTAGCTGTCACATTGTCCTGAGACGTTGTCTCATCCTGAACGTTGTTATTTTCCTGATTATTGATGCTTTCTTCGTTAATATCCTGATTTTCCATAATTCAATATTTATTTACAGGAATGTTTCGCAAAGACTCTGCCAAAGGAAAAAACAGGACATTAAGGCAGAAAAATAGTGATGAATGACTGCTTAAACTTGATGTAAAAACAGAATTAAACCTTACAGGTTTTAAAAACCTGTAAGGTTTGAATATATTGTTGAAATGTCAATGACTATTCTCCTGTAAAAGTCTGGTACAGCAAATAAAGATTTAAAACAATAATAATAACCGAAATGATCCAAACACCAACCTTTAAAAACGGTTTATTGACAAATTCACCCATCTTAGCTTTATCATTGGTAAACATTACCAGCGGAACTACTGCAAAGCTCAGTTGCATAGACAAAATTACCTGGCTTAATACCAATAATTCTGTAGTTCCCTGTTCACCATACAGAATAGCGACAATAAGGGCAGGAATAACCGCTATAAGTCTTGTGATCAGTCTTCGTAACCAAGGTTTTAATTTAATATTTAAAAAGCCTTCCATGACGATCTGTCCGGCAAGAGTTCCTGTAAGTGTAGAGTTTTGTCCAGAAGCAAGTAAAGCAATTGCAAATGCAATACTAGCCATTGAAGCTCCTAAAATAGGGGTTAGCATTTGATAAGCATCATGAATATCGCCTACATGTTGATTTCCTGTAGTGTGGAAGGTGGCAGCAGCAAGAATTAAAATGGCTGCATTGATAAAAAAAGCAAGCATCAGAGATACTGTACTGTCCAATGTAGCAAATTTAATAGCTTCTTTTTTGCCTTCTGTATCACGGGTATAATCCCTTGTCTGTACAATACTGCTGTGCAAATATAGATTGTGAGGCATTACGGTAGCTCCTAAAATACCTATAGCAATATATAACATGGCGGGATTTTGAATGATTTCTTTTTGTGGAACTAAACCGCCGAGGATTTCATTAAAAGCCGGTTTTGAAATCACAATTTCGTATACAAAGCAAGCCAAAATGATAAAAATAAGTCCTCCTACAATACTTTCGATCCATCGGAAACCTTTTGCCTGAAGCAAGAGAATGACCAATACATCTACTGTTGTGATGACAATTCCCCAGGTCAATGGAATATGGAAGAGTAAATTCAATGCGATGGCGGAACCAATAACCTCGGCGAGGTCACAGGCGGCAATGGCTATTTCACAAAATACCCAAAGAATAAAATTGGTCGTAGGGCTGAAATGATCTCTACAGGCTTGAGCAAGATCTCTTTCTGCGACTACTCCCAGTTTTACAGATAAATGCTGTAAAACCACCGCAAAAATATTGGAAATAAGAATTACCGAAAGTAGAGTATATCCAAACTGAGCCCCTCCGGCAATATCTGTTGCCCAGTTTCCGGGATCCATATATCCCACAGCAATCATAAGCCCGGGACCTGCAAATGCAAGATATTTTCTCCAGAAACTAGCTTTTTTAGGAACTTTAATAGAAGAATATACTTCTGATAAAGAGTGTGATGTTTTATCTTTTCGCCAAGCGCTTTTTATATTGAAATTCATAAATGTTAGAAATGACTAACAAATTTAATTAAATAAATGTAAACACAAACAATAAGGACACAAAAAATCCCGGAAATGACTTCCCGGGATTTAATTTTTATTGATTCTAAAGATTATTTTGCAAATCTTACAGACATTTTTCTGTCAGCAGCTCTCTCAGCATCAGAAGCTTTTGCATCTACTGTAGCAAATTTACTTCCATATCCTTCAGCTCCAAGAACTTGTGCTCCAACTCCAGCTTTACCTAAGGCAGCTTTAATATAATCAGCTCTTGCCTGAGATAATTTTACGTTAGAAGCTTCATTTCCTGTTTTATCAGTATAACCACCGATTTTAACTTTTGCATCAGGGAAAGCTTTAAGAATAGCCACTAGGTTATCCAATTGTCCTTGTGATCCGGCTTCCAATTCCGTAGAACTTCCCATTTTGAAGTTTACATGATCGAAATCGTACCACTTATCTTTCAATGCTGCATCATCTGCTGCGTTTTTGTAACCGCCAGACTTCAGGAATGAAATCATCTGATCTTCCATACCTCCTTTATAACCTTTTAACATCACTCCGTTAAGATCAATGTTTTCATCAGTTTTAGTTACTGGTGTGGATGTGTTAGCTGGTGTGGATGTGGTTGCAGATGCTGTATCTGTAGACGTTCCTGTAGAATCTGTAGAAGAAGACATTGTAGTAGTGGTCTCTTTTTTCTCACATTGCTTCCATAGGAAATATCCTGCAGCAATTAATAATAAAAGCGGAAGCAACCATTTCCAGATTGAGCCTCCGCCTTCATTATTATTGTTGTTATTATTAAATTGCTCTCTTATTTCTCTAGCTCCTTCATTTACGTTTTCTCTTGCTGTAGCAACACCTTCAGCGATGTTATCTTTAGCAGTAGATGTTACTGAAGAAACTGTTTCTTTAGCCTGTCCAAACCAATTTTCAGCTCCCAATCCAAAGGAAGCCAAAGAAAGACCTGCCGGCAATAAAGAAGAAATAATGCCTTTCTGATCATGCAGTAAGCTGGAAATACCTGAAGCACCCAAATTATTGTCTGCCGCATATTTTCCCACAGTACCTACTGTAGCCCCGGTAACCAAATTTAACAAAGAACCTGCAGATGTATTGCTGATTCCTGAAAAACTGGCAATGGAATTCACTAATCCGCTTACCTTATCTCCGAAAATTGAAGATAATAATGAGGAAATAATAGGATTATTAGATGATCCACCTAATAAATTTCCTAAGATTCCACTGGAAGAGGCTTTTGTAATGGCATCCACCACACCCGGGTTGTCTGCGTTATTGGCTAATCCACCTACTACAGCAGGTAATAATCCACCAATTGCTTTTGAAATTCCTGATTCGCTTTCTCCAAACTGTGATGCAGCCTGTGAAACCAAAGCGGGACCTAATTGCCCTTTAATTAAATCAATGACATTTAAAGACATAATAAATTTTTTTAGATTAATGTTGAGATAAATTTAAACAAAAATCCGTCTAAATGTCATTTTTTTTTGAATTATTCTCTAAAAATTAACAAAAGTTTTTGAAATTTTTAAAATTTTTAATACGCTTTTGCGAATAATACACGTCTCTTAGATGGTTTTCCTGAAATTAAAGAAACGCCTTCTTCTACATCATCATCCAAAGGAATACATCTGATCGTAGCCTTCGTTTCATCTTTGATTTGTTCCTCCTCTTCAGCAGTTCCATCCCAGTGAGCATAAATAAATCCTCCTTTTTCTTCCAGAACCTGTTTGAATTCTTCGTAAGTATCAACTTTAGTAATGTTGTCTTTTCTGAAATTCAGAGCTTTATTGAAAATGTCCTGTTGGATCGTTTTTAATAATTCTTCAATATAAGTATCTATTCCTTCGATAGAACGAACTTCTTTAGTAAGGTTATCTCTTCTTGCAATTTCTACAGAATTGTTTTCAAGATCTCTTGGTCCCATTGCAATTCTTACAGGAACTCCTTTTAATTCATATTCTGCAAATTTCCATCCCGGTTTGTTTTGAGTATCGTTATCGAATTTCACAGAAATACCTTTCGCTCTCAATTTAGCCTGAATATCCAATGCCACTTCACTGATTTGTGCCAACTGCTCTTCTCCTTTGAAAATAGGAACAATTACAACCTGAATAGGAGCCAATGTTGGAGGTAATACTAATCCGAAATCGTCAGAGTGAGTCATAATTAACGCTCCCATCAAACGAGTAGAAGTACCCCATGATGTTGCCCATGCATGTTCTATTTTTCCTTCTTTGTTGGTGAATTTTACATCAAATGCTTTTGCGAAATTCTGTCCTAAGAAGTGAGAAGTTCCTGCCTGAAGAGCTTTACCATCCTGCATCAATGCTTCGATACAATACGTTTCGTCAGCTCCTGCAAATCTTTCAGAAGGTGTCTTTAACCCCTGGATTACAGGGATTGCCATAAAGTTTTCTGCAAAATCAGCATACACTTTGTTCATTTTTTCAGCTTCTTCTACAGCTTCATCTTTTGTAGCGTGAGCAGTATGCCCTTCCTGCCATAAGAATTCAGCCGTTCTAAGGAACAGACGGGTTCTCATTTCCCAACGTACAACATTTGCCCATTGGTTGATAAGGATAGGAAGATCTCTGTAAGACTGGATCCAGTTTTTATAAGTATTCCAGATGATTGCTTCAGAAGTAGGGCGTACAATAAGTTCTTCTTCAAGTTTAGCATCCGGATCTACAATCAGTTTTGAAGGATTGTTTGGGTCTGTTTTTAATCTGTAATGGGTAACCACAGCACATTCCTTTGCGAAACCTTCTGCATTTTTTTCCTCAGCCTCAAATAAGCTCTTGGGCACAAAAAGCGGGAAATATGCGTTCACGTGACCTGTTTCCTTGAACTTTTTATCCATTTCATCACGCATTTTTTCCCAGATTGCATAGCCATATGGTTTGATTACCATACATCCACGCACACCTGAGTTTTCAGCTAAATCAGCTTTTACAACCAGCTCATTATACCACTTGCTGTAATCTTCGCTTCTTGAGGTTAGTTTTGCCATTATCTTTTAAAATTTTTTTAACTTTTGCACATTATTGTTATCTAAAAATAAAAATCTATTTTTGATAGATTTTTTAATCAGTATTGGTACATTTTTGGTACAGATTGCAAATATAATTTAAATTAAAAATTTTTACGTTATCATGAAAAGAAATATACATAAAAATTTACTTGGACTGTTAAAATCTAAAGGAGTTTTGGCAGTAGCAGGTGGATTATTGCTTATGTCTTGTGGTGCTCAGATGGGAGGGTATAGCGAGACAGATGGGGTATATTATGATCCCAATAAGGATACGCTGCCCGAGGGAGTGATCATTAATGGTAGCGGAAACAGAGTAGGCGAATATTACGACTACTATCAGGATTCTAATCTGATACAGAATGCGGAGATCAATTCCAGAGATCAGCAAAACAGATATAACGACTGGAGTGGTACGAATACCAATTGGGGATCTGCTACAGATTCTGATTGGGGATTGTATGCAGGCTCCCAAACAAATTATTATGACAACTCATGGGGGTATGGATCTCCTTGGGGCTGGTACGGTGGCTATAGCCCATATTGGGGTTGGAACCGTGGCTGGGGCTGGGGTGCTAGTATGTCCTGGGGTTGGGGAGGATCATTCGGCTGGGGCTGGGGAGGCTCTATCGGATGGGGAAGCCCATACTGGGGATATGGATATTCTCCATACTGGGGCGGATATTATGATCCATTCTGGGGTGGATACTATGGTAACCCATATTGGGGTTATGGAGGCGGCTACTGGGGTAGTTACTATAACAGACCTTACAGAAGAAGCGGTACTGACAGAGGTTTCCGTAATACTGGTATAAACAATGCCGTATATGGAACGAATACAGCCAGAAACAATAACGGATTCAGAAATACAGGTACAGGAGGTTTTAGAAATTCTAATTCTAATGGAGGTTTCAGAAATGGAAGTTCTGACGGATTTAGAAATTCAAATACAGGTGGATTCAGAAATGGAAGTACTGGTGGGTTCCGTAATGGAAACTCCGGAGGTTTCAGATCAGGAGATTCTGGAGGATTCCGTAATTCTACGCCTCAACAAAGACCTAATTATCAACAATCACAACCAAGATATAATAACGGAGGTTTCAGATCTAATGATTCTGGAGGCTTCAGATCTGGTGGAGGTTTCAATTCCGGCGGCGGTGGATTTAGAAGCGGCGGTTCATCAGGTGGTGGCGGTGGATTCAGATCCGGTGGATTCAGATAATTTTCAACTTCATAAACTATTAAAAAAATAATGTTAAAAAAATCTTTAGTATTAATGAGTATTTCTGCTGCATTTTTTGCGCAGGCTCAGGATATATCAGTGATTAGAAACTCTGTTGAGATTTATTCAAACTCTCCTAACATTGGTTCCGCAAAATTTAATGCTATGGCAGGATCAAACGGAGCTTTAGGAGGTGATGCTAGTTCACTATTGACGAACCCGGCAGGTGTAGGGGTAGCTATTTTCGGAGATGTTTCAGGAACCATATCTATTGTTAGTAATAAAAATACAAGCACGTTAGGTGGGAATTCTGTAAAATATACAGTTAATAATACTGATCTCGGAAATGCCGGTGGGGTGATCGCAATCCCGTTATTGTCGCAAACCGGATGGAAGTTTGTTAATATTGGAGTTAATTATTCCAATCAGGCACTTGAAAATTATGTAGAAACTGCTGGGAATTCTAAAATATCAGTACCTAAGAAGCTTATAGATAAAGACGGAAATGATGTTAATGCAAATATGTCTTATCTTGGGCATAATTACGACAGATATGGAAATCAGTCTAAAATGAATATTGGTGTAGGTGCCAATTATGAAAACCGTTTTTATATTGGGGCGGGATTAAATTTCCACTACGCAAGTATTGATCAGAATGAAACAGCTTTATTCGGATTGGATGTCAATAATTCAGTAGATAGTTACAGCAAACAGTTTACACCATATTCTGAGCGTTCAAACGGATTCTCTGCAAGTTTAGGGGTTATCGGAAAAGTAAGTAATCAATTAAGATTGGGAGCTTCCATTGAAACACCTACCTGGTGGACTATCGACAGAACTTTCAAAGAATATTATACGGATAAAAACGATGGCTATATTTATTATCAGTTCTTTGGAGAAGACAGAACTTTCAGATCGCCAATGAAGGCTACAGTGAGTGCTGCATTTGTTCCTAATAAAAACTTTGCTTTAAACGTAGATTATACATTAGGATTGACAAAGCCGAAGTATAAAGTTCAGGGAGATTCTGAAAGTGTAATAAACTCTTTCTATAATGATCTTTACAAGAATTCGTCTGAGGTAAAAGTAGGAGCAGAATATAGAATTCAAGGTTTTAGACTAAGAGGTGGATATTCATATGCTTCAAGTCCTTTTGATGCTTTTTCTATCAATGCGTACAATAACTCAGGAGCAATCGCGAATACCAATTATAGCGATATGATTTTGGGAGCAAGAAATACAATTGGTGTAGGTATCGGATATGATTTTGGACAGTTCTATCTGGATGCAGCATATCAGAATATCAGCTCTAGCTATAAAAATCCTTTCTTGTATGCAGATTCAGGAACAGGATATTACTCAGGTAACTTTGATGTTGAATCACCGGCTTCTGTAGTATCTGAAGTTAAAAATAACAGAAATAATTTCTTCGTTACGTTAGGATGGAAATTCTAAGCTTTTCCTAAGAGATTACCATAAAAATAAAAAGCTCCGGATTAGAATCCGGAGCTTTTTTATGCATAAAACATTGTTATTTAATGATGATGGAAAAGATGCATAATGAGAGCAAGAGAAACTCCTAATACTACCAATCCTATCTTTACCCAGTCAATATTGTGGTTTTTATTACTTTCAAAAATAATCACTGATGAAATGTGAAGGAAAATTCCGCCTACAATCGCCAGAAAATAAGGCTGAAGATTGGGATTGAAATAATTCCCCAAAAGCATTCCCATGGGAGATGCAAGCGCAAAAAGTGCCACAATCAGTAAGGATGGGTAAGATGATGAGCTTTTTGATTCTCCTTTTCTGTTGAATAGAAAGGCTCCCAGAATAAATGAAATAGGAAGATTGTGAAATACAATTCCCAAAAGATAAGGAGATAATTCATGTTCTTCATTGGCAAGAGGAATTCCTTCAATAAATGCATGAATGAAAAGTCCTACCATTAAAGCCATTGGTAGAATATTGTGCTCGCTATGATGGTGAAAGTGACCGTGTTCAAAACCTTTGGTAAGCGCTTCCAGAATCATTTGCAGAAGAACTCCTGCAATAACGAATATTCCCAGATTGCTGCCTGCTGAGGAAGTGTAAACCTCGGGGAAAACTTCATTCAGACAGATGGTAATCAGGAAACCGGCACTTAAAATCAATAAGTTTTTAGCCAGTTTTTCCTTTTTACCAAAGTGCTTTCCCAGAAACACTCCGGCAATTACACTTAAAATCAGTAAAAGTACTGTTATCATTATTTTTTCTTAAATAAATTGATGCAACGTGGAGAGCTTTCTTTATTAAATTCGTTCAGCTGATAATCTCCCCATATTTTTATTCTTTCGAAACCACATTCCGAAGCATAGTTATGAATAGCGTCCAATGTATGAAGTTTTACCTTTTCAAAGAAATGAAAAGACTGACCTTCTGTTTCAAAACGAATGTCTTTAATCACATGTCTTCCTTCGATTTTTTTCAAAATTTTAAAATCAATATCACCGCGGGTAATTACAGTTTCAGGAACTAATGTATTTCTTACATATTCTTCATTCAGATAATCCAAAACAAAGTATCCTCCAGGTTTCAATGCATTGTATACTGATTGAAAAACCTTTTTGTCGTCATTTTCATTATCAAAATATCCAAAGCTTGTAAACAGATTGAAAACAGCATCCATAGGATCTGCATCAATTGGATTTCGCATATCGTGAACTTCAAAAATCAAAGTTTGATTTTCGTATTGTTTATCAGATTCAATGCTTTGTCTTGAAAGGTCCAGCCCCAAAACATCATATCCTAATTTATTAAGAAAAACTGAATGTCTTCCTTTTCCACAGGCAAGATCAATGATCTTGGATTGAGGCGGAAGCTGTAGGTCCGCAGTAAGTTTTGTGATGAAGTTTTCAGCTTCAGTATAGTCTCTGTTGCTATAAAGCAAATGATAATAAGGGGTATCAAACCAAGATTCAAACCATTCCATAACGCAAAAATAGTTAAATTTGTGGTCTTAAAAGCAAAGTATTTTACAACATTAAAAGATTGAAAAATTCGATTGAGTGAGAAATTGAATAGTTAATCTTTTGATTATTAATATTTTAAATCTTTTAAGTCAAAATTATGGACATAGAAAATCTACAAATACAGATAAAAACATTCTTCGGACTGGAACAGATTCTTGCAGAAGAAATAAAGAAATTAGGTGGAAGAAAGGTAGAAATTAAAAACAGAGCGGTAAACTGTGAAGGAGATCTTGGTTTTCTTTATAAGATTAATTACTCTGCGAGAACAGCATTGAAAATTTTAGTGCCGATTCATCAGTTTAAAGCATTTAATCAGCATCAGTTCTATGACAGATTGTTCAAGTTTGATTGGGATGAATTTATGGATTTTGATCAGTCATTTTCTATTGATGCAACGGTAAATTCTGAAACTTTCAAACATTCTCAGTTTGTAACCTTGAAAATGAAGGATGCTATTGTAGATTATTTTCAGGATAAATATAAAAGACGTCCGAATGTAGAAACCAGAAATCCGGATATCAAGTTTCATCTTCATATTGACAGAGAATTGGTGATGATTTCTATGGACTCTTCAGGAGATGCTTTATTTAAGAGAGGATATAGAAGAGAACAGGGAGAAGCTCCGATTAATGAAGTACTGGCAAGCGGAATGCTACAGCTTGCAGGATGGGATGGGAAAGGAAACTTCCTTGATCCAATGTGTGGTTCGGGTACATTACTGATTGAAGCGGCGATGATCGCTATGGATCTTCCGGCACAGATTTTCAGAAAAAGATTCGGATTCCAGAACTGGAAAAATTATGATGCTGACCTATTCTCAAAAATTAAAGAATTCAGAATCAATAGAGTGAGACAGTTTGATGGAAAGATTGTAGGATATGACATCGATGCAAGAATGCTGAATGCAGCAAGAATGAATGTAGAAGCTGCAGAAATGGAGGATGTAATTGAGATCAAAAAACAGAACTTCTTTGATTCCAAAAAAGAACTTTTCCCTTTACTAATGGTGTTCAACCCACCGTATGATGAGAGAATTTCCATTAATGATGATGACTTCTATAAAAAGATAGGTGATACCTTTAAAACAAGCTATCCAAATACGCTTGCATGGTTAATTTCATCTGACCTTGAGGCTGTAAAAAAGATTGGTCTGCGTCCTTCAAGAAAAATCAAGCTTTTCAATGGAAAATTGGAAACGAGATTTTTACAATACGAAATGTATGAGGGAACGAAAAAAATACATAAATTAGAAGATAAATCATAAAATTTAATTCTTAATTATGTCTTGGAATATTTTAGAAGTTGTAGGCGTTATAGTGGATGTAGTCTCCAATACGAGTAGTGGCTCAACAAGGATTTCCAGTACCAGTAAGAAAGAAAAGAAAAAAGATAAATATTTTACTGAGAAAGTCAGCGCAAGATTTATTCTTGCTGCTGCTGTTCTCTTTTTTATCGTTTTTTATAAACCTTTGCCAGTAGGAGATCAGACAACTGCTTTAATTGTGTCTTCATTAATAGGAACAGCCCTCTCAGGTTTACTGTTTTTTCTTCTGAATCTTATGGAGCTTTACTATTTCAAAAGTATTTTCAAACTGCTTCTTTTCAGCTGTTCTGTTATTGCTTTTTTTATAGCTTTGGTCATGTGTGTCTATTATAAATCTGGAATATTTATTTAATATTATAAAATTAATTCTTCCAATAAGCTGTTAAACTGTTTGTGGTTTCTTCCACGAATAAGTAATTTTGAAAAATTTTCAATTTGAAACCTAGTATTTCCATTGTTGTTGCTATCTATAACCGAAAAGATGAACTTTTTGAGTTATTGAGTTCTCTTACCCAACAGACTGACAAAGAGTTTGAAATCATTATTGTAGATGATGGTTCTTTAATTGATCTGAAACCTACCATCCAGAAATTTGATGAAATGCTTGATATTAAGTATTTCAAAAAAGATAATTCAGGACCAGGGCTTTCAAGAAATTATGGGGCAAAAAGAGCTGCAAATGAGTGGCTGGTTTTTGTGGACAGTGATGTGATTGTAGAGAAAGATTATATTGAACATATTAAAAAAGATATTCAGACGATCCCTTGTGATGCATTTGGAGGGGCAGATAAGGCTCATAAAGGGTTTAATCTGATGCAAAAAGCGATTTCATATTCTATGACTTCTGTTTTTACAACCGGAGGAATCAGAGGAAATAAAAAAGCGGTTTCCAAATTCCAGCCGAGAAGTTTTAATATGGGAGTGAAGAAAACAGTCTTTGAGAAAGTAGGAGGTTTTTCAGAAATGAGAATAGGAGAGGACCCGGATTTATCGATGACACTTTGGGAAAATGGGTTTACAACAGC
This sequence comes from Chryseobacterium sp. CS2K3, assembly GCF_059515185.1. NCBI lineage: Bacteria > Pseudomonadati > Bacteroidota > Flavobacteriia > Flavobacteriales > Weeksellaceae > Chryseobacterium > Chryseobacterium sp. CS2K3. The sequence goes on along the minus strand of NZ_JCAKRW010000002.1, from coordinate 176,892 downwards.
TTTTTTTGATGATATTGCAGTGTATCATAAACGTAGAGTAGACTTTGGAAAATTCTCTAAGCAAGTTTATCAGTTTGGCTGTGCAAGACCAATTCTTAACCAGAGGCATCCAAATTATGTGAAAATATCCTTTGCATTTCCTACCTTATTTATGTTAGGATATATTATGGGATTTATTGAGTATTTTCTTTTGGGAAGAGGGATTATTCTGGCTTTTTATGGTTTGTATACTTTTTTAGTATTATTCCATGCTCTTTTAGTAACCAAGAACATCAGTATTGCCGGAATGGCGGTGATTTCTACCTATATTCAGATGTTTTCTTACGGTTATGGTTTTCTGAAATCATGGGTTCTTTTGAATGTGTTTAAGATGAAGCCGGAGGAGGCTTTTCCACATCATTATTACAAAAAATAATAGCGGATTTTGCTGTAATCTATAGCTTGATATTGTATTCATGCAATTTAATTTAACGCAAATTTTTAGCTCCTTATCTTATGTTTTCAAGGGGGGAAGGATGGAATCAATTTTTTCTAAGTAAATGTATATCCGGAAATTTCTTTATATTCAGATTAACTCAACTTTTCAATTAGCCACAATTTTTGCATCTGATCTGAAGTAGTATATTGATAAGAAGATTTAAATATAATAAAAAATAAAGACGGCTGTTTCATTTGAAACAGCCGTCTTTTGTACAATAAAATTTAGGATATAGAAAGGTTTTCATGGCTAAGAACACCTACTTTTAGCATGCATTCTTTCATTTTATGATAGGTTCTTTTAATATCGTGATCTAAACCGATGGAGAATCTGATCAGACCGTCGGAAATTCCGATTGATGCGCGTTCTTCTTCAGGAATTTCAGATGAAGTGGATTTTCCTGAACATGAGAATAAAGTTTTATAGAAACCAAGGCTTACCGCAAGATAACCCAGGTTTTCTTTCTGCATCAGTTCCATTAGTTCATTAGCTTTTTCGGTTGTTCCGGCATCTAAAGTAAGGAGCCCTCCGAATCCGTATTCCTTATCGATTATGCTGTTCATCAATTCATGATTTTTATGAGAAGGCAATCCCGGATAAGATACTTTTAGTCCATCTTGTTCGAATCTTTCAGCCAGATACATGGCATTGTGGCTGTGTTGTTTTATTCTGATATGAAGGGTTCTCAGATTTTTAAGAATACTTGATGCTCTCAAGCTGTCCATTGTAGGACCAAGAAGCATACATGCACCTGAATTTACATTTTTAGTATCATCTATAAAGGCTTGTGTCCCGCAATATACACCACCAACGGTATCACTGCTTCCGTTGATGAATTTTGTTAGGCTATGAATAACTACATCAGCACCAAACAGTTGTGGTGAAATGGAAAGAGGAGAGAAAGTATTGTCTACAATTAATTTTAAATTGTGTTTTTTACAGATCTCTGAAAGTTTTCTAAGGTCTGCCACTTCTAGGAGCGGATTGCTTACACTTTCACAATAGATCACTTTAGTATTTGGAGTAATAGCATTTTCAATAGATTCAAAATTATTGATGTCTACGAAAGTAGTTCCTACATTGAATTGCGGTAAGAAGTTTTTAAGGAAAGCGTACGTTCCTCCATAGATGGTTCTGCTTGAAATGATATGGTCACCGCTTTTGCAAACCTGCATCAGAACGGATGTGATGGCTCCCATTCCGGACGCTGTAACATTTGCCGATTCTGTATTTTCCATTTTGGCAAGTGCCTGTGCCAGATAAAGATTCATTGGTGATGAATGTCTGGAATATAAATAACATCCTTCTGCGTTTCCTTCAAAAGTATCAAACATGGTCTTAGCTGAAAGAAAGGTATAGGTAGAACTGTCGGAAATAGAAGGGTTTACTCCTCCGAATTCACCAAAATACTGAAGATCCTGTATCTCGTTGGCTGCATTAAAGTTTTCCATAAGTATTGTTTTTATTTTACAAGCCTAATTTGCGTTATTTTCCTAATTATTACAACATAAAATTGAATTTATAGAATATAAAACTATAAAATATTGTTTATTTAGAAAATATAATTATTATCTTCGGAGATATTAAAAATCAGCCAAAAAATTATCTATGGAACTTGACGAAATTGACAAGAAACTGTTATTGTTTTTGCAGGAAGACTGTAAACAAACCACCAAAGAGCTGTCTGGGAAGCTGGGGTTATCAGTTACGGCTGTTTATGAACGGGTAAAAAAGTTGGAAAATTCGGGTGTGATCTCAAGATATGTAGCGTTGTTAGACAAGCAAAAGGTAAAAAGAGATTTTATAATATTGTGTCATGTAAAATTAACCCAACACAAGAAAGAATTTGTTCTTCAGTTTGAAAAAGAGGTGATGGATCTCCAGGAGGTCACAGAATGTTTTCATGTAAGTGGTGATTATGACTACATCCTTAAAATAGGTGTGAAAGATATTGAAGACTACAGGAATTTTATGCTGACGAAACTTACGACGCTTCAACACATCGCAAGCACGCACAGCTCATTTATGATTTCCGAGGTAAAAAATACTACGGCAATTGTTTTATAAAATTAAAGAGTCGGAATAATATGATTTCCTGCTGATTGCTTATGATCTATTATACAAGGACTCCATTTTTAGATGCAATAGGATCTGGCAATTCTGTTTCTCCGGTCATTTGAAGAAGATCTATTTCAATGGTTCGGCAGATGGAAAGCATCGGAACGTCAAACATCAAGCCTGCAAAGGGATTTTCTGAGTAATCACCCACAAGCTCCATAATGATGTAAATCCATCCGATAATGATACAGAAAGGAATAGACGTCCAGATTCCCCAGTCTCCAAGTTTTGCAAATTCATTCACTAGCCCTAATGGAAGTAAAGTGATGAACAGAATATTGAAGACAAATGCTGTACTGGCAAACTGTCTTGGTGAAGGGAATTTTTTGATTCTTTCTGCTTGTCCCTGGAAACCATAGAATTCATTCAGTGTATTTTGAAGCTGGGTTTGATTGAAGTCTGTAATGGCATGCATGTTTTTCAGATCATTGATATCTTTTGCCTGTTGCGAAATCAAAAAGGTTGCAAAATTTTTATATTCACTTTTCAGTTCATATTCTTCTTCTGAAAGATATTTATGTAAGAAAATAGGAGCTCGCCCATAATCAGGGAACCCTGCTTTGATTAATCTGTTTCTTCTGAGATTGATATTTCCAAATTTATTATTTTCACTGCTGATATGCTCCCATTCTGTAGGAACTAAAAGCTGTTCACGGAAAGTATACAGCCATGCAATATGACGGTAAATGATCTTTTTTTTGCGGTCTTCGAGATCAAAGGTTCCTATTTCTTCATTTTTTGTGTCAAAAGCCTGTACCATTGAAGCAAAGGAACGGCTTGAATTTACAATTCCACCCCAGATTTTTCTTGCTTCCCAAAGTCTGTCATATGCCTGATTATTTTTAAAACCAACAAGGAATGCTTCTGCAGTACCGATCAGTGCAACTGGAACCCAGGGAATTGTCATCCAGTGCCAATTGAAGAAATAAAAAAGGACGGCAATCAGGGTACACCAGATAGAAATTAAAATAAGGTGTGTACCTGATAAATTGAGAACTTGCTTATAGTTGACATACTTTGTAGTGATCATAGGGAACGTAAAATTAGGAGTGCATACAAACAAAATAGATACCAAAAACGAGGTTATCTGTTCTGTTGATTAAAATTAATAAAAAAACCTCTAAAAAATTAGAGGTTTTGTATAATTAATATGCGAACATTTCTTCGATCTTCTTGCTGAGTTTTTCAGCGTTTGGCAGCATTTCTTTTTCCAGTACCAGGTTGATAGGAACCGCAGGAGTGTCTAAAGATCCCATTGCTTCTACCGGTGCGTCTAAATATTGGAAGCAGTTTTTAGAAATTCTGTGAGCAAATGCTTCAGCAAAAGAGTTGTTAAGCTGTTCTTCTGTCAGTACGATACATTTACCATGCGCTTTTACTCTTTCAAAAACCAATTCTTCATCTAAAGGAATTAAAGTTCTTAAATCAATAACTTCAACTCTTCCATTGAAATTTTTTGCAGCTTCTTTAGCCCAGTAAACCCCCATTCCGTAAGTAACGATTAATAAGGTTCTACCTTTTTCAGTTTCATTTTTTTCGGCTTCTATCACTACTTTACCTTTTCCAAACGGAAGGATATAATCTTCTGCCGGCTCGATAGTTTTAGCATCTTCTGTTCCCGGAACTTTGCTCCAGTACAATCCTTTGTGTTCCAGCATTACAACTGGATTCGGATCGTAATAAGCCGCTTTTAATAATCCTTTGAAATCAGCGGCATTACTTGGGTAAGCAATTTTAATCCCTTTGATATTGGCTAAAATACTCTCAACACTTCCACTGTGGTAAGGACCACCACCTCCGTAGGCTCCAATTGGAACGCGGATGATATTGCTTACAGGGAATTTTCCCTGACTTAAATAGCTTGATTTTGAAATTTCAGTAATCAATTGGTTGATTCCCGGATAAATATAGTCAGCAAATTGTACTTCCACGATAGGTTTTAATCCTACAGCGCTCATTCCAGCTGTGGAGCCAATGATATAAGCTTCCTGAATTGCCGTATTGAAAACGCGTTTGCTTCCGAATTTTTTTCCTAGCGTTACTGTTTCACGGAAAACACCACCAATTCTTTCTCCTACATCCTGTCCGTAAAGAAGAGCTTCCGGATGTTTCCACATCAATTCCTGTATCGCATGAATGGCAGCATCTACCATTACAATTTTTTCTCCGTTGGCAGGTTCTCTCGTTCCTGTTTCCTCCGTGATTGAGGTAGGAGCAAAAACATGCTGCATTACTGTTTCAGGCTTTGGATCTTCTGCATTTTTAGCTCTTTCAAAAGCTTCTTCAGCATCAAGACGTGCCTTTTTTGTAATTTGTTTTAAAAGATCTTCGTCAACGCCTGCTTCAAGCAATTGTTTTCTAAGGATTTCTCCCGGATCTTTAGCTCTATGTTTTGTTAAATCTTCTTCATCTCTATAGAATTCTCTTCTTACTCCTGAGGTATGATGCCCTATTAGTACTGTTTTTGCACAAACAACCAAAGGTTTTCTTTCTGTTCTTACAAAATCAACGGCTTTTTTCATTGCCTCAAAACTTTCAGCGAAGTCAGTTCCGTCCACTCTCATTCTGCTTAATCCTGAAAATCCTGCTACGAAATCATAAGCATCGCAAGTTCTTGCTTCTTCTTTGGTTACGGAAATTCCCCATTCATTATCCTGTACAAGGAAAATAATAGGAAGTTGATGCAATGCTGCGAACTGTAGAGCTTCGCTTACTTCACCTTCTGTTACAGAATTGTCCCCAAGACTGCAAACTACGACAGGATTATTTTCAAAATTCTGAAGTTCGAAGTCCTGAATGTATTTTATCCCCTGTGCAACTCCGGTAGTAGGAATAGTTTGCATTCCGGTAGCGGAACTCTGATGGATGATCTTTGGTTTGTTCTCATCTCTGCTTGAAGGGTGAGAGTAATAGGATCTACCTCCGGAAAAAGGATCTTCAGCTTTAGCCAATAACTGAAGCATCAGCTGGTACGGTTCAAACCCGATTCCTAAAAGGATGCTTTCATCTCTGTAATAAGGAGATACCCAGTCTTCTTTTTTTAACTGGTAGGCTGTTGCTAATTGGATGGCTTCGTGGCCTCTTGAAGTACTGTGAACGTATTTACAGATGTTTCTGTTTTCTTCGTAAATGTCGGCCATTGCTTTAGCCAGCATCATATGATTGTACGCTTTAAGTAAAATATCCTGAGAAACTTTTTCGTGAAGTGTATTTTCCATAGAAAGCAAATATACATAAAAAAACAAAATACTAACAACTGTTAGTATTTTGTAAGAAAATTATGGTTTTGATGATTATTCCTTAATCACTTTTTTAGTGATAATGTCTTTGTCTGTTTTTACTTCAATGATATAAATTCCTTTTGTATATGTCGATAAATCAATAGTTTCCTTTTCATTGCTGACTGTTCCGCTATGTAATTTTTTACCGGTCATATCATAAACTGTGAATGTAGATTTTTTAGGTGCTTTCAGGAGGTTTGTGACATCTTTTGTAACTGTAGGAGCTATGGAAAGACTGCCTAAAGATCCCGCTTTTGACTCTTGGGTAGCTAATACTTCATTATGACCTGTGACAATGATGGAATATCCTTGTGATGCTGCAGTCCCTAAGTCATTGACTAAATTCCCTTTGTTACTCACTTCAATTCGATATTGTCTTCCTGCTGTAGGAGTATTGATGATGATTTGTTCAACATTGTCTACCGTATTGTCGCCTGTAGTAGCAGGTGTCATTGGATTATTTGCATCAAGTCTCCAAGGCATGTAGGTTGTGTTGTTTGAAGTGTCTGTAATTCTAAGGTCAAGATCATTGATCAGCCTGGAAGCTCTTACATTATAACCTGCTAAATCTGTAGCAGGAAGATTGGTAAATGCAGGATCGGTCCAAACTATTGTTACTTTTAAAGGTTCGTTTCCTGAAGCAGATACATTTAAAGTATTAGGAATACCATTAGCAAGAATCAGGTCATCAAATATTACAGTATGATTAGATTTGCCAACAAGAAGTTCAGCTCCTTTCTGAGCGTTAATCAATCCCCATCCATACCAAGGATCTGGACCAATATTTCCGGCTTCCAGAGCGGAATGGATCATTAGATTTTTTGCAGAAGCAGCATTAAGGGAAGCATTGTTGAAAAGCTGTCTGTTGATTTGTGTCCATAAACCAATAATTCCCGTAACGGTAGGTGCAGAATAGGAAGTGCCGCTTCCATAGGAAATTCCAGCCTGTCCGAGGGCGTTTGTAGCTGCTGATACGACATTTGTACCTGTGGCAGTGATATCAGGTTTGATTCCGCCATCATCTCTTGGTCCGGCGCTGCTGTATTCAGAGTGAACTACGTTAGCAGCGGTAGAATATCGCCCGTCATTGGCTGTGATGACATCATTAGCTCCTACAACAATAATATTTTTTGCTAATGATCCGGCACCTATACAATCATAACCATTGGAACAGTTTTGTGGAGGGAAAGTGTCTGTCTCTGTAAATTCAACCCAGCGATAATTACCTGGACCTGCTGGTAAAGCTGGATTGAAGTTAATGTTAGGATAGATTTTGTCATCACCAGCCTCAGGACGATCACCAAAAGTATTTCCTGATGATTTTACAATAATATATGAGGGATTGCTGTAGATAATTTTGTCATAATCTCTGTCTTCAGCCTGATAAGTACCTTCTAAAGTGGTAGCAGTAGCAGGGCTTGTAAATGTTCCACTCCATATCCATATTCCCGTTGCTTCGTCTTGTCGCCAGCCTTGAGGGATTCCATATGAATGGTTGGATAGATTTGGAGCTGCAATCAGAATTTTCTGAAAAACATTGCTCCTTGTTGTATTTCCGGGTAATGTAGTGTCATCAAATGAATAGGAGTTCATTGTAGAATTTCGCGCTACACCCTGAAGGTTGAGGTTTGTAAATGTGGCTAATACAATACCTGCATTGTTTGTAAATGTACCGGTATAGTTGTATGGTCTTGATCCGATAAACCCTGCTACAGCTGTTGAATGTGAACTGTAACTGACACTGTCCGCAATCTCTCTGTTGGTGATTCTATTGGCAATATTATTGAAGAAAGGATGGGTTGCCAGTATTCTTCCGCCGTCAAATACTGTGATGTCAATATTTTCTCCATTAAATGAGCCTGCTAATCCTGTGATTTGTCCGCTTTGTATAAAATCAGCATTGGAGTTTATAGATTGCCTGTGGTCATTGGATGAATAAAATAAGGGGATTCCACTTGGTGTAAAGCCTGCCAGACTTCTTTTTTGTTCTCTAAAATCCTGTAAAATTCTATCCAGAGGATTTTTACTTTTTTCGTTTCGGATTTGCTTGCCGAAATAACTGTCAAATTTTTTGTTTTTTTCTATTCTCTGTTTTTCAAACTCTTTCATCAGAGTTTCTTTTTTCTGTTGTGAATTTGATAGTATTACAACAAATGCACTAATCGAAATAAAGATTTTTTTCATAATGTTTATAAAATATGTAAAGGTTGTGTGTTTTTATCAAATGTATGGATAATGTTGTTTGGTTTCTGATTCTGTGTTGATTATTTGCATTTTAAAGGAAATTGTTATTTAAAAACTATTTATGTGTTCATAATTTTATGTTATTTGTAAAAAATATAATTTATTTTTTTGATCAGGTTGGTATCAGTAATTATGAAATTGAAGATTTTTGTTTCGTTTTTAATGAATTAAATGAAAGGTAAAGAGAGATTTGATTGAATTGTAAGAGTGGAATGTTTTGATTACCAATATTTGATTTTTTTAAGTTGATAAATCAATAGTAATTGTTCTTGCTAGTGATGCCGTGTGTAATTTTAATGAGAATTAATAGAGTAAGGGAATTAATTTAAATGCAAAAAAAAGACACTGATTTCTCAGTGCCTTTATATAGGTTTCACGGTGATAAGATTACTCTTTAATCACTTTTTTAGTTACTACATCTTTATCGGTTTTTATTTCAATGATGTAAATTCCTTTTGTGTAAGCAGATAAGTCTACAGCTTCTTTTTCACTGTTGATGCTTCCGTTATGTAGCTTTTTACCAGAAAGGTCATAAATTGTGAATGTAGATTTTTTAGGAGCATTTAAGATATTAGTTATATCTTTAGTAATAGAAGGTGCGATAGCAAGCTCGCTTACAGCTCTACTGCCTTCTTTAGTTCCTAATGAACCTGTAGTATGACCTGTTACAATGATTGAGTAATTTTGAGGAGTTGCAACACCTGGAGTAGCGTTGTTTACCAATGTTCCTTTGTGAAGGATTTCAATCTTGTAGTCTCTTCCTGCCACAGGAGCGTCAATAATTACTTGCTCTATATTGTCAACAGTGTTGTCTCCTTTAGTTGCAGGAGCTGTTGGATTAATAGGATTAAGCTTCCATGGCATATATACTGTATTCGTAGAGGTGTCGGTAATTCTTAGATCTAGATCATTTATAAGCCTGGTGTTTCGGTTATTGTATGCTGCTTCCCAACTCAGATTTGCAGGAAGTTTAAATTCTGGGTCAATCCAGGAAATCGTTACTTTAAGAGGTTCACTTCCTGAAGCTTTTACGATTTTGGTATTTGTACTTGCATTGTTTAGAGTCTCTTCATTGAAAATTACAGTATTATTAGACTTTCCAACTAAAAGTTCAGCCCCTTTTTTCGCGTTGATGTATCCCCAGCCATACCATGCATCAGGACCTACAGTTCCTGCTTCAGACGCTGAATGTACCATCAGTGTTTTAGCTGTAGCAGCGGTCATATCTGCATTATTAAACATTGATTTATATATTTGCATCCAAAGTCCGATAATTCCTGTTACTTGCGGGGCAGCCATTGAAGTTCCACTGTTGATTTGCCAAGTAACGCTTCCTGTAGTGTTTTCTGCAGTTGATGCCATCCAAATATCTGATCCCGGAGCTGCAATGTCTGGTTTAATACCTCCGTCATCTCTCGGTCCGGCACTACTATAATCAGCTTTTACAACATCTGTTGGAGCGGTATATCTAAAGTTATTAGTAGTGATAACTTCTGTAGCAGCTACGACAATAATGTTTTTAGCTAGAGAGCCTGGTCCTATACAGTCTCCACCGTTGCCACAGTTTGTTGCTGGAAGAGTATCTGTTGCTGTAAATAAAGTAAGAGCTCCATTTTCGTTTGTGTAATATTTAGGAGCTGCTGATGCACCTGGTAAGGCAGGTCCCATACCAAAATAATTACCTGCAGATTTTACAATAACATTTGTAGGGTTGGTATATACAATGTTATCATAGTTTTGATCATTGGAAAAATAGGTGCCTTGCAGATCAAAAGTAGCATAAGGTTCAGTAGCAGTAGCAGGATAGTAATCACCATTCCAAACCAGAGCGGTTGCACCGGAAACTGTCGCGATATTCCATCCTGAATTACTACCGTAAGAGTGATTGGAAATTTTCGGCTGAGCTATGACTATTTTTTGAAATACATTACTTGTAGTTGTATTACCAGGTAGGGTAGTTGTAGCAAATCTATAAGAATTCATTGTTGAATTTAATGCTATTCCCATTGCATTTCCGGTAGTCGTTGTCCCATTAGGTGCTGTTGCAGTTAGGGGGGATGATTTTGCACCTATAATACTGGCAACACCAGTAGAATGTGCACTGTATAAATTTGTATCAGCTTCTTTGTTAGTGATTCTGCCAGCTGTATTGCTAAATGCAGGGTGTGCAGCATAAATTCTTCCTCCATCAAATACGGTATAAAGTATTCCTTCTCCATTGAAAGACCCTGCCAATCCAGCAACGCCACCCGCTGTAGTTAAAGCATCTACATTATTATTCAAAATTTGATTTTGATCATCTGCTTGGTAGAAATAAGGTTTGTTACGGAAAAATCCTGCAAGGTTAGCTCTTTCTTCTTCGATTTTTTTCTGAATGTCAGCTGACTTTGCAGCGCTTCCATACTTTTTAGCAACATAAGAGTCAAACTTAGCGCTGTTCTCTTTGTTTTGTCTTTCAAACTCTCTTTTTAATCCTTCATTGTTTTGCGCACTTAGCATTGAAATCGCTAAAGTACCGACCAAAAGTAAATGTTTCTTCATAATGGTTAGTAAAATATTAAAAATTGTAATTGTTCAAATATATGTTAAAATTATTTAATTTTTAATATTTTGTGTAATTAATTTATTTTTTTGCTTTGTAATAAGTGAATTTTATTATTGATGTAAAGTATTTATTTATAATTTTATATATGTTTTTGTTTTGTGAATTTGTAAAATATTAATCATTGTTTGCATTGGTGTTTTACATCAGTTATTGAAAAAAATGAAGTAACTTTACATTCTCTTTTTTATAAAAGTTAGAAAATTATATGTATTTAATTTTTGACACAGAAACAACCGGTTTACCAAAAAATTTCAACGCTCCGCTTTCAGATTCTGATAACTGGCCAAGAATGGTACAGATTGCATGGCAGGTGCATGATGATGATGGTAATTTAATTGAAAATCAGGATTATATAATAAAACCTGAAGGATACGATATTCCCTTCAATGCAGCTAGAATTCACGGGATAACGACGAAGATTGCCAATGAAGAAGGACGAGATCTTCAGGAAGTTTTAGAAGAATTTTCTAAAGTTCTTGAAAAGATAAGAGTCGTTTCCGGACACAATGTAGAGTTTGATTATAATATTGTAGGGGCAGAATTCTACAGAAAAAATATAAAGGATAACTTACAGGAAAAACCTAAGGCAGATACCATGATCTTAGGAACCGACTTCTGTCAACTGGGAGGAGGAAGAGGAGGAAGATTTAAGCCACCCAAACTTGAAGAACTTTACGAAAAACTATACGGTAATAAATTCGATGAAGCCCATAATGCAGCAGCCGACGTAAATGCCACGGCAAGGGCTTTCTTTGAAATGGTAAGGATAGGAGTGGTTCCTGCTGATGTATTGAAGATTTCAGAAGATCAGTTAAGTTACTTCAGAAGCCTTTATCCGGACCCGATCAAGCCTTTCAATATTGTTATCAGAAGGCAAGTTGCTGATTTTCACAATAAGAAAAAACAACAGGATTTCGGAAGTATTGATGAGATAGATCTAGGTAAATACTTCAATTTTAACAATCACAGTGTCTTTTCTACATTGATGGCAACTTCAAGTATTAATGACCTGATTAAAAAAGCTTCTGAAGAAAATTTCCCTGCTGTCGGAATGGTAGATCTTGGGAATATGATGGGGGCTTTCAAATTTGTTTCAGCGGTAGAAGGAGCGAATAGTGATCGTGCGAAAAAACATAAAGAATATTTAGCAAAAAAACAGGAAGCAGAAGAAAACGGAACTGAATTTAATGAACAGGAACCGATTGCTGACCCTTTAATTCCTGTGGTGGGCTGTGAGTTTTATATCTCAGAACGTTATGAGCAAAAACAGTTTACCAAAGATGATCCGGATAGAAGGACTCAGGTAGTTCTTTTGGCAAAAGATTTTAATGGGTATAAAAACCTGGCAAAACTTTCCAGTATAGGTTTCCTCAAAGGATTTTATTTCGGAGTTCCTAGGATAAGCCGAGAGCTGATTGCTGAATATAAAGATGGCTTAATTGCTTTAACATCGGGTATTTTCGGAGATATTCCGGATGCGGTCCTGAATACGGGGGAGCAAAAAGGTGAGGAGCTTTTCAAGTGGTGGAAAGATACTTTTGAGGATGATTTCTATGTACAGCTTCAAAACCACAAACTGCCTGAAGAAGAGCATTTAAACGAAGTTTTATTATATTTTGCTGATAAGTATAATGTTAAAATTCTGGCTCAGAACGAAACATTCTATACTAATAAGGATGATTCCAACATTCAGGATATTGTAAGTTGTATCAAAGATGGTGAAAAACTGTCAACCCCTATTGGAAAGGGATTTGGTAAGAGAAGAGGACTTTCAACCGGAGAATATTATATTAAGAATTCTGATGAAATTAAGGAAGCGTTTCTGGCGTATCCTGATGCATTTGAAGCTTACGAAGAATTCTTTGCAAAGTTTAAACCTTATACCTTAAAAAGAGATGTACTTCTTCCAAAATTTGATATTCCTGAAGAATTTATTCATCCAGAGGACGATATAGACGGAGGAAAACGTGGTGAGATGGCTTATCTTACACATTTGACATATGAAGGAGCAAAAAGGAGATATGTTGATTCAGGGATTATGACTGAAATTTCTGAGGAAATTAAAGAACGTCTTGATTTCGAATTGGAAGTAATTGCCAATACAGGATATCCCGGATATTTCCTTATTGTACAGGACTTCTGTAATGAAGCCCGTAATATGGGGGTTTGGGTAGGTCCGGGAAGAGGATCAGCTGCTGGATCAGCAGTAGCTTATTGTATTGGAATTACCAATGTAGACCCCATTAAATATGACCTCCTTTTTGAGAGATTCCTGAATCCGGAAAGGGTTTCAATGCCTGATATTGATATTGACTTTGATGACGAAGGTAGAGACAGAATTATCAAATGGGTAGTTGAAAAATATGGAAAAACTCAGGTGGCACAGATCATTACTTATTCGGTGTTAGGTGGAAAATCTGCCATTAAAGATGCCGGAAGGGTTTTGGATGTACCTATTCCTGATACAAATAATATTGCCAAGCTGATACCTCCGAGCCCGGGGATGAACATTGCAAAAGCTTTAGCTAAATATGATAAATTAAAACCGGAAGAACAGATGCTCGTTGATGAAATGAGATATGTTCTTGACAGTCCTGATGATGCGCGACATGGAGTATTAGCAAGTGCTAAAAAAATGGAAGGCTGTATCAGAAATACCGGAATTCATGCCTGTGGTGTAATTATTACCCCGGAAGATGTGAGTAACCTGGTACCAGTGACGATTGCTGCAAAAGATGCTGATATCTTAGTTTCGCAGTTTGATAACTCGGTGGCTGAAAGTGCAGGTCTTCTGAAAATGGACTTCCTTGGACTGAGAACGCTTACCATCATTAAAGATGCATTAAAGCTCGTAAAGGCAAGATATGATATAGATATTGATCCGGATCTTATTCCACTGGATGATACCAAAACTTATCAACTATTTAAAGAAGGACGTACAGTAGGGATTTTTCAATATGAAAGTCCCGGGATGCAAAAATATATGAGGGAGCTGAAGCCTACGGTTTTCGCCGACCTTATTGCAATGAACGCATTATACAGACCTGGTCCTATTAAATATATTCCAAACTTTATTAACAGAAAGCATGGAATTGAAGAGATTGTTTATGACTTACCGGAAACAGAGGAATATTTAAAGGAAACCTACGGAATTACCGTTTATCAGGAGCAGGTAATGCTTTTGTCCCAAAAACTGGCAAACTTTACAAAGGGTGAAGCAGATACCTTGAGAAAGGCAATGGGTAAGAAGCAGATCGACGTTCTTAATAAAATGTACCCTAAATTCATTGAAGGCGGAAGAAAAAATAATCTGAATGAAGAAAGACTAGAGAAAATCTGGAATGACTGGAAAGCCTTCGCTGAATATGCATTTAATAAGTCTCACTCTACCTGTTATGCATTTATTGCTTATCAGACAGCCTATTTAAAAGCGAATTATCCTGCCGAATATATGGCGAGTGTAATGAGTAATAACATTAACAATACGGACTCAATCACCATGTTTATGGAAGATTGTAAAAGTATGGGAGTGGATGTTTTAGGACCTGATGTAAATGAATCCCAATATAAATTCTCTGTAAACGAAAAAGGACAAATCCGTTTTGGTCTAGGTGCAATAAAGGGAATTGGGGAAGGACCAAGTGAGGCAATTACAAGAGAAAGACAAAATGGAAGATTTAAAAATATCTATGATTTCTTTGAAAGGATTTTACCTTCTCAAATGAATAAAAGAGTAGCGGAAAGTTTAGTGCTTGCCGGAGCTTTTGATGAATTGGATGTTTTCCACAGAGGTCAGTATTTTGATATTGATATGGCGGGTAGAACAAATCTTGAAAGACTGATCAGATACGGACAGAGTTTCCAGGAAAGTAAAAATGAAATGGAGCATTCATTATTTGCAGATTTTGCAGATGAAGTTCAGATTGAGCAGCCAAAATTACCTCCTTGTCCGGAATGGCCCAATATGCATAAGCTGAATAAAGAAAAAGAAATCATTGGATTCTATCTTTCTGCTCACCCGTTGGATGAATTTAAATATCAATTCCAGTTCATGCAGGGTAGACTTTCCAAAAAAAATGTGCTGGAAAAGGAAGAAGAAGAAAAAGCAGTGTCGGATGATGCTCCTGTTTTAGAAGTTGATTCTCAGGATGAGGCAGCGGATATTACAGAAATTATCTCAGATGATATTGTTGCTGGAGAAGAAGAGGTAGTAGAAGAAACTACGAAAAAAGCAGAACCAAAAGGAGCTTTTGGATTTTTGAATCTCGATGAGGTGGATGCTTATAAAGAACAGGCTTTTGCCAATAAGCCGGATGAACTCTTTGAAGAGAAGAAGAAAGACTGGAAAACGCTTCAGAAAGAAAGAGAAAATGGTGGTGGCGGTAAAGAATATACTGTTGCAGGTTTAATTACCGAATATAGAGTTCAGGATGGGCTCAGAAGTGGTGAAAAAGTAGCTTTTGTGACATTGGAGGATTATTCGGGTTCTTATTCTTTCAGATTGGGAGACCGGGATTATATGAGGTTGAAGGAAAAACTGGAGGTTCAGAGGTTTGTGATCTTCAAGATTAAATTTGCTCAGGTGAAAGACGGAAGAGTATTCGTGAATGTGAATGATGTGATTGAGCTTCAGGAAGCATTTGAAAGATTTGCAAAAAGTATCTCTCTTGTCATGGATGTTATGGATGTAAGACCTGAGGATCTGGATTTCTTCAGAACGGTTCTTGATAGAAATAAAGGTAATCAGAAATTAAAATTCTTTATCAAAAATATTGAAGATGACTCTCATATTGAAGTGCAGTCTATGAAGCATTCTGTGGACCTCAACGGGGACCTGATCAAGGAAATTCAATTGCTTAATAAATATGAATTCTATTTAAATTAAACAATACAACATCTTTGTTTTAAAAAGTGGCTTTTTGCCACTTTTTTTGTTTTAGTATGTAATCAATTGTATGTTCAATAAGATCAAGTGTAAAAGTTGGGAACTATTACCAAATTTATACTTTTTATTGGATCAATAAGGTGTTTTATAGATGACAGCTAGGGGTTGGTTTTATTATGTATCTATTTGATTCATATCAGGTTATTTATATTGTTTTTGAATTGTTTGATATGTGTTAAAATTAAATATATGTTTAATTTTATGTAATAATAATATTGTTTTTTAATTTCTTAATTAATAAATTTTAATAATTTATGATATTGTGTTAAATATTTTATACATTTATCGCCTAACTATTATTATTACTATTTATGAAAAAAATTCTACTCATGTGCTTGTTGTCTCTCGGAGTAGGGGCTTCAGCACAGATCCAGGTCAATGATGGCTTTGAGGGAAGTTCTTCGTTGCCTTCGGGATGGACTTATTCTGCGCTGCCGTCATCCGCAACACAAAATGGTACTGTCGGAATGTGGTCAAGTGGTACCGCTTGTGCCGGAACAAATATGGTATACAGAAATATTTATTCCGGTGTTACCTCTCAAAGTATTATCTATTCTACAACTTTTTCAAACGGTTTAGCACTTGATTACTCTTTCCAATATGCTGCGAAGGGATTTGGAACAGCAGGTGTTATCAAGGGTAGTGTGACTGCGGAATATTCAATTGATGGTGGTTCAACGTGGGTGCCATTAATGAACCCTGTAGTTCTTGATAGCCCGAACGCAACTCCGGTTCCGTGTACCACTGTATCGGGAACACTTCCGGCGGGAGCTGTTCCGGCTGGAGCTAATTTTAAATTAAAACTTACTGGTAGCTACACATCACCGGCAGATTTTTATATTGGCTTTGATGAGGTAAAATTAAATCAACCTGTGGTAAGTATTCCAAATTGTACAACATTAACTGCCCCGGTAAATGCTGCAACAGGTGTTTCCAGAACTCCAGTGCTTAAATGGAATCCTACAGCAGGAGTTTCAGCTTATATAATTAATGTAGGAACTACCCCTGGCGGAACTGATATAATCAATAATTTAAATGTCGGAAATGTTGTTACTTATACAATTCCTGCTGCAAATACTTTGAACTATTCCACTACTTATTATGTAAAAGTTATTCCTACAAATAATTTCGGTAATGCTATCAACTGTACAGAAAGCAGTTTTACTACTGCGGTTATAGCTTGTCCTAGCGTTTCTTCACCTACGAATAATGCTACGGCTACGGGAATTACACCTGCTATAAGCTGGTCTGCTGTTTCCGGTGCTACGGGATATAGATTAACTGTAGGGACAACTTCCGGAGGAACGGAGATTCTTAATAATGTTGATTTAGGTGATGTATTAACATATACTTTTCCTTCAAGTCTAAATTACAATACATCTTATTATTATACTGTAAATTCATATCAGGGTACAAACAGTACGTCTGCATCATGTACGGTAAGAAAATTTACAACAAAATATCCTTCGCCTGCCAATGATGACTGTGCAAATGCTATTCCTTTAGGAGTAAATCCTGATATGAGCAGCTGTGCAATTAAAGGAACAGGAAATACAGCCGGGGCAATATCTTCTTCAGGTATGCCAACTTGTTCTGGTCTTAGTGGTACGCCTGATGACGATGTTTGGTATAGTTTTGTAGCTACCAAGGCGACGCATACGGTTACTTTATCTAATATTGTATCAACAGGAGCTAGCACTACAACGGATATGTATTTTCAGGTATTAAGTGGGACTTGTGGAAACTTTACCAATTTAGTCTGCAGTGATCCAAATAGTACTACCGTTACGGGATTAACTCCTGGACAAACTTATTATGTAAGGGTTTATACCTATAGTTCTGGTAGTGATTATACAGCTAGTTTTGATATTTGTATTGGAACATTGCCTGCTGCACCTGCTAATGATGACTGCGCAAATGCTGTACCTTTGATGGTAAGTGCTGGTTCATTATGTACAAATCCAATAGCAGGAACTACCCTGGGGGCTACCGAGTCAGTTGTCGCAATTGCTCCGTGTACAGGCACTGCTGATGATGATGTTTGGTATTCGTTTGTGGCAACTTCTGCATCTCATGTTGTTGCTTTAACAGATGTGGTGTCGGTAGGAACATCTTTATCTACAAATTTATATCTACAAGTATTAAGCGGTGCTTGCGGTTCTATGACAAGTGTTTTATGTGATACGAGTTATGGGTCACCAGCTATATTGACCGGCTTGACACCAGGGACTACTTACTATGCAAGAGTTTATAACTCTAATACAGGACCTGCAAATGCTAATACATTTAGTATTTGTGTAACAACACCGGTAGCGCCATCTAATGATGATTGTGCGGGTGCTATTGCTTTAACGGTAAATCCAACTACGAACTGTGCTGTAGTAACTGCGGGAACTACTCATAGTGCTACCAATTCAAACGTGGCGATATCTCCGTGTACAGGAACCGCCGATGATGATGTTTGGTATACTTTTACAGCGACTAATCCTTCTCATATAATTACTCTGTCTAATGTGGTTTCTACAGGAAATAACTCTTCTACGAGCTTATATATGCAAATAATGAGTGGAGCGTGTGGTACATTGACCAGTGTTAAATGTTCAACGGTAAATGCGACCATGGCTGAAGGACTTACAGTGGGGCAGACTTATTATGTAAGAGTTTATAATTCAAATGGCTCAGGATATTCAAATAGCTTTAATATCTGTGTAGGAACGCCACCACCGCCACCTGCCAATGATGATTGTGCAAATGCGGTACCTTTAACGGTAAATCCTACTCTAACATGTACAACGGTAACAGCGGGAACTACAACAAGTGCAACGAATTCCAATGTGTCAACGGGTTCATGCTCAGGAACTCCGGATGATGATGTTTGGTATACGTTCACAGCTACAGGAGTTTCACATGTGATTACATTATCTGATATCGTTTCTACAGGAATCTATTCTTCTACAAGTTTATATTTACAGGTATTTAGCGGAGCTTGTGGAACAATGACAAGCGTTAAATGTTCCACTTCAGGTACTGCTTTAGTTGAAGGATTAACGGCAGGGCAAACTTATTACGTTAGAGTTTACAATTCAAACGGTTCAGGATATTCAAATAACTTTAAGATTTGCGTGGGCACACCACCGCCGCCACCTGTTAATGACGAATGCTCGGGAGCTATAGCATTGACTCCTGGTGCTAATTTTAATGCAAATGCAATTATAGCAAGCAATGCTTCCGCTACTACAAATGGAACTTCTTCATGTGTAAGCACGGCATCTAACAATGTGAATAATGTTTGGTTCTCGGTTGTTGTTCCGCCGTCAGGAAGTATTACAATTGAGACTGGTGCAGCACCGGGTTCATCATTCAATGATTCTATTATGGAAGTGTACAGCGGAACTTGCGGATCATTAACTTCTTTAGGATGTAATGACGATATTGTTACCACGACTAATATTTTCTCTAAAGTTTCTGTTACAGGGCAAACGCCGGGTTCAGTCATTTATATAAGTGTTTGGAGATACGGATCAAAGCCGGATGGTGATTTTAAAATCTCAGCTTATGATGCATCTTTGTCAACGTCTGAAACTTCAGTCGTTAAAAGCGATATCAAAGCTTATCCGAATCCATTTACCGATGTTCTGAATATTTCGGATTCATCTAAAGTACAATCGGTATCCGTTGTAGATCTTGCAGGAAGAGTAGTGAAAACAATCAATACTCCTTCATCAGTTCTTCAATTGGGAGACTTAAAGCAAGGAATGTATCTGATAATATTAAATATGAAAGATGGTTCCAGACAGGTGATAAAATCAATTAAGAAATAAACCTATCAATATAATTATTTGAAGCGACAACTTAACGGTTGTCGCTTTTTTTTAATATTTTTTTAATGTTGTATTAAAAATATTATTAAATTGGTAATCTAATAACTCCTTAAATAAATTGTATATGAAGAAAATCTTACTTTTCTGCTTGCTGTCAGTAAGCATGATTCTTAGTGCTCAAATTACTTTAGGTGACGGAAGCACAAGCACGGGAATTGCACCCGTAAATACATTTTATGGGTATTCCTATACCCAACAGATTTTTACAAAACAGGAAATCAATGCCAATGCAGCCGGTAATATTACCGGTCTTAAGTTTTACATGAAGCCTAACGAAAACATTGATGATTCTGATGAATGGGTTGTTTATCTTGGACATGCCTCAACGTCTAATTTTACCTCCACTTCCAGTTGGCTGCCTCTTAGTGAATTAACGGAAGTGTACTCAGGAAACGTTACTAACGAAAATGGAGTGGTGGAAGTAACATTTACAACACCATTTCCGTATAATAACACTCAGAACTTAGTAGTTGCAATAGATGAAAATGCTCCAGGATATGATAGTAATAATATATTCTATGTATTTGGCACAAGTTCAGGACAGAATAAGACACTTGCATACAGAAGTGATGATAATGACCCTGATCCCGCTAGCCCTCCTACAGGCAGTTTCATAGGCTACAGATCAGTGATTGCTTTTACAGGGCTTACGCCTAACCCTATTCCTTTGTGTGCTACTATAACTTATCCTGTGAATAATTCAAGTACAGTACCAGTGTCACCAGAAATTAAATGGTCTTCGGTGTCTGGTGCTACAGGTTATAAGATTTCGATAGGAACAACGCCAGGTGGAACGGATGTTGTTAATCAACAATTAATATCAACAACAACCTTTACTCCATCTGCACCACTTGCACTTAATACAACCTATTATGTAAGAGTGATTTCAGTGGGTACAGGAGGAGATTCCTCAAGCTGTACAGAAGTGAAATTTAAAACATTACCTCCTCCGCCTGCAAACGACGAATGTACGGCTGCTGTAAATTTAACAGTGAATCCTGGTATGAATTGCGTCAGCTCTGTTGCCGGATCTACACTTTCTGCAACAGATTCAGGCTTGGATCCGGATCCTTGCTACGGTGAAGCAGATGATGATGTATGGTATAAATTTACAGCTACCCAAGCCGCTCATATTATATCGCTTAGCAATATTACCTCAGTAGGAGCAGAAAGCAGCACATATCTTAATATGCAACTTTTAAGTGGAGGCTGTGACGGCTTAGCAAGTGTTGCTTGTGGTGATAGTGAATCTTTAGTGGCTTCAAACCTTACAGTTGGTGAAACTTATTATGTAAGAGTATACAGTTATTTTGGTCAGGGATATGCCCAAAGCTTTACTATATGTGTAGGAACATTGCCGCCACCTCCTACCAATGATGATTGTACCAGTGCGGTAACACTTACTGTTAATCAGGATATGAATTGTGGAGTCAAAACATCAGGACATACATTGGGGGCAACAGATTCAGGAATAGATGCGTCCCCTTGTTATGGTGAAGCTGATGATGATGTATGGTATAAATTTACAGCAACTGCAACTTCGCATTTTATTTCATTAAGCAATTTAGTTTCTATTGGAGAAGAATATGGCTATGGAGCAGCATTCCAGGTATTTAGTGGTGATTGTACAGGTTTGGCAAACGTTGATTGTGTGCCATCTTATGAAGGATCTAAAATGATTTCTGATCTTACGGTAGGAGAAACATACTATGTAAGAGTATTTACACAGTATGCTGATGAAGCTCAAAGTTTTGATATCTGTATTGGCACAATACCTCCGCCTCCTGCAAATGATGACTGTGGAAGCGCTTTAGTGGCATCCGTATTCCCTTACACATATACTCAATCTGATGCAGCGGGAGCAACTAATAATAACGGATTTATCACGGCTTGTACTGACGATGGAATGAATGATGGAACATGGTTTACTTTTACAGGTGACGGTTCTACTTATGATATTGCGATATCAATGCCGACAGATAGTTATTTTGATGCTAAAATTGGAGTATTCTCAGGCAGCTGTGATAACCTTACTTGTGTAGGAAGTGTTGATGATGGTTCTACGGCAGAAGGAGAAGCTATATCGGTTTCAACAGTTGCCGGAACAGTATATTATGTAAATGTAGGGGGGTATGCTGATGATGAAGATCAAGTAGAAGGAACCTTTACCATTACAATTAATAGAGAAACGCTTGGAACTTCAGAAACTTCTAAGATTAAAAAAGAAATAAAAGTTTATCCGAATCCATTCGTTGAGTTTTTAAATATTTCAAAAGTAGAGGATGTGAAATCTATTTACATTGTTGATGTTTCCGGAAGAGTGGTGAAAACTATAGACAAACCTTCTTCATCTCTTTATCTAGGAGACCTAAAACAAGGAATGTATATTGTAGTACTGAATATGAAAGACGGATCTAAACAAACCGTAAAAACAATTAAAAAATAGTTAGTAATTCATAAAAGACGGATCCAGATCCGTCTTTTTGTTTTTTGAATACTGAAGTCGTCTCGCCTTGGAAAAAAGGTTTGAAAAAATCGATGTTGGAAAACATAGACTCTTTATAAAATCAAGATGACTTGACTATAAAAAAGATGATCAGAGAATTCTCTGATCATCTTTTTATTCTAAGTAATATCTATCAATGATCACTTTATTTATTCGGTACAGGTTGTATGTCACCTGTATTCATCAGATCGAAAACAGTAGGGAAGAACGTGACAAGGATAAAGTAAATGATAATCATAAGCACGATAAGTACAAAGAGAATGATGACTAAGCTATTCGGTTTGTTTTTCTTTTTTGGTTCCATGATTTTGTGGTATTTGGTGAATAGATTAAACTAATACCAAATATTAAGCTAATTTCTTGCCACATTGTTTGCAGTACCTTGCATCATCATCAATATCTTCGTTGCCACAACGGTCACAAACCTTTTCAAGATTCTGTCTTTTGTTTCTCATCTCAGCCGTTACAATTCCCGTAGGAACAGCAATAATGGAATAACCAGCCAGCATCAGAATAACCGCAAAAAACTTTCCCAATGGAGTAATAGGGGAAACGTCTCCGTATCCAACAGTTGTTACCGTTACTACAGCCCAGTAAATAGACTGTGGAATCGTTTCAAACCCTTGTCTTCCTCCTTCTACCATAAACATTAAAGAACCTACAATCACGGAGAAAATGATTAAAAATAAAAGAAATATATAAATCTTTCTTGAGCTGTTTTTTAATGCCCTTACAATAAGATATCCATCGTTCATAAAATCCAGCAAATTGAAGATTCTAAAAATCCTCAACATTCTCAACATTCTGAATATCAGGAAATATTTTGTGATAGGAAAGAAGAAGCTTAGATAAAAAGGGACCAAAGCCAGAAAATCTATGATTCCGAAGAAACTGAAAATATAGCTCCGTTTATTTTTTACCACTGCAATCCTCATAGAATACTCAATAGTAAAGAAAATAGAAATCACCCATTCTAAAATAAGAAAAGTATAATGGTATCTTTTGTCCAGAAGCGGTACACTTTCCATCATAATAATGGCGGTACTTGCGAGAATTAAAGATAATAATATAATATCAAATAATTTTCCGAGTCTCGTATCGGAGCGGTAAATGATTCGATAAAGGAATCTTTTCCAAAGTTTGTCTTCAGGAACAAGGTTATGTTCTCTTTCCATTTAAATTAAGTTATTTCACAGCGAAGTTAATAATTTTAGCGAAGTATAGGTTAAATAGTTGACTGTTAAAAGAAAGTTTAAAATGTTAAAAGTTTTTCTGTCATTAAAAAGTGAATTATTACAATTAAATATCATGGTTTTCAGTGAGTTAGCTTATTTAATTTACAAATAAAATATAACAAATAAAAATTTATTTTTTAACATATTCTTAAATGGAGTTTGTAATTTTATACTACAAAAAGTACGATCATGAGAAAATTATTAACCACGTTTATTCCGATTTTAGTATATGGTCTTTCGTATGCTCAGGTTGGGATTAATACAACATCTCCTAATGGAGCTACAATACTAGATATCGTATCCAATCAGAAAGGTATTCTTATTCCCCGTCTTACCGATGCAGACAGAGATACCAACCTTGCTGATAATGACGTTTTAACAGTGCCGCCTGCAGGTGTTGTCAATGCTAATCTTACCGCAGGAACCCTTATTTTTAATACGACAACTAATAACTTCCAGTATTGGGACGGTACCCTCTGGAGACAGCTTTTTGTTCCCACATCCTCTCAGGCTGGTAATGACGGTGTCGTTAAAGTGAATTCTGGAAACGCAAATGCAAAACCTTCCCTCAATTTAGTGGCGTCAGGAAATACATACGGTCCAAGACAGCAGGTACTTTACGCAACACCATTGATGTTTGCAGCAAGCCCTACTACAAGCTGGCCTGAAACAACAGTCCCTTTTCCTGGGCTTACTGCAAATATCTATGATAATACATCCGGAAAATGGAGGGAAAATGAAATTTCAGGGCAGGTACATGTTTGGAGACTCATTGCCAATGTCATTCCCGGATCCAATTCATCAGGATCAGTTAAGGCTACATTTTTGAATCCCGATTCAGGGTTTGAAGTAAATTCAATTCAGCTTCTTCCAAGCGGTTCCAGTGGTTCCGGAAAGCTGCTAACATTTTATTTCTATACCATTGCAGACCCTGCCAGTTTAGCACCAGGAAAGGGATATCAGCTTTTTTTAGAATCAGACACAGGCTGTAATGTCATTGTAGAATCTTTTACGAGAGTATCCCTGTTCAAAGACTAGAACAATTTTTTATGATTAAGATTAAGTCGGTCCGCAAGGTCCGGCTTTTTTATTACCAGATAAATTTTTATGAATATTCGTAAAATTAATATCTTCGCCGTACTGTAAAATATAGAGTAATGAAGCTAAAAACTGTAATTTCAAAAATAGAAGAGGAAATAAGCATCAGGCAGGCAGAAGATTTTGATAATGTAGGATTATTATGCGGGGTTCGGGACCGCGAGGTATCCGGAATTCTGGTTTGTCATGATGCATTGGAAAATGTAGTAGAAGAAGCCATTGAGAAAGGATGCAATCTGATTGTATGTTTTCATCCTATCATATTTTCCGGGCTGAAATCTTTAACAGGAAAAAATTATGTAGAAAGAGCCGTTTTAAAAGCTATTGAAAATAAAATTGCGATCTATGCCATTCATACTGCTTTTGATAATGATTTTTTCGGGGTAAACCATGGAATATGCAGTCAGCTGGGGCTAAAGAATATGAAAATTCTACAGCCAAAAGAGAATAACTTAAAACAACTGACAGTCTTTGTACCTAAAGATTATTCCGAAAAAGTAAAAGAAGCGATGTTTTCTGCAGGAGCGGGAAGTATAGGTTTTTATGATGAATGCAGTTTTACAGTCAATGGAAATGGAACATTCAGACCAATTGAAGGCTCAAATCCATTTTCAGGACAGCAGAATATTCGGGAAAATGCCGATGAAGATATGATCTCTGTAATTTTTGAAACTCCTAAAGAAGGACAGATCATCGGTGTAATGAAAGCTGTCCATCCCTATGAAGAAGTCGCTTATCAGGTGTATAGCCTTGATAACAAGAATCATCATGCCGGTTTGGGAATGTATGGCGAATTGGAAGTAGAAATGGAAGAACAGGATTTCCTGAAATTTGTGAAGGAAAAATTTGGTTTGAAAGTTATTAAACACTCGGCTTTTAATAACAAAAAAATTAAAAGAGTAGGGGTTCTTGGAGGTTCTGGTGCCAGTGGAATCCGATCTGCAGTTGCCAAGAAATGTGATGCTTACCTTACCGGAGATCTTAAATACCACGACTATTTTCTTGCCGAGTCTAAAATGCTAATCTGCGATATAGGACATTATGAATCAGAACAATTTGTAAGTCAACAATTATTTGAAATTTTATCACAAAAATTTAGTACATTTGCAATTTCAAAATCTATTGAAAAAACAAACCCAGTAAATTATTTCATTTAAATATGGCAAAAACCAACGATATTTCAGTTGAAGAAAAATTAAGAGCTTTATACGATTTACAGATCATTGATTCAAGATTGGATGAAATCCGAAATACTAGAGGAGAATTGCCAATTGAAGTTGAAGATCTTGAAATCGAGATTGAAGGTCTTGAAAAAAGAGCTGAAAAATTTCATGCAGATATCAAAGATCAGGAAGATCAGATCAAAACAAAGCATGAAGTTATTAACCATGCAAAAACTTTAATTGAGAAATACAAGTCTCAGCAGGATAACGTAAGAAACAATAAAGAGTTTGAAGCATTAGGGAAAGAAATCGAATTCCAGGATCTGGAAATCCAACTTGCTGAAAAGAGAATTAAAGAATTCGGAGCTAAAATTGCTCACAAAAATGAAACTTTAAGCGAGCTGAATGGAAAAATCAACGATTTAAAAAGCCACTTGAAATTCAAGAAAGAAGAACTAGATGGTCTTATCTCTGAAACTCAAAAAGAAGAAGAATATTTATTAGAGCAATCTAAAGAATTCGCTGGTAAAATCGACGAAAGATTATTAGCTTCTTACAACAGAATCAGAACAAACTCTATCAACGGTCTTGCGGTAGTAGGATTAGAAAGAGGAGCTCCAAAAGGATCTTTCTTCACAATTCCACCACAAAAGCAAATGGAAATTGCTCAGAGAAAGAAAATCATTATTGATGAGCACTCTGGAAAAATCCTTGTTGACGATGAGTTGGTAATGGAAGAAAACGAAAGAATGAAATCCGTAATTAAATTCTAATTATTGATTTTCAACAATACAAAAGCTGTTTCATATTGAGACAGCTTTTTTTATTTTTATTCAACACAGATTATAAAAATATTATTAGCAAATAGCGGTATTCATTGATAAAAATAGCATGTGCTTTTTGTTATTCCGTAGGAATCTAAACCTCGTTATAAATAATATATTTTAAATTTTGAATGATAACAATGTTAATAGCAAATAAATATTGTCTAAAACCAATCCAATAAATGGGGTGATTGTATTAATAAGAGAACTACGGATCAGGAGCAAAAGTTGAGGGCTACGCAAAAAGTTTTGTTAATCTGAAGAAAAAAACAAATTATCTTTTTACTCCTCTAAGCTTTATACTTAATTTCTATAAACGCAAAGACATGATGGAATTGATTATTGATAAGAGAGCTAAGGAAGCGACAAAAGTCGCTGATGAAGCGATGTAGATACGCGTACGCTTAGAAAGAATCAATACAATTGATATCAACCTTTGCTTCCTAAAATATAACACCAGATAGTAGAAATCCTTTGCGTTAAATTTTAAAATTAAAATGATCTAAATATTCTAAGCCCCACAACTTTTGCGTTTGATCCAGAACTACTTTGTCATAGCAATGAAAATGAAAAATATTAAAACCAACAAGAAAATAAATTCAATAGAAATGGGCTTTAGTCCATTATAACAATAAGAAACTCCATCGGCTTTAGCCAAAATTTAATATCATTAAAAGTCAAAAACCACAAAAAAACCGCTTCACAATTTGAAGCGGTTTTTTATTTTATTCATGATGATCATACATTTTATTGTAAAGCGCAATAAACTTCTCTTTCACTGCTTTTCTCTTCAGTTTCAATGTAGGAGTAAGAAGTCCGGATTCAATACTCCAAACTTCAGGAGTCAATTCTATCTTTTTAATCTTTTCCCAGTTTCCAAGATGTTCATTGATGCCATCCATTTCCTTTTCAATTCTTTGCTTCAGTTCAGGACTTTTTGCAATTTCTTGTGGTGTGGAACCAATAGAAAGATTATTTCTCATTGCCCAGCTTTTTGCGAATTCAAAATCAGGTTGTACGAGTGCACAAGGCATTTTTTCGCCATCACCTACTACCATGATCTGTTCGATGAACTTCGAAGCTTTTGCCAGATTTTCAATGGTTTGAGGAGCTATGTATTTTCCACCTGAAGTTTTAAACATTTCTTTTTTACGGTCAGTGATCTGTAAAAATCCGTCACTGTCGATATGTCCGATATCTCCTGTTTTAAAGAATCCGTCACTTGTAAATGCTTCTTTTGTCATCTCGTCGTTTTGGAAATAGCCTTTGAAAACAGATGGACCTTTAACAGTGATTTCACCATCTTCCTGAATTTTGACCTGTAAGTTATCTAACGGAACACCTACCGTTCCTACTCTCATTTTTTCAAAACTGTTCACTGCAATTACAGGAGAAGTTTCTGTTAATCCATAACCTTCCAAAATCGGGATTCCTGCGTTCTGAAACATTAAATTCAGTCTTGTAGATAATGCCGCTGATCCGGAAACCAAAGTGATAATTTCTCCTCCTAAACCCTCTCTCCATTTAGAAAATACAAGCTTATCTGCAATCAGTTCCTGAATTCCGGATGGTTTTGAAATGGTTTTCTTTTTACTGATTAAGTTGAGTGCCCAGAAGAATATTTTAGACTTTAAACCTCCCGCAGAAGAACCTGTATTATAAATTTTATCATATACTTTTTCCACCAGTCTTGGAACTACGGTCATGTAGTGGGGCTTTACTTCTTTTACGTTTTCACCCATTTTTTCGATGCTTTCAGCGAAATAAAGAGAAAAACCATTGTATTGATAAAGGTAGAAAAGCATCCTTTCAAAAATATGACAGATAGGGAGGAAGCTTAATGCTCTTGTTTCCTTATAATCAAGGCTTTTTTTCTTAGGAATTCTAGGAATTGATCCCAATACATTGGAAACAATATTATTGTGAGTAAGCATAACTCCTTTTGGTCTTCCGGTAGTTCCGGAGGTATAGATAATAGTGGCAAGATCTTCTGTATTGATCGCATTGGAAAGGTCTTCCACCTCAATCTGGGTAGATTCATCTTCACCAAGATCAATAATTTCGCTCCAGTTGGCAGCCCCGCTTATTTTATCAAAAGTAAATATTCCCTGTAAGCTAGGGATATTATGCTTTACTTTCATCACTTTATTAAGAAGCTCTTTGTCTGAAACAAAGCAATACTGTATTTCTGCATTATTGAATATAAATTCATAGTCTTCCGGAGAAATACTTGGATAAACCGGTACTGAAACCACTCCGATCTGTGAAAGCCCGAAATCCATAATTGCCCATTCCGTACGGGAATTGGTAGTAATCAAAGCAATCTTATCACCAGGTTTTATTCCTAGCTTCAATAATCCTCTGGATATCTTATTTCCCTCATTAATAAACTCCTGAGTAGAAGTTTTTTTCCATTCACCCTGATACTTTGTTACAAACATATCCGTTTTAGGATATTTTTCTAAAGCGTAGTGCGGAATATCGAATAATCTCTTGATCGTCATGATTTTTTAAATAATTTATAAAGAAATTTAAATATAAGCATTTTTTTTAATTTTAGACCTCTGAATGCAATAATTAGAAATAAGTTCAATGTCTACCATAATATATTGTATCATAAGGGGTGCCACACAGTGCAAAACATAAGAATAATTAGATTCCTTTTTTTAGAGATATTCTCTGTTTTTTATTAAATAAGACGAATTATATAGTTGATATTTTATCTTAATATCCTGAATCTTTTATATCGAATTCTATATATTTCCATGTTCCTTTATTACAGCCATTTTACGCATTCTAATTTATTTTTTCAGATTTGCTTAAAAAGTGTAAATTTACGGCTATCTAATTATTTTTTTTATGGACTTTAATTTATCGGAAGAACAGCTGATGATTCAGCAGGCGGCAAGAGATTTTGCACAAAACGAACTATTACCTGGAGTTATTGAAAGAGACCGTGACCAGAAATTCCCTGTTGAGCAGGTGAAGAAAATGGGTGAAATGGGACTGTTAGGTATGATGGTTGACCCAAAATACGGAGGAGCAGGTATGGACAGCGTTTCTTACGTGCTGGCAATGGAGGAGATTGCAAAAGTAGATGCATCTGCTGCGGTTGTAATGTCTGTAAACAACTCATTGGTTTGTGCCGGTCTTGAAAAGTTTGCTTCAGAAGAACAAAAAGTAAAATATCTTACTCCATTGGCAAGCGGACAAGTGATCGGAGCATTTGCTTTATCTGAGCCGGAAGCTGGTTCTGATGCAACTTCTCAGAAAACAACTGCTGAAGACAAAGGAGATTATTACCTTTTAAATGGGATCAAAAACTGGATTACGAATGGAGGAACTGCTTCTTACTATATCGTAATTGCACAGACAGATCCTGAGAAAAAGCATAAAGGAATCAATGCTTTCATCGTAGAAAGAGGATGGGAAGGTTTTGAAATCGGACCAAAAGAAGATAAATTGGGAATCAGAGGAAGTGATACACACTCTTTGATCTTCAACAACGTAAAAGTTCCAAAAGAAAACAGAATTGGTGCTGACGGATTTGGTTTCAATTTTGCAATGGCTGTATTGAACGGAGGAAGAATCGGTATTGCTTCTCAGGCTTTAGGTATCGCTTCTGGTGCTTATGAATTGGCTTTGAAATATGCTAAGACAAGAAAAGCATTTAAAACTGAAATCATCAACCACCAGGCTATCGCATTCAAATTAGCAGATATGGCTACTCAGATCACGGCAGCAAGAATGCTATGTTTCAAAGCAGCTTGTGAGAAAGATGCAGGAAAAGATATCTCTGAAAGCGGAGCTATGGCAAAATTATATTCTTCTCAAGTTGCAATGGATACTACTATTGAAGCTGTTCAGATTCACGGTGGATATGGATATGTGAAAGAATACCACGTAGAAAGATTAATGAGAGATGCAAAAATCACTCAGATCTACGAAGGAACTTCTGAAATCCAGAAAATCGTGATCTCCAGAAGTATCGCAAAATAAAAATTAACAAAACACACTCCCTATGAAAAAATCTTTGTGGATTACCCTCGGTGTCGTACTGCTATTGTTAGGAGTATTTGTATGGTATAAGTACTTCTTCGTTTTCGGAGAAGGCGTAAAATCCGGATACCTGAACTATGCCATGAAAAAAGGCTACGTCTTCAAAACCTATGAAGGTAAATTGATTCAGGAAGGATTTGGAAAAGGTAAAACAGGAACTATTACAAGCTATGAGTTTGAATTTTCTGTAGATGACCCGGAAGTTTTCAAACAATTGGAAACAAACAGTGGTAAAACCTTTGATCTCCATTACAAAGAATACAATGGCGCACTTCCATGGAGAGGAAACACAAAATTTGTTGTAGACAAAGTAGTGAATATGAAATAATTTGAAAGGCTTCCAATTTTATTGGAAGCCTTTTTTATGAGTAATAAGTAATGAATAATAAGCAATAAAGGGTGTTTCTGTTAAATTTCAATATCTCTATATCAATTAAAGGCTTCTCTCTATCATAGGTTTATATTACCCGATTTTGTCATCCTGTAAGAATCTCATCCATGCATTTTTTCAAATACCAATTTTCTATTTGATCTCAACATCAATAGGAGTGAGCTTTAGCCTGCTCAAAATAAATTATCTGAATCCATAGGCTTTAGCCGGAATTTATTTTCCATCATCATTACCTATCACATTCCTTATTCTTAGAAACAAAAAATCCACCCTCAGGATGGACTTTGAAATCTATTGAAAATCTTTATTTCGAAACATTGCTTTTTTTCTTTTGATAGAAGTAATATCCCGCTCCTCCAATTATAAATACAGGCCATAGAGGAAGAAGAAAAAGAAAAACAGATGTAATAACATCCCATCCTGATTCTATTGCAGCCAGTGATTTTCCACCAAAGGTTTTAGGCTCTTTTTCAATTTCAGTTTTATCGGTGATGTTCACACTAATATTACAAATTGTATTATCAGCATAAGTACGTCCGGAAACCTGTACGTCTTTAGTTTCAATATCTCCTACATTCGAATTGATAGCTTCCATTAAACCATCAAAATGCTGAATCGGAACTTTGATATCGATGCTGTAAATTTTTTGGTTTTCTTCACGGTAGCTTGCCGATTCAATATAAGATTGATTTTCACTTTTAATATAGCCATTATTCTTAAGAGCTTCGTCTTTAATGATTTCCTTTACAGTTTCTGCATTGTCTGCACGGATGACAAGATATCCTGTTTTTACCATTTTATCTTTAGGAACATTCAGTTCGTAGCTGTCGTTTTTAGGCTTTTCTTTATAAACTACTTTAGTTTCTTTAATGACTTTAGGAGCTGGAACATTGACAACAATTTTTTCAGATTTTTCAGCTGCTGTAGAATCTTTTTTCTCAATTTTTGACTCCAGTTTAGCAGATGCAATCTTTTCTGATAAGGAATCTACCATTTTAGAAGTACTTTCTATCTTATCCTGAATATCGTTTTTAGCCCCTTCAATATCCTTTATTCTGATACCTGCAGAATCAAGAACTTGATTAGCTGTTTTCGTAGCGTTATCAACTGCGTCTGTGGTTGCAGTTGCTGTACTGTCTAAATTGTGAAGGGCTCCTTCTATCTCAGATTTTGAAGAATTACCTTTTTGACACATGATAAATGTGCTTGATATAGCAATGAGTAATATGAACTTTTTCATAACGTTTATTTTTTGATGAAGTAAAATTAGTTATGAAGTCTTTGTACTGCTTGTAAATGGAATGTATTATAATCGTAAAATTGTAATTGATAGATTTTCAGTTGTTTGTATTTGTTTTACAAGAGTTTTACAAATCGTTTTTTATACAGCATTTGTTTGTTTACTGACCATAGATCATAAAAAAATCCGCAGAAAAAATCTGCGGATCTGTATTTTTAGCAATTTAACTTTTTTGCTTTAATTAATGCTCTCTGAATTCACTGATAAAGTGAAGCTTCACATTCGGGAATTTCTCCTGAGTCATGTGAATCGTGAAAGAAGAATCTGCTAAGAATACCAATTGGTTGTATTTATCTCTGGCAAGGAATCTTTGTTTCAATCTTGCAAACTCTTTAAATTCTTCTGATTTCTCATCAGCTTCTACCCAACATGCCTTGTGCATAGAAAGAGGTTCATAAGTACATTTTGCACCATATTCGTGCTCTAAACGATATTGAATAACTTCATACTGAAGCGCTCCAACAGTTCCGATGATCTTTCTTCCGTTCATTTCAAGGGTGAATAACTGAGCAACTCCTTCATCCATCAGCTGATCAATACCTTTTGCCAATTGCTTAGCTTTAAGCGGGTCATTATTATTGATATAACGGAAGTGCTCCGGAGAGAAGCTTGGAATACCTTTGAAACTTAGCTTTTCACCACCTGTCAAAGTATCACCGATTCTGAAACTTCCCGTATCATGAAGTCCTACAATGTCTCCAGGGAAACTTTCTTCCACAACTTCTTTTTTATCAGCAAAGAAAGCATTTGGAGAAGAAAATTTCATCTTTTTATTTTCTCTTACCAATAGGTAGTTTTCATTTCTTCTGAATGTTCCGGAAACAATTTTTACGAAAGCTAATCTGTCTCTGTGTTTAGGGTCCATATTCGCATGGATCTTGAAAACAAATCCTGTGAAAGTATTTTCTTCAGGTTTTACCATACGAAGATCACTCTCTTTTGGTTGTGGCATCGGAGCAATATCAATGAAAGCATCCAATAATTCACGAACTCCAAAATTATTCAGGGCAGAACCAAAGAAAACCGGCTGAAGATCACCTTTCATATAATCATCACGATTAAATTCAGGATATACAGACTGGATTAAGTCAAGCTCTTCTCTTAAAGTTGCTGCTGCTTTTTCACCAATTACATCATCTATTGAAGTGTCATTGATATCATCAAACTTAATAGAATCTCCAACTTTCTGCTTTTTTTCTTCCAGGAATAGCTGGATGTTATTTTCCCAGATATTATAGATCCCCTGAAAGTCACTTCCCATTCCAATTGGTAGAGAAAGCGGACAAACCGTTAACCCTAATTTCTGCTCCACTTCATCCAAAAGATCGAAAGCATCTTTACCCTCACGGTCAAGTTTATTGATGAATACTAACATCGGAATGTTTCTCATTCTACAAACCTGAACCAATTTCTCAGTCTGTTCCTCAACCCCTTTTGCAACGTCAATAACAACAATTACCGAGTCTACAGCCGTTAAAGTTCTGTAAGTATCTTCAGCAAAGTCTTTGTGACCGGGAGTATCGAGGATATTTATTTTATGGTCTCTATATTCAAAAGCCAATACGGAAGTTGCCACGGAGATTCCTCTCTGTCTTTCAATTTCCATAAAGTCGGAGGTAGCCCCTTTTTTTATTTTGTTGGATTTTACCGCACCCGCTTCCTGGATTGCCCCCCCGAAAAGAAGAAGCTTTTCCGTAAGAGTCGTTTTTCCGGCATCCGGGTGGGAAATGATCCCGAAGGTCTTTCTTTTTTGTATTTCTTTGATTAAGTCTGACATATCGTATTTTGAATTTGCAAAAATCGTGATTTTTTATGAGGTTTTCAAATTTAAATGAAGACAATATTAATCAAGGGAAAAAGAGAGATTGATAATAGCAGGTAAAAGAAGAAATGATAAGGAGATTTTCCCTTTTATCGCGGTCTGTTTTACTTTGTAAATAGAATTGTACAACGAGCTTCTCTATATTGTTTAACGCCATATGAGCAGCGAAATAGAATAAATTAACGCAACAATGGCAAACGTAAAAAGAATGGCTACAAGATATTCAAACAGACGATTATCTTTTACCGGCGGAAAGTCAGGAGTAAGGCTATAGTGTTCAATCGTTTGCGGGCTTATCCTCAGATCGGGTCGGAAGCACTGGATTCCCCTTAAAAACTGGCGGTACATTTCAAACTGATTACTCAGAATAACATACTCAAAGTTGAAATCTATAGGAGTCATTACCGTTTCACCCGATGGATTTTTAAGATATATGTTCAAATACGTTTTGGGATATTTTACTCCTACGCTGTAGATATAAGCGTCATATGATCCATTTTTAGCCCGTTGGAGATCATAATATAAAATAGTATCGATAATATTGCCTGAATTACTATAAAAAGTGATCCCTCGTTTATCTATAACGGCTTTTCGGATGTGTTCTTTTTTCCGGTAGGTTAAACCCATGACCAGAGCTGCAAAACAAAAAACTAATAAAAGCTGGGCAAAAATAAGGATGCACAAAATACCGGGCTCATTTTGTAAATAGCCTTTAAAGTGGCTATATATATTTTCGGAAATAACTCCAATGATGACAACAATAATGAGGACAACCACCCATATCATTCCCATCAGAAGATAAGTGATTGTTTTATTAATTTTAGAGGTGACCGTCTGGAACTTTTCTACCATATCTATGCTATTTGGATAATAAAAATGGAATTCCTATAATAATACCACTAATAATAAGGGCGGTAAGAATTAAAACCCAGCCACCTGATGAAATCCCTTTTCTTTTATTAACTTTCCATGTCTCGGGATCAATAGAGAAACTTCTGAGCGCCATCGGATCTATTTTTAAATCCGGACGAAAAATTGATATCCCGTGCATAAAGTGGGCGTGTAAGGTAAATTTATTTTTTACAACATGAAGAGGCAGATTAATATCAATACGTTGGGTTTCTAGACTTTTTTTCTCTTGCTGCACAGTAACTTCCAATAAAGGAATCATACTTGAACCTATTGGTGTTACGGTATAAATATCAAAATTCTGCTTTGAAGGCTGAAGCTCTGTATATAATATCTGCCGTACGATTTCATTTTTTGAATTGTAAAATAAAAGTCCGGAGCTGTCTACTACAATTTTATTGGTAATATTCTTTCTTCTGATGATATAATGCCGGATAACGGGAATTAAAACCAAGAGTGAAATACTCCAACAGATCAATGCGGTGGCAAGGATGTCTTCCAGTCCTCTTTTATAAATTCCATAAATGGGTCCAAGTACAAAAAGACAGAAAAAGGAAAAAACGATTCCAAAAAATATGATCTGCAGCACAAAAGTAGAGAATCTGTTAATTTTAGATTCAATGCTTGGAAATATAGCTTCTGTATTGGTTTTTGTGATATTCATGGCAAAGAAGGGCTAATTTAAGTATTTTCTTTTTTAGTTGCCTGTAGCAATCAAAAAAATTATCTTTGTTTCAATAAACTTTTACAGAACATAAGAATGGAAAAAAGCAGGTATCCGAAGTTTACTTTCACATGGTGGGGTGCTGTTACTTTAGTGGTAGGATTATTGGTAGGAACAATGGCTGTTTCTTTATTCAGTGCTTTTTGGAAAGTAGTTTTTAGGGAAAATATTGAGCTTAAAGATTGGTTTCTGATGGTTGCCAATTCTGTAGGTTTCGTTACAGCAATTGCTTTCTTCGATTTCTTTATTGTAAGAAGAACAACTCAAAAGAAACTTAATTTTAACCTTTCTTCAGTTAATTTTTATACCTATCTTCTCATTTTCCCAATGATGGCGGGAATGATGTTTATTTCAGAGTTTATTACCTCCTTAATCCCGACTTCAGGACCGTTCTTCGGTGATTTTTATGAATATTTTACCCAATTAATGAGCCAATTGACGGATGATCCTGTTATTATGATCATTATGACCGTAATTTTGGCACCTGTTTTTGAGGAAGTTATATTCAGAGGAATCATTCAGAAAGGATTGATCAATAAAGGAACCGAACCCTGGAAAGCTATTTTATATGCTGCCATTATCTTTGGAATAGTACATGGAAATCCTTGGCAGTTCATCAGCGCTGTCATGCTGGGATGTGTTCTGGGATTGGTGTATCATAAAACAAAATCTTTACTGATGCCTATATTACTGCACGCGTTTAACAACCTTACGTTGTCATTGCTGGTGCTGTATGGTAAGGAAGAGAGTTTTGCAAAAGTTTTTAATGTTTCAGAATGGCTTATATTGGCAGCAGGATTAATACTTTTTTCCCTGTTTTACTATCTTTTTATGAAGAAATATAAAGTGCATTACTCTGAAATTTAAGTGAATATCAGCTAAAAAAGTAAAATTGAAAATGAATATAGACATGGAATTATTGGTAGCCACACACAACGAACATAAAAAAGAAGAGATTCAACAGATTTTAGGAAATGATTGTATCGTGAAAAGCCTTACGGACTACAATATTCATGAGGAGATTGTAGAAGATGGAGATTCTTTTCATGCCAATGCTTTAATCAAGGCAAAATATTGTTTTGAAAAAACAGGAGTTCCAAGTTTAGGGGATGACAGTGGTTTAGTAGTGGAGTCTTTAGATGGAAGACCGGGAATTTTCTCGGCACGTTATGCAGGAGACCATGATTTTGCTAAAAATATCGAAAAGGTATTGGAGGAAATGACTGGGATAGAGAACAGAAAAGCTTATTTTGTGACCGTTTTATGTTATTATGACGAAAACGGAGCCCAATACTTTGAAGGTAGAGTTCATGGAAATCTGCTGACTGAAAATAAAGGTTTCAAAGGATTCGGATATGATCCTATTTTTGTTCCTGAAGGGCATGAAAAAACCTTCGCAGAAATGAATCCTGAAGATAAAAATAAAATCAGCCACCGTAAGCAGGCATTAGATCTGTTTATGGATTTTTTAAAGGTTGCTGAATAACAGAAGCAGATTATACAAAACCATTTCTTTAAGAAGAGAAGTGGCTTTGTATGCTTATCCTTTTAAATCTGAAGGTAAAATATACGTTTTCAATTTTCTGTCGTACATTTGTTTATCATAAATTATTGATTTGAGTACTTATTTAACAATACTAGGTTTTAACTCGGCGATTCCTACCATCAATTCTTCACCAACGGCTCAGCTGCTGGAAATGGAAGAAAGACACTTCCTGATTGATTGCGGAGAAGGTACACAGGTACAGCTGAGAAAAGCAAAGGCAAGATTTTCAAAAATCAACCATATTTTTATTTCGCATCTTCATGGGGATCATTGCTTCGGGCTTCCCGGGCTTATTGCTTCGTTTCGTCTTTTAGGAAGAGAAAATCCATTGCATGTATATGGTCCGAAAGGAATAAAAAAAATGATGGAAACGATATTTCAGATCACAGAAACACATCGCGGTTTTGAAGTGGTGTATCATGAGCTGGATAAAGATTATTCCGAAAAAATTTACGAAGATAATAGAGTAGAAGTATATACTATTCCTTTGGATCACAGGATTTACTGTAACGGTTATCTTTTTAAGGAAAAGCCGAAAGACAGACATCTTAATATGAAGGAAATTGCTAAATACAGCGAAATTGAAAGCTGTGATTATCACAACATCAAAGCTGGAAAAGACTTTGTATTAAGTGATGGCTATGTTCTGAAAAATGAAATTCTGACGATTGATCCGGCTCCGTCTGTATCTTATGCATTTTGTAGTGATACCAGATATCTTGAATCGGTAATTCCGATCATTAAAAATGCAACGGTTCTCTATCACGAGTCCACATTTTTGCATGATTTAAAAGAAATGGCAGATTACACAGGACATACTACTGCACTGGAAGCTGCAACAATTGCTCAGAAAGCTCAGGTGGGAAAACTGATCCTTGGGCATTTTTCAAACAGATATGCAGATTTAACCGTATTTACCGATGAAGCGAGA
Organism: Chryseobacterium sp. CS2K3; assembly: GCF_059515185.1. NCBI lineage: Bacteria > Pseudomonadati > Bacteroidota > Flavobacteriia > Flavobacteriales > Weeksellaceae > Chryseobacterium > Chryseobacterium sp. CS2K3. Next base: position 138,832 of record NZ_JCAKRW010000002.1, on the reverse strand, counting down.
AATATCTTTCCAAATTCATTCTTACCGAAGGCTTTGGAAAGTGTAAAAATTTAGATAAATATGCTGAAATTTGAAGAATTAAGAAGTTTTCTTGATGAAAAGGCTGATCAGTATAATGCTCCCGATTTTATTGAGAATGATCCGATACAGATTCCACACCGTTTTTCAGTAAAGCAGGACATTGAAATTGCAGGATTTCTTGCTGCAACCATTTCCTGGGGAAATAGAAAATCGATCATTAATTCTGCTAATAAAATGCTCGAAATCATGGGCAATTCACCCTATGATTTTGTGCTGAACTATTCTGAAAAAGATTTGAAAGATATTCAGGATAAAAGCATTCACAGAACCTTTAACGGACAGGATTTTTCTTATTTTATTAAACAATTTAACAGGATCTATAAAGAAAATGAAAGTCTGGAGAACCTGTTTGAAGTAAAAGATTCAGAAATTAATTTTCTCCATGCTATAGAAAGGTTTAGGACTGGTTTTCTGGAAACTGAAAAGCACAGAAGCCACAAACATATCAGCTCGCCTTATAAAAATTCATCCGCGAAAAGAATTATCATGTTCCTGAGATGGATGGTAAGAAAAGATAAACGTGGCGTAGATTTTGGAATCTGGGAAAATATTGATCAAAAATACCTGTCTATTCCATTGGATGTGCATACCGGTAATATTTCAAGAAAGCTGGGGCTTGTTTCAAGGACACAGAATGACTGGAAAACGGTAGAAGAATTAGATATTGCTATTAGAAAATTTGATGAAAAAGACCCGGCAAAATATGATTTCGCCTTGTTCGGATTAGGAGTAACCAAAGAGCTTATGTAAAAAAACTTAAAGGATGAAAAAATATAACGAAAAAACAGAGCTTCTTGAGAAAATAGCAGACAGTATTACTTCCTGGATCGGGTCTATTCAGTCCCTGATTGTGCATACTCTGCTGTTTATTACTTCGTTTTTGCTTCCGATGCTGAATATTGTAGATTTTGATAAAATGCTTCTTATTCTTACAACGGTACTTTCTCTGGAAGCTATTTATCTTGCTATTTTTATTCAGATGTCTGTTAATAAAAGTCATGAGAAAATTGAAGATATCCAGGAAGATATTGAGGAGATCAGTGAGGATATTGAAGATATTCAGGAAGATATTGAAGAAATCAGTGAGGATATTGAGGAAATTAGTGAAGACATTGAGGAAATCAATGAAGATATCGAGGATATTCAGGAAGATATTGAAGAGATCAATGAGGAAGAAGAAGATGAAGATCATAATGAAAGAGCAAGAAATGTCATGCTGAAAAGCAATGTAAGTTCAAACAAAAATGAAATAAAAGCTTTAAAGGATATCATTTCTCAGCTTAAAGATGAAATCAAAGAGCTGAAGAAAGACGAATAGTCTATAAAAAGTACAATTTATATAGTGAAAAACAGATCCGTTTAACAGATCTGTTTTTTTATGGCTGAAATTTTATTTTTTTTACGGAAAACATAAAAATAAAAAATATTTATTATGAATATGTTGGGTTAATTGATGAATAATTGTCTGTGAAACAGGATTTGTATAGATGTTTTTGTTATATTTGAAGAAATGAAATTAAAATGTTGAACTATAGATTAAAAAACTACTTTTTTCTTTTAGCGTTTTTATTGGCTTCTGTTCCTGCATTTTCACAACAAAAATCTGGTCGGAATGATAGGAATGCAGCAGATGCAAGACCTTCAAGAGCAAATTTGAGAGCAGGTGCTTTTATTGATGTGAATGTACCCTCTTATACTGAATCCGGCTATACACCTGAGCAGCTTGTAAAAGATATTTTGATCAATGGCGGAACCTCCTGTACGGCTGCTAATGTTTCAAACGTTACAGTAAGCCCTAATAATGCGGTGTCTGATGAAAATAGATTTTGGGGCTATTTTAACAAAGGAACTACTAATTTTCCCTTTAAAGATGGAATTGTATTAAGTACGGGTTATGCTAAAGAAGCTGGAAACGAATTCATCTCTTTGCTAAGTCAGAATGTAAATACCGGAAGTGACCCTGATCTTGTAGCGGCTACCAATCCGACTGTAACGCTGAAAAATGCTGTAGCCCTTGAATTTGATTTTATTCCCAATTCTACCCAGGTAAAATTTAATTATATATTCGCCTCAGAAGAATATACTTCGGATTTTCCTTGTTCAGATTATTCAGATGCTTTTGCATTATTGCTGAAGAAGGTAGGAGATCCTACTTATGTAAACCTGGCTGTATTACCAGGAACAGCAGGTCCGGTAAGTGCAACCAATATTGTCCCTGCAGGTAATGGATTCAGCTGTGGTCCGATCAATGAAGCTTACTTTGGAGGGATGAATAAACCTCACTTAGGTATTAACTTTTACGGGAGAACTATTCCATTGACGGCAACAGCTGATGTAATTCCGGGACAGATTTATCATTTTAAAATGGTTCTTGCTGATGCACAGGATACAGGTCATGATTCTGCCGTTTTCCTTGAAGGTGGATCGTTTGATATAGGAATTAAAATCGTGGACGAAGCTGGAGTAGGCTTACCGGGAACTATCAATGTTTGTGATAACCAACCTAAAGTATTGAAAGCTCAGGTAGCTACAATTCCGGGAATGACATTCCAATGGTACAAAGATGGCGTTGCAATTCCCGGGGCAACCAACGCTACCTATATTGCTACCGAACCTGGCGTTTACACCGTAAAAGTAATGATCCCTGGAAATCAATGTCCGGGAGAAGCTACGATTAAAATTATTGGCGGAACAAGTCCTACTGTTCAAGCAGCTGTATTAAAGCTTTGTACAACTCCTACAGTGACGACATTTAATTTAGAAGATGCCAAACCATTGATCAGTACAACTCAGGGAGCGGTATTCCGTTTTTATGCTAATCTGACAGATGCGCAGGCTCAAAATAATAACTATATTACCAATCTTACGAATTATAATGGAACAGACGGGCAAGTACTGCATGTTTGGGTTTCTAATGGAGTATTCTGTAGCAGAATAACCACTTTAACTTTAAGAAAAGAGGCAACTCCTATAGTAACACTTACTGCTCCAAGATTAAAAATCTGTGAAGGAGAATCTTTACTGCTAACGGCATCAGGCGGGGTAACTTACGAATGGAGCGATTCTTCCTCTACCAATGGAATCAGAACAGTAAATCCTACTCAAACTACAACTTATACCGTGTATGCTATCGGAGCGCAGGGATGTAAATCTTTAGTTCCGGCAACTATTACGGTTGAAGTGGTTCCAGCTATTGTTTCTACTTTAAAAGGTGGTCATATCTGTCAGGGAGATAAAATTCTTCTGAATGCAGGTTCGGGTCCTTCATATACTTACCAGTGGAGTACCGGTGAGACAACTCAGTCAATTACAGTGGATACTCCGGGAGAATACAGCGTTACAATCAGTAATGGAGTATGTTCCAAAGAGTTTAAAACGAAGGTTATTAAAGCCGTTGTTCCCGAAGTAATCAATGTAGATTATAATGATAAGGGAACAATGATTCTTACAGCGAGTAATCCTAGTAACGGAGTATTGGAATATTCCGTGGATAATGGAATTACCTGGCAGGCTTCCAATGTATTTACAGACGTTCCGAAAAACAAAATAATATCTATCCGTGTAAGAGTAAAATATACAAGCTGTGAAGGCTTCCTTGAGTTCTTTACTTTTGTCATGAAAAATGTGATTACTCCAAACGGTGATAATATTAATGATATTATTGATTTCAGAGGAATAAGTAGCTATAAAGATTTCAGTGGTAAAGTTTTTGATCGCTACGGAAGAGAAGTATTTAAGGCAGAGAAGATCAGACCCTATTGGGACGGATATTTCCAAGGTAAAAGATTGCCTACTGCGTCATACTGGTATCAGGTTACCTATGAAGACCCTGCAAGTAAGCTCCTTACGGTGAAAACAGGATGGATACTCCTTAAAAATATAGAGTAATTTTAAACTATACATAAAAGACTGGCAAATATGTCAGTCTTTTTTTATGATTATCAAATAAATAAAATTGATATTCTACCATAAATAAATTTGAATTAGTAATAATGTAAAATGAGTTAAGTTGAATTTTAATTAAAAAAAATAGTATTTTTGTTTAAAACAATATAAAATGTTAAATAGGAGGACGGGGAATTTATTTTTAGCGTTATTTTTTGCTTTTATTGGAAACATTGTTTTTGCTCAAAACAGAGGGAGAACACAGGAAGTTAGGAGACCTAATCCTGCCACATTGAGAGCAGGAGCATTTATAGACGTAAACGCAGCCAGCTATCCTGAATCCGGTTATACTATTACTCAGCTGGTAAAAGACGTGCTTATATCAGGAGGAGCCTGCGCTAACTCTAATATAACCAATGTATCTGTTTCTCCGAATTTATCAGCAAGTAGTTCAAATAGAAGCTGGGGCTTTTTTAGTAAAGGAAATACAAATTTTCCCTTCAGCAGGGGAGTTCTTCTTTCTACGGGATTTGCAAATAAAGCAGGAAACATATCCCAAGGTGATTTGAATGATGTTCTCGGAACTGGAGGAGATAATGACCTTGCAGCAGCATTAGGGCTTGCTCCTACTGATTTAAAAGATGCTACTTATATTGAATTTGACTTCGTAGCTGTTTCAACAGAAATTACATTCAGATATTTATTTGCTTCCAAAGAATACCAAAATGGCTTCCCATGTACCATTAGTGACGGTTTTGCATTGTTATTGAAAAAAGTAGGTGATCCTACTTATACAAATATGGCTGTTCTTCCAGGAGGTGCCGGACCGGTAAGTATTACAAATATTCACCCTGCCATTAATGTGGACCCTTATTGTAGTGCTGTAAATGAACAATACTTCGGAGGATACAACCCTAATAATATTGAAACAAATTTTAGCGGAAGAACAGTTCCGCTTGTTGCAAAAGCAGCAGTAATTCCTGGACAAACCTATCATTTTAAAATGGTGCTTTCTGATTATCAGGATACAAGTTTTGATTCCGCCGTGTTTTTAGAAGCAGGATCGTTTGATATTGGAGTAAAGATTTTAGGGGAAGGGGGTGTTCAGCTTCCGAACTCTGTAAACATGTGTGATAACAGTCCGCAGACCTTTACTGCCTCTGTTCAGGTCCCTAATGTAACTTATCAGTGGTTTTTAAATAATAATCCTATCCCGGGTGCAAATCAGGCAAGTTATACCGCAACACAGCCAGGGGTGTACACTGTTAAAGTATATATTCAAGGAAGTTCCTGTCCCGGAGAAGCTTCTGTTACTGTTGTAGGTGGAACATCGCCTACGGTTCAGAATTCAACATTAACAGCCTGTTATACTGCGGGAAATGCAATATTTAACTTACCTTCAGCACAATCAGCTATAAGTACAACACCAGGAGCTGTTTTTTCATATTATACAACATTTGCTGATGCTAATGCCGGAAATAACAGTACAATACCAAGTCCTGCAACATATTCAAGTGCGGGAGGACAGACCGTATATGTGAGAGTGAGCAATGGGTTCTGTTCAAAAGTTGCAGAACTGCAGCTTGTTAAAGCTCCGCAGATGACAGCTACTATTGCACCTCCAACGGTATTGACATGCGCTAATTCTCAGATCACGCTGGATGCATCTGCTTCAGTTTCCCCTGCAGGATCTACGTTTGCCTGGACTACTACGGGTGGTTTTATTGTTTCAGGAGGAAATACTTTAAATCCTGTCATCAACGCTCCGGGAACATATACTTTGACAATTTCAAAAACTTATCAGCCGGGCAATATAAATTGTACAGCTGTAGCAAACGTTGTGGTAACAGGAAACAGTGCCCCTCCGATGACAACACTTACATCGCCTAAGCTGAAGATCTGTAAAGGTGAATCCGTAGTGTTAACGGCTTCGGGAGGAGTTACTTATAATTGGGGGAATGGGCTTTCCGGAAATGGAAATACACAAACGGTATCTCCTACCACTACCACTACCTATACAGTAACAGCAGTAGGTTCCAATGGTTGTGCTTCTCAGAATCCGGGTACTTTGACGATTGAAGTATCAGAACCATTTACCCCACAGAATGCGACATTGCACAAATGTTATCAGCCGGGGCTTACTTTTGACCTTACAGAAGCACAGCCGCAGATTACAAATATTCCAGGAATTACTTTTACTTATTATGTGAATCAGGCAGACGCCAATGCAGCTAACGGGAGCTTTATTGCAACGCCTACAACATATACTGCTCCAGGAAATCAAACCATTTATGTTTTAGTAAGTAACGGCGGATGTAGCTATGTTGTCTCTTTACAATTAATAAAAACTGATGAAACTACTTTAACTATAAATGCTCCTCAAACAATTACCTGTACAACACCTCAGGTTACTTTGAATGCTAATACCTCCGTTATTCCGGCAGGATCTACCATTGCCTGGACTACTACTGGAGGAACTATTGTTTCGGGTGGTAATACGCTTACCCCTGTAGTAAGTGCAGGAGGAACTTATACACTCACGGTTACTAATGTATCCCAACCAGGAAATTTAAGCTGTTCATATACTTCAACGGTAACTGTAACACAGGATACCGTAGTACCAACATCAGCATTGGTATCGTCGCAACCACGTATCTGTGAAGGAGAATCCGTAACCCTGACAGCTTCAGGAGGAGCTACTTATATCTGGGGAAATGGACTGACAGGAAATGGAAGCACCCAAGTAGTATCACCTACCAATACTACTGTTTACACAGTAACCGCTGTAGGAGCTAACGGATGTGTATCTGCTACTCCTGCAACAGTGACAGTTCAGGTAGGACCACCTATCGCAGGGCTTACAGCATCTAAAATAAAGATTTGTGAAGGAGAATCTGTAACATTAACGGCTTCAGGAGGTTTTACTTACAGCTGGGGAAATGGTCTTACTGGAAATGGTAATACTCAGGTAGTGACACCTGCGATAACTACTACATATTCTGTGCATGCATTAGGAGGAAACGGATGTAGTTCTATAAATCCTGCCACTGTGCAAATTGAAGTAGTTCCTGCTATTGTCTCTACATTACAAGATGTTTTCGTGTGTGCCGGAGATAGTGGAACTCTTGATGCCGGACCAGGGGTTAATTATACTTATCTTTGGAATACAGGAGCTACAACCCGAACGATTACAACAAATCTCCCGGGAACTTATTCTGTGACAATCAGCAATGGAGTATGCTCAAAGGTTTTCACAGCTCAGTTGATCAATCCTGATCTTCCTCAAATTATCAATGTTGTTTATGAAAAGAATGTACTTACTCTTACAGCAAGTAATCCTAGCGGAGGAACTTTAGAGTATTCAGCAGATGGCGGTACAACATGGCAGTCTTCAAACGTATTTTATAATATTTTAAATAATGCCATGTATCATTTAATGGTTCGTGTGAAAGATGCAAAATGTGGTACTTCTATAGATTATTATACATTGATAATAAGCAATGCAATTACTCCTAATATGGACGGCATAAACGATACTATTGATTTCTCAGGAATCAGTGGGTATAAAGATTTTGCAGCATCAATTTTTGACAGATATGGCGCTGAGGTCTTTAAAGCAACAAAGAATGAAGCTATATGGAGAGGATCTCTGAAAGGAATAAATCTGCCTACAGGTACTTATTGGTACAGAGCTCAGTGGGAAAACCCTGCCAGCAAAAAACTGGAAGAACGTTCCGGTTGGATCCTGTTGAAAAATAGAAACTAAACAGTTAATAAAATAATAATTAGCAAAGCCTTCCAGATTCGGAGGGCTTTGTCTTTTTTATAGGAATTAGTCTTTACTCTTAAAAATAATGTAGAATATCATATTTAATATATAGTAATGGTAAAAGTAATTGTATGTTTTTTTATAAATTATTAATTTTCAAAAAGATATAGATGCAAAGGTTTAAGAAGACTTCTTTATAAGTATAAATATTAAAAGCTATTTAAAATTGTATAATGAGGAAATTAACTATAAGATGTATGTTTTTTTATATTTTTATTGTAAAAAATATAAATATGTATATGGTATGTTTAAAAAAAAATTAAATTTGTTGAAACAAAAATATTATGAGAAGATATCTACCGCTTTGTTTACTTTTTCTGGTCGTCTCGACCTTTTTATTTTCACAAACCCAAACCCCGCCACCCAGAAAAGGGGTGAGGGAAACCCTTACCGCAGCATCCAGAAGAGCAGGAGCTTTTATTGATGTAAATGCTCCAGGGTACACAGAATCCGCTTTTGATATAGAAAAATTAGTAAAAGATGTTTTAATTTCATCAGGGACTAATACCTGTGTTACTCCGAATGTGACCAATGTAAAGATCACTCCAAATCACGCGGTAGGAAATGCAAACAGATCATGGGGGTATTTTCATAAAGGAACAACCAATTTCCCTTTCAAAGATGGAATCGTACTTTCTACAGGATTTGCAAAAAATGCTGGAAACACAGGGATAGCAGCAACTCTTGAAGATATAAACGGTGGAGGTACAGATGCTGACCTTGCACAAGCAATAGGGGTAACATCAAGTAATTTAAAAGATGCTGTACTTTTAGAATTTGATTTTGTTCCTACAACTTCGCAGATTAAGTTTAATTACTTATTAGCGTCTGAAGAATATACTTTAAGCTTTCCTTGTAATTTTGCAGATGCTTTTGCGATATTATTAAAACCTACATCTGGAGGTCCTTATGTGAATATGGCTGTGCTTCCTGGAGGAGCAGGGCCGGTAAGTATTACCAATATTCACCCGGCAATTCCTGGAGGGTGTCCAGCAGTGAATGAAATGTATTTTGGAGGGTATAATAACGCTAATATTGAAACAAATTTTAACGGTAGAACAATACCTCTTACTGCTGTAGCTAATGTAACGGCAGGACAGGAATATCACTTTAAAATGGTAGTGGCAGATTACACTGACTATAGATATGATACTGCCGTATTCCTTGAAGGAGGATCTTTCAATATCGGAGTGGAACTTTTAGACCCAAGTGGTGCAAAGTTACCATCTGATATTAATGTTTGTGACAACGTTCCTCAAGTAATAACAGCTTCTGTAAGTGATCCTAATTTATTATACAAATGGTATCATAACGGAGTAGTAGTACCAAACGCTAACACTAATAGTATTACAGCTACACAACCAGGAACTTATACCATTGAAGTTAGTTTACCTGGAAATCCTTGTCCCGGAACTGCCTCAATAGAAATTCATGGTGGAACAACACCACAGGCAAATAATGCTACATTATTGCTTTGTACCACACCCGATATCACAACTTTTGATTTAAGTACAATTAAACCATCCATTAGTACCACCCCTGGAGCGGTCTTCAAATTTTATGAAGATCAGGACGATGCTATTGCACAAAACAATGATTATATACAAAATATCCTTAATTATAATGGTAATGACGGACAGATATTGTATGTATTAGTTTCAAATGGTGCGTTCTGTAGTAAAATTGTTGAATTAACACTATTAAAAGAAACAACACCTACAGCTAAAGTAAAATCTTCCAGAATAAAAATCTGTCCGGGAGAATCTGTGACATTAAGTGCAGAAGGAGGAGATACTTACCAATGGGTAAACTTTCCCGGAACTGGAAATGCGCAAACTGTTACTTTATACCAGACGACGATATTTACAGTATACGCTGTTGGAGCAAAAGGATGTAGATCATTAAATCCTGCAACAATAAGAATTGAAGTTACCCCTGAAATTACCTCACCTTTAGCAGATGTCGAAATGTGTCGTGATGATCGTGTTACTTTAGATGCAGGTGCCGGTACTAACTATAAATATCTATGGAGTACAGGTGCTAAAACACAAAAGATCGATGTAGATGAGTGGGGGATTTATACCGTAGAAATAGACAATGGAACTTGTAAGAAAGTATTTTCTGCAAATGTAATGGGAGCTGCCAAACCTTATGTAATAGGATTGAATTACGAAAGTATTAAAAAGACTCTTACTGTTACAGCTGAAAACCCACCTATGAATAATTTGCCAAGTACCTTGGAATATTCTATCGATAACGGAATTACATGGCAGTCGTCAAATGTATTTACCAACCTTCTGGATAATACAAACTATATGATTATGGTAAGAAGAGTAGGGACTCATTGTGTAGGCACATTAGAATTCTTTACATTACAGATCAATAATATCATTACTCCTAATGAAGATGGAATTAACGATGTTCTGGATCTTACGGCACTTACAGGGTTTAAAAACTTTACAGGCTCTATTCATGACAGATACGGAGTTGAAATATTCAAATTCTCCAAAGAAACGCCAATCTGGAATGGTACAGTAGGCGGGAAGAGATTACCTTCTGCAACGTACTGGTATAAGTTTAATTTTGAATATCCAAAATCAAAAGCTCAGATGGATTGGTCCGGATGGATCATGTTGAAAAACAGAGAATAAACTTTAAATATGTAAAAAGCCTTTCAGTTTTACTGAAAGGCTTTTTTTGAACCGAAAAAATAAAGCTTCTGATATCAGAAGCTTTATTTATATCTATCTTATTGATTTTCTTTCCAAAGATTCGCAAAAGAAATGAAATCAGAAACGCTGAGTTCTTCCGCTCTTTTATCTAAAAATTCATGACCTTTTAAAGCTTCAGGAATATTTAAGGTTTTTAAAGCATTAGACAGTTTTTTCCTTCTTTGATTGAAACCAGTCTTTACGATTTGTTTGAAAAGAATCTCGTTACCAGCCAAACCTTCCTTCGGATTTCTTGTAAGTCTGATAACACCGGACTTTACCTTTGGTGGCGGATTAAAGACATTTTCATGAACGGTAAACATATATGATACATCATAATATGCCTGGATCAGGACTGAAAGGATACCATAATCCTTGGTTCTCGGTACAGCTGCTGTTCTTTCAGCAACCTCTTTCTGAAACATTCCTACCATCTCAGGAATCAGTTCATAGTGATCTACAATCTGGAATAGTATCTGTGAAGAGATATTGTAAGGGAAATTACCAATAATGGCAATCTGATCATCTTTAATAAAATTAAAGTCCTGTTTCAGGAAATCACCTACAAAAGTATCTTCTGTAACCTTGGAATAATTGTTTTTTAGATATTCAATAGATTCCGTGTCGATCTCGGCAAGATAGATCTTTTGGTCTTTTTCAAGAAGATATTTAGTAAGTACACCCATTCCCGGACCTACCTCCATGATATTATTATAGTTCTCAAAACTAAGACCTTCTACGATTTTTCTTGCGATGTTTTCATCTGTCAGGAAGTGCTGCCCAAGATGTTTTTTTGCTTTTACACTCAAAGTTTTTTATGATTTTATTAACAATGATTTTCTTTTTTTCGTCCCAAATTTCGGAAGTTTTTTTCTATTTTAGCCAAAAATTTTAATATTAATGGCTAAATCTGTAGATGAGTTTAATAAGAAAAGGCTTCGGTCCAGCAATATTACAGTAGTGATAAGTATTGCCTTAGTGTTATTTTTGTTGGGATTAATGGGGCTTATTTTAATTAATGCTCAAAAGTATTCTGACTATATCAAAGAACAGTTGGTGGTGAACGCCTACTTTGATGAAAATTATGACGCAAAAGATTCTGTAAAAATTGCAAAACTAGAGGAAGAAACTTTTAAAAAGGTACAGACGTTAGCTCCTGTAAAAAAAGCGACCTATATCTCAAGAAGTATGGCTGCGAAAGAGGCAAAGAAAAGCATGGGAATTGATAGTGATGCATTGTTTGAAGAAAATATCTTCCCTTCATCTATCGAAGTAGCTTTGAAGCCTGAATATGTAGATCCTGCAAAAATTGATGAGGCGATTAAGGTGATCAAGTCTGTTCCTGGAATTATTGATGTGAAAAACGACAGTACCTTGATGGTAGACGTTTACAATAACCTGAGCAGAATTTTAAAGTGGATTTTCGGATTCTCAATATTATTTTTAGTATTGGCTGTTGTATTGATCAACAACTCTATCCGTCTGAAAATATTCTCTAAGAGATTTATCATTAAAACAATGCAGCTGGTAGGAGCAAAAAGAAGATTTATCCTTAAGCCGTTTATCATTGAAGCCATTATTTTAGGAGCTATAGGCTCTGTAATTGGTCTTATTGCATTAGGTGGTGTATGGTATTACTTCACAAGTCAGATCGGTTCAGCTTTCGTACAGGACAACAATCAGTACTTCTGGTTAGTGATCCTGGTATTGGGAGTAGGAATTTTTATTTCTGTCTTAAGTACAATTTTCGCTACATGGAGATTCTTAAAATCAAACGTTGACGATTTATATTACTCTTAAAAATGAGCAAAAAAACAAATAAAATTTCCGCTTCAAACTTTGGAAATGAAGCAGAAGTGCCACAGGAAAATACATTCTATTTCGGACAGCAGAACTTCAAATGGATGCTGATAGGATTAGCATTTATTGTAGTAGGATTCCTATTGATGATGGGACCGGATGCCAATACCGTAGACGGAAAATTTGATCCGAATGTATGGAATGATGATATCTTTTCTATCAGAAGAATCAGAATTGCACCTTTATTTGTTGTTATAGGTTTTGTCATAGAAGTTTATGCAATCTTAAAGAGAAAATAAATAAAATAATTTTATTTAAGGATTAAAAAATTTAAGAATTAAAAGATTAAATATTAATTTGAAAATGTTGTAGGTAATGCACCTTCATTTATCAATTGATTAATATTTATTTAGGCATATCGCCAGTCTTTCAATTCTTAAATCTTTTAATCTTTTAATTTTTAAAGGAATATGGATTTAATTAAAGCAATTATTATTGCCATTGTAGAAGGGTTAACGGAGTATCTTCCGATTTCATCTACAGCACACATGGGATTCACTGCCAATTTATTGGGAATGCCGGATGATGAATTTTTAAAAATGTTTCAGGTTTCCATCCAGTTTGGGGCAATTTTGTCTGTAGTGGTAGCTTACTGGAAAAAGTTTTTTGATTTAAATAATATTCAGTTTTATTTCAAACTGGCTTTTGCAGTAGTTCCTGCATTGGTTTTAGGATATTTATTCGATGATAAAATTGAAGCCGTTCTTGGAAATCAGATTGCAATTTCTTCTGTATTGGTGCTCGGGGGAGTTGTTTTACTCTTTGCCGATAAATGGTTTAAAAACCCTACAATTGATGACGAAAAAGGAATTACGATAAAAAAAGCGGTTACCATCGGTTTCTGGCAATGTCTGGCGATGATGCCGGGAACGAGCCGTAGTGCAGCCTCTATAATTGGAGGAATGACGCAGGGGCTTACCAGAAAGGCAGCAGCTGAGTTCTCTTTCTTCCTTGCAGTTCCTACCATGCTTGCTGTAACCGTATATTCTGTTTTTGTGAAGACTTGGGGAAAAGAAACTCCGAACCCGCAAAAAGGATATGAAATGATCATGGCATCACAGGATCACATTATGATTTTCATTATTGGAAATGTGGTGGCATTTGTAGTTGCACTTATCGCAATCAAAGCTTTCATTGGAGTTCTTAATAAGTATGGTTTCAAACCTTGGGGATGGTACCGAATCTTTGTAGGAATCGCTTTACTAATTTATTTTTATTTCTTTAAATAAAAAATATAATCTCCATTCATGACGGCGGAAGAACTGAAATCAGGATACATATTTTTATTGGATAAGCCTTTGGATTGGACTTCCTTCCAGGCTGTCAATAAAATGAAATATAAACTTAAAAGGGAATTTGATCTTCCTAAAAAGTTTAAAATAGGGCACGCAGGAACCCTTGATCCAAGAGCTACAGGGCTTTTGATCGTTTGCTGCGGAAAATTTACCAAGAAAATTCCTGAAATTCAGGATGCTCCAAAAGAATATTGGACAGAGATCAAGATAGGAGTGCAAACAGAATCCTATGACACTGAAAAGCCGGAAATCCTGCAACAGGAAATCTCACATATTACAGAAGAACAGGTAAAAGAAGTTTTAGAAAAATTCGTTGGAGAAATAGAACAGAAACCACCCGTTTATTCTGCTATAAAAATTGATGGTGAAAGAGCTTATAATCTTGCCAGAGCAGGAGAAGAAGTGGAAATGAAGTCAAGGAAAACAACCATTCATTACCTGAAAGATATTAAAATAGAATTTCCTTTAATAAGCTTTACCGTTGGATGTTCAAAAGGAACGTACATCAGAAGTTTAGCTCATGATATCGGACAGGAATTGGGAGTGGGAGCGTATCTTACGCAATTGAGACGAACAAAAATTGGAGATTATAAAATTGAAGATGCTACAGATCAGTTTTTAAATAACGATTTTAGATTTCAGGAACCATGAAAAAACTTCTATCCCTTTTAGTTGTATTTACATTTCTAAATGCTTTCTCTCAGGATACTGAAAAAAAACAGAAAATGGATTTTTATTTCAATCCATCTTTGAATGCAGGTTTTAATATTAATAATAAGTCTCATAAAAATAATGATTCACAGTATATTGAAACCCGTTCAGCTTTAGGAAAGTTTACCTATGGAATTACAGCTATTGGAGGATATAATTTTCTTCCTAACTTTGCACTAGGAACTGGACTTAAATACAGTTTTGCTCAGGATAATTACCATTTGATTTATTGGGTTATTCAACCGAAATTTATTTTTTCTCCCGGAGACCGCCCCTTTTATATTGATGTGAACTATGGAAAGCAAATTAATAATTCTGCTGTTTCTGGTACCGAATTCTGGGGAGCGAGATTTGGAATGCAGGTTTCTTATTCAAAACGCCTGAGCCAGGAAGGAGGAATTGTTTTTGAATCACATAAGCTGAAAGAAGGGCATGATGGTTTTTTCATCGGATTAAGCTATGGAATCAGCATTTTCAGCAATAAAAATTATACCGTTTACGGAATAGACTAATGGAAAAGACACGTATCAATAAATATTTATCAGAAGTAGGCTACTGTTCAAGAAGAGCTGCCGATAAGCTGTTGGAAGAAGGGAGAATAAAGATTAATGGTAAAATTCCAGAGTTGGGAACTAAAGTTTCTGATGAAGATCTGGTGGAAGTAGACGGAAAACCTATCAGAGAGCCACAAGATAAACCTGTTTATATTGTTTTTAATAAACCGGTAGGAATTGTTTGTACTACAGACACAAAACGTGAGAAAAATAATATTGTAGATTATATCAATCACCCCAAAAGAATTTTCCCGATTGGACGACTGGATAAACCCAGTGAAGGACTGATTTTATTAACCAGTGATGGCGATATTGTAAATAAAATACTTCGTGCAAGAAATAACCACGAAAAAGAATATATTGTTCGGGTAGATAAGCCAATTACTCCAAGGTTTCTTGAAAAAATGAGAAACGGAGTTCCTATTCTGGATACGGTAACCAAGAAATGTGAGGTTGAAAAGATTGATGAAATGAACTTTAGAATCATTCTTACACAAGGTCTGAACAGACAGATCCGAAGAATGTGTGAATACCTTGGCTATGAAGTAAAAAAGCTGAAAAGAATACGCATTATGAATATCAAACTTGATCTCCCAATCGGAAAATGGAGAGATTTAACAGATGAGGAATTGAATGCATTAAACGATTTACTTACAGACTCAAGTAAAACAATTGATTAAGATTATTATTTGAATATAAATGACAAGCAGGAGGTTTCTCCTGCTTTTTTTATGCATTATTGTGAATCACATTCTTGTATAAAGTTGTAATTAGTATTATAAAATTCACATATTGGTGTAATATTTTAAGTTTTTTATTGAAATTGTATTATATTTATAATATAAACAACCAAACAATTGAAAACCATGAAATTAAAATTTAATCACATTCCCTCGCTTATCATGATTCTAATGATATTTTCAAATTGTCAACACGATAATCATCCAGAAATTCCCCACGATACCGCTTTTTATATTGATTACAGAAGTCTGACAGGACAATCAGATGGAATTGCTGTTATAGAGCTCGATCCCGAAGCTCCGGATTTTGGAAATATAAGCAGTAAACTGGAATTAGGCGTTGGGGTCCTGCCTCATCATCTCTATTATAATCAAAGTGCAAACAAGTTATATACAACTGCATTGGGCGGAAGCTATCTTTATGAAATCAAAACAGAGAAAGATAAAATCGGACAACCTAAATTAGTAAGTTCAAAACCTATCGATACAGGAGAAAATACAGTAGGAGAGAATTTATTTTTCACCAATGACGGGCGATTTTTTATGACTTTCATGGGAGGAGCAGGAGGGCTGAAAGATGGCAGCGTAGGTGTTTTTAATGCTAATAACAATCAGCTTATTAAAACGATCAAAGCACCTATTCAGGAAAATCCAAATAAATTTATAATGTATCCGCATGGCATTTCTGTTAATGAAGAAAAAGGACTGATGATGGTGACCTCAACTATCCACCCCGACCTTACAAGTGGCTTTGGAAACACCTGTACCTTATTGGATCTAAATACGTACGAGGTAAAAGAAACGTATCAGGTTGCAGACTCGCCAACAGATATGTCAAGCCCGGTAGAAGTGCTGTTACTTCGCGGTAAATTTCCACAATATGCCCTTGCGACTACCATGCTGGGTGGAGATATCTGGATTGCACCCTACAATACTACAACCAAAAAATATGATGCTTTTACCAAAATATTTGATGGAAGTACACAAGGATTAGGCTGGACTCTCGAAATGTATATTGATGATAATAACAGGCTTTACGTAAGCTTTGCAGATCCTGGAAAAGTGTTGATTTTTGATATTAGCAATCTGCCACAATTAAAACTTATAAAAACCCTTACTGCAGATAAAGGAGCACATCATATGGTTTTCTTTAAAACTAAAAAAGGAAAAGAAGTGGTAGCTGTACAAAATAATCTGTTGAATATTCCCAACTTAAATTCCGGTACCATCAGTGTCATAGAAATCGAATCCGGAAAAACGCTGGGTACAGTAGATTTACGGGGTAAATACGGCATACTTCCTGAATCAATTGAAGGAACCAATGGTCCCACCAGTTATATGCATCATTAAAGTACAACCTAACTTTGAATATGAAAACTCCCCAAATGGTATCATTATTTTGGGGAGTTTATAAAAATTTTTAATCTCAGGGCTGTTATTTTATGTATAACTTCATTCTTTCTTCATATTCTGGCTTTAATTTCAAAAACTTCCATATTTTCTTATCATCAGGATACGTCGTACGATAGAAAATAATTTTGTCGGCAGAATATTTAAAGTAAGGATGATCCTTTAACCATTCTTCAGGAGCGTCAGTTAAAGTATATCTTGGAACATTGGAATTGTCAAGAAGTGCTGTAGAAAGTAACTTCTGTACAAGCTCTTTGTCGATATTATAAGTGCTTAATATCTGTTCCTTATTCATAAAACCTCCCAGTTTTTTCCTGAAGCCAATCATAGAACCTGCACTTCTTTCATCCAGCCCAAATTCAATAAGCTGTTTAAATGTAATAACATTGAGATCCGTTTTTGAAAAATCTGTTTTTTCCTGCCTGATTTCCTCTTTTTTAAACGTTTCAGGACTGAGTTTTATATAAGGTTGCAGCTCTTTAAATTTTTCAGCAGAAATGACAAAGCACTTTTGTATATCTTCAAGATTTTTAAAACTGCCACGTAGATTTCTGTCACGGTAATTCACTATGATGTTAGCTTGCTTATCTGAAAAACCTAATGCCTTCCAACCGTCAATATTTAATATATTAGGATCAAAGGTGTGATATTTTATTATTGTCTTTGTTGAAGAACCGGAGGCAAAAGATTTGAAATTTTCCGGTGTTTTTGCAGGTAAAATTAAATAAGGTTCCAGTTTATTATAACTTTCCGGAGAAATAATAAAACATTCCTTGAATTTCTCTTTACTCACGAAACTTCCGCCTAAATAATTTTTATATTTTAAAATAGCTTCAGATTGCTTTTCACTGAAGCCCATTTTCATCCAATCACCTGTAGAAAGCTGGTCAGGATTAAATTTTCCCGATACAATTATTTCCTTCTTTGCAAAACTGCTAAAGTCCTTGTATTTGTCTCTATCACTGCTTGCAGGAAGCAAAATAAAGGATTCAAGTTCTCCAAATTTTTCTTCAGAAATAGCATAACATTTTTTCAATTGCTCTTTTGACGTGAAGGTTCCGCCAATAATATCTTTATACTTGAGAATAGTAGATACCTGCTTTTCAGAAAAACCCAGTTTCTTCCACTGTTCTTCATTTAAAATATTAGGATCAAAGTCTGATAGATTAGCTGAAACGGAAGTAGTAATAAACTTTATATCAGGAAAAGGCTCTCTGCTCTTACTGGTGTATTTTTGAAAGGCTAATAAAATAGTCAGTACAATAACCATTAATGCCAGTTTCTGGTAATAGTTTTTTCTCATCATGCAGTAAACATATTAATAAAAACAAAATGGGGCAATGATGAACGGTTAAATGGTTAAGTTTAAGATATATAATGTCTGTATCTCCTTTTAAATTAAAGAAATACAAGTTTTCTGTAGAAATATTTAAACTTGTCACATTCTTATTGGATATACATTTGCTTAGAAGGAATCAATTTCATTGATTCCATCCTTCATCCTTGAAAATATGAGATAAGAGGCTGAAAACTTTGCGTTAAATTAAATAACTACAATATTATCCCTAGATTTTGAGACTGGTCCATAATAATTTAATCAAAATCAGTTGCATGATATATTTATTCAATACAATCAAGTATTAAATAAAAGTAAGTTTATAAAGCGGATGAAGCTGGTGAATTATTCAGGACTATCTCCTAAAGACTCTTTCAGTTTTAATAGCTCAGCCTTTACAAATTCAAGACGATCAATAATGGTAATTGTTTCCGAAATTTTACTATTGGTAGTCAAAGCAACACGTGCACCATCCAAAGTATAGCCTTTTTCTTTTACCAGATGGTATATCATCTGCAAGTTTTTAATATCTTCCGGAGTGAAATATCGGTTTCCTTTTTTATTTTTTTTAGGCTTGATGATAGGGAATTCCTGTTCCCAATAACGTATTAATGAAGTGTTTACATCGAATGCTTTGGCTACTTCTCCTATCGAATAATACAGTTTATCAGGTAAATTTATTTTCATTTTACGGCACTAAAGTTCAAAGATAAAAATTTTTTAAAGTTTCATCCAAATATATTTTCTAAAGGATTTATTATGTTTTAAGTGATAATAATTAAATTTTTTATTCTTTATTCTGTGAAAAATAATTATGAAATGCTTTTTTTATGTAATTTAGTGAAATACAAAAAGCTATAATGATATGAAACGTTATTTCTACATTTTAACATTTCTGGTTCCTTTTTTAGGATATTCACAGTGGACCAGGACTGAAATTAAATATCAAAAAGTAAAAAAATCACAGGAAAATCTTGAATTCTCAGGGCTGTATTCATTGAATACAGATGAACTTAAGCAGGCATTGAAAAATGCACCTCAACGTTTTTCAAATGAAAAAGGCGCTATTGTTTCGCTGCCTACAGCCAAAGGAAAGATAGAACGATTTCAGGTTTGGGAGTTTTCCAATATGGCACCGGAATTACAGGCTAAATTTCCTGATATTAAATCCTATGTCGGAACGAGTTTAGAAGATCCGAGTGTTTATTTGAGATTCAGCATGTCTCCTGTAGGATTCTCTTCAATGATTACCCGTTCAGGAATATCAGAATTTATTGAACCTTATACTGAAGACAGAACTGTTTATGCCGTTTTTGATTCCAATGCAAAACGAGGACAGGATAAAGAACCATTTGAATGTTCTACTATTGATCACATAGAAAAAAGTGCTGCGGAAAAAAAAAGCAACGCCGCCACCGGTAGAAGAACAGCAGGATTTAATGTTTTCAGAATGGCACTTTCCTGTACCGGAGAATATGCAGAATATCATTTAACAGCTGCCGGAATTCCTTCAACAGCAACTGATATTCAGAAGAAAGCTGTTGTTCTTTCTGCAATGAATGCTACTTTAACAAGGTTAAATGGGGTTTTCGAAAAAGAATTATCACTTCATTTTAATCTAATCGCCAATAATGATGCTGTAATATTTTTAGATGCAGCTTCAGATCCTTACATAACAGCCGTAGGTCCGGATCAGGCTAATACAGGTATAATTTCTGTTATTCCTGCATCAAATTTCGATATGGGACATCTTCTTGATAAGAAAAATGGTAATGGAGCTGCTTATCTTGATGCTTTATGCGGAAGTAGACCCGGCAGAGGTTGGACCGCTCATAATTTTCCTGAAGGAGATAAGTTTGATATTGATTATGTAGCGCATGAAATGGGACACCAAATGGGGGCTAATCATACATTTTCTAATTATTTAGATGGTAATGGAACTTCAGAAGTAGAACCCGGAGGAGGAAGTACTATTATGGCTTATACAGGGATTATGGGTGGATCATATGATATTCAGTATAATTCTAATGACTATTACCATAGTTATAATTTAACGGAAATAAAGAACAGAATAAGTAATGTTAGTTGTGGGATAACAACACCTTTTGGGGTTGCTGCTCCTACCGTAAATGCAGGTTCAGATTATATTATTCCAAAATCTACTCCGTATATATTAAAAGGAACAACTGATGATACTAACAGCTCGTCATACACCTATGTTTGGGAGCAAATGGATAATGCACCTAATTCTCAAACAGGACTGAATTCACTTGCTTACCCAGCAAAGCCTTCAGGACCTAATTTCAGATCTGTTCCTCCAAAAAGTACTCCTGTAAGATATTTACCTGAATTCAATAAAGTATTGGCTGGAGCTTTATCTACCCGCTGGGAATCTGTTTCAAGTGTGGGAAGAAACCTGAATTTCAGATTAACGGTCAGAAATAACAATCCATTGGCTCCACAGACCAATAATGATAATATGCTGG
Source organism: Chryseobacterium sp. CS2K3 (assembly GCF_059515185.1). Lineage (NCBI taxonomy): Bacteria > Pseudomonadati > Bacteroidota > Flavobacteriia > Flavobacteriales > Weeksellaceae > Chryseobacterium > Chryseobacterium sp. CS2K3. The sequence continues at coordinate 117,934 of NZ_JCAKRW010000002.1, read as the reverse complement.
TAACGGTAAATGCCGGAGCAGGACCTTTCCAGATAACAGCACCTTCATTCGGGCAATCCGCAAGCTCAGGAAGTGCATTTAATGTAACCTGGGATGTGGCTAATACCAATCAGGCACCTATTAATACAGCAAATGTTAATATCAAGTTATCTACAGATGGGGGACAGACATTTACAACACTTGCAGCTAATACACCTAATGATGGTTCAGAACAAGTGACAATTCCTGCGGGATCTACTTCTGCCAATGCATTTATTATGGTAGAAGCAGTTGGAAATATCTATTATACGGTAAGCCCAAGCTTTGTTATTGATTATTCTGTGACAGGTGAAAGCTGTACTACTTATACATATAATGCAGGTGCAGTTGCCATTCCTGATGGACCTGGAGGTAACGGAATTTCAGCTCCGAGAATAAATATTCCTTTAACAGTAAACAATGTCGGAACAATTACTAAGATTAAAGTAACACCAAATGTAACTCATTCAAACGTTGCTCAAGTTGCAATTGGAATTGAAAGCCCGGTAGGAACTTCTGCTTTGCTTTGGAATAGACAATGCTCTGGAGTATCCGGGATAACGGGAAGTTTCAGTGATACAGGAAATGCTGTAGGGTGTACATCACCTGTTCAGGGAGAAGTAAAATCTAATGAGCCTTTAAATGTATTCAAAGGACATGCTGCTCAGGGAGTATGGAATCTTTATGCTACAGATAACATGAAAGGAACAACCGGAAGCATAAACAATTGGTCGCTTGAGGTCTGTACACAGGAAACTCAGAATTTGGGTACTAAAGATGCCACTTCTCCATTAGCTGATGATATTAAAATCTATCCTAATCCAAGTGACGGAAACTTCTTTATCAAATCCCAAAATATAAAAGGAGATATAAAGGTGACCATGCTTGATGCCAGCGGAAGATTGATTTATTCTTCATCATATAAAAGTGAAGGAAATAATACGAAAGAATTTAATGTAAATGTACCTAAAGGAGTATATGTGATCAGCATTAACTCTCAAAAAGGAGTTTATAACACTAAATTGATTATCAAATAAAGTGATAAAGATTTTATAATGATCAAAGGGCTGGCATTTATGTCAGTCCTTTTTGTATCTATATTTGTTGTATGGCTTTATTTATAGTACTTTTATAGACTGTTATCAATTTTAAGTGATGAATTCTATTTCTGTCCTTCATATCGATCTTTTTCAGGCAGGTAAAAATCCCTCAGATTTTTATTTTAATACCATGAAAAATCATTTGGTAGTAGGGCATAGACATATAGAAAAGCCACATAGACATGATTTTTATGCCGCAGTACTTTTCACCCAAGGGAATGGAATTCATGAAATTGATTTTCAAAAGTATGATGTTTCGAAAGGCAGCCTTTTCTTTCTATCACCGGGGCAGATTCATAGCTGGGAATTATCAGAAGATATAGACGGATATATTTTTTTCTGTTCGCAGGAATATTATGAAATGCATTATGTGAATCAGAAACTTCGAAATTTTCCTTTTTTCGGCTCTGTATCATTTCCTAGAAAACTTCAGCTTGATAACGAGGAATTGCAGAAGAACATTCACTTATTTCAACAGCTGGGAAAAGAACATGAGAGAAAAGAGATTATGAAAGATGGTTTGATCCTGTCATTGATGTCTCAGGTTTTTATCAACTCTACCCGTTTATTCACAAAAGATTTTGATGTTCATACTTCTTCCGCTGGTCTTTCATATTTTAAGCACTATCAGGATTTCGAAAATTTTGTTGAACAGCATTTTACAGAACAAAAATCAATTGCCTATTATGCCGCATTATTAGGGATCTCATCGAAGCACCTCAATCGTATTGTACAAACAATAGTTCAAAAGACAGCTACAGAAGTAATTACTGAAAGAGTAGTGCTGGAAGCCAAAAGAATGCTGATGTACCTTAACGAAAGTCTGGTTGAAATTGCTTTCAGACTAGGATACGAAGAATATTCCTACTTTGTAAGAGTCTTCCGAAAAAGTTCCGGAATGACTCCTACGCAGTTTATGAGGAAATATAAGGCTTAAGGTTTAATGTTTATTTATTGATGAGTATTCTTATAACGCCAGTTTAAATGGTCCTTCAAAAGTTGTTTCAAAAGAATCTACCAGCTTACCATCTTCATCAAAAACTCCAATGGTCATATTTTGTTTTGAGAACTTGATTTTATCTTCCGGAAATGAGATATTAATATTTCCTTTCAGGATCTGATCACCTTTTAAAATAATTTTTTCTGTTCCGAAGTAGTTGATTTCTGCATTGTCAGGAGTGATAACTTTAATAGTCAAAACCTTTTTCTCATTAGATTTATTCAAAAGAGTATAGATAAAAGTATTGGTAATTTTACCCTCTTTAATAAAAAATGTAGAGCCGGCTGGTTTGATGAACTTAGCTTCCATAGAACCACGATCATACATTAAAAACCCAAGAAAACCGACTAATAAAGCTAAAATAACGGTTGTAGCCTTCATTCTTGAAGTAAACCTGAACTTCTCGCTATTCTCAATCTCAGATTCCGTAGCATAGCGAATCAGCCCTTTGGGAAGACCTACTTTATCCATGATCTCGTCACAGGCATCAATACATGCGGTACAGTTTACACACTCCAATTGCTGTCCGTTTCTGATATCAATCCCCGTAGGGCAGACTACCACGCATTGATTACAATCAATACAATCTCCTTTTCCAGCCGCTTTTCTGTCTTCATTATTTCTCCATTTTGAACGACCTTCGCCTCTTTTAAAATCATAATATACATTGATAGTCTGTTTATCTATTAAAACTCCCTGAAGTCTTCCGTATGGGCAAACCAAGGTACAAACCTGCTCCCGTAGCCAAGCAAAAACAAAATAGAAGGTCAGGGTAAAAAAGATCATGGTGATAAACTTTAAAGGATGTTCCGACGGACCTTCAAGCATAATCTGTAAAACCTGCTCATAGCCTACAATATACATGAACATGAAAGTAGATATAACCATTGAAATCAACAGAAAGACAAACCATTTTGTTACTCTTTTTCTGATTTTTTCAGTATCCCATTCCTGTCTGTCGAGTTTCATCTGCTTGTTTCTGTCCCCTTCGATCCAATATTCTATTTTACGGAAAACCATTTCCATAAATAAAGTTTGGGGACAAAGCCAGCCACAAAATATTCTTCCGAAAACTACAGTGAAGAGCATCACGAAAATAACAGAAGTAACCGCTCCTAATGCAAGAATAAAAAAATCCTGAAGGTAGAAAGGCTGTCCGAGGATAAAGAATTTTCTATCAATAACATTAAATAGAAAAAAAGGATTGTTATTGATCTTTACGAAAGGCAATCCGAAGAATAAAGCAAGTAAGGCATAGCTGGTGTAATTCCTGTAATTGGTATATTTTCCTTTGGGTTTTCTCGGGAATACCCATTTTCTTTTACCGGTTTCATCCATTGTTCCCACGGAGTTTCTAAACTCTTCATTTTCAATTTCTAAGGATTTGATGTTGTTAGACTCTGCGCTCATTGTCGTATGCTATAAAAGTATTTTGGTAATATTTTCCATCCTGATCAATGCTGTTTTTCCATCCTTTTTTAGCTGGAGAAATCTTATTGATTCTGTTACTGCAAAGCTCCGGATTATATCAATGAACTACTAATATGATCTACTTCAAAAATAGTACAATTAAGACATTTTGCTTTTTGAATAATAATAAGTTAAACGGATAAAATATTTTTAAAACCCATAAGCTTATCGTAAATTGCAGCTTTAAAAGTGAGGAATGAAGAATATCTGTAAAATAGGAATGATTGGTTTGGTTTTAGCATTAGTAAACTGCCAATCAGTAAATACAAGTAAAATGTTTTATGAAGGAGTAAAACCGGAAAGGGTTTCAGATAAATTTAGTTTTACCGAAGGTCCATCTGCAGATCATGAAGGAAATGTTTACTTTACGGATCAGCCTAATGACAAAATTTATTACTGGGACTGGAAAACCAATCAAGTGATAGAATTTTTGGATAAAACAGGAAGAGCCAATGGTACTCACTTTGATAAGGAAGGTTTTCTGATTACCTGTTCAGATGACAACGGAGAGATGTGGAAGATTTCAAAAGATAAAAAAGTTGAAATTTTATTTAGCGGTTTTGAAGGAAAAAGGCTTAATGGACCTAATGATGTTTGGAATGATACTTTTGGAGGAATGTATTTTACAGATCCATTATATGAAAGAGACTACTGGACGAATTTTAAACAGGAGATTCCCAATAAAAGCCTTTATTACAGAAATAAAGAAGGGAAGATTATTAAATTGGATACCTTCACACAACCCAACGGAATTGTAGGAAGTGAGACATTAAAAAAACTTTATGTTTCGGATATTGATGCCGGAAAAACTTATGTTTATGATATGTTAGGAGAAGGGAAATTATCTGAGAAAAAACTGTTTTGTGAAATGGGTTCAGATGGGATGACTTTGGATAAGCATGGAAATCTTTATTTAACGGGAGACGGAATACATGTTTTTGATCGAGATGGAAAAAAAATATATCATATTTCAATTCCTGAGAAATGGACATCTAATGTAACTTTTGGAGGAGAGAATAATGATGTACTTTTCATCACTGCTTCAAAATCAGTATATACTTTTACAACCAGAGTAAGAGGTATAAAATAATTTTTGCCACGAATTCACTCCTATTATTAGTGCATTCGTGGCAGTTAAAATATCTTTATCGGCTGTAGTGAATGTCTTAGAACAATCTTCAGCTTTTTTTTAATAAGCAACCTCCATTTTTACCTTTTTACCCTTCAGTTTTTCATTCTGAAGTTTCCTTAAGAGACTGTTTACCTTATTTCTGGCAACTGCAACATAAGAAGTGGTATCTTTTACTTCAATAATTCCTACATCTTCTTTCTGTAATTCTCCTTTTTTTAGTAAATATCCTACAATATCCACTTTATTGACTTTGTCCTTTTTTCCTGCACTGATGTAAATCGTTTGGAAAGGTGTTTTTTGTGGAACTTTAGTAAAGCCGGAAACATTTTCTTCCGGGACATCATTTTTGATGAAAGGAAAATTATCATCCTCATTCATAATCAGATAAACAAAACCTTTGGCATTCATTCTTGCGGTACGTCCGTTTCTGTGAATAAAAGCATCTTCTTTCGGAGGTAGCTGATAATGAATGATAGATTCCACTTCCGGAACATCTAATCCACGCGCAGCAAGATCAGTTGTAATAAGAATCCTTGCTGAATCATTCCTGAATTTCAGTAATGCACGCTCTCTTTCATCCTGTTCCATTCCGCCATGGAAGGTTTCTCTCTCGATTCCCATTTGGTGAAGAAGTTCAGAAATACGGTCAACAGCATCACGGTGATTGCAGAAGATCAATGTTCTTTTGTTTCCAATTTTACAAACAAGATTGAAAAGAGTATCCAGTTTTTCTTCCGGAATTGTCATTACCTTTCTCATTTGAATATCAGGTTTTACTTCATTTTCTTTAAGGAAACTGATGATTTTTTCATCCTTCAAGCCAGTGAATGGAGGGATTTCATCCATTGCTGTTGCAGAGGTTAAAATTCTTTGAGAAAGTCCTTTTAAAGAATTACAGATAAACTCCATATCATCATGGAACCCTAGTTCTAATGCTTTGTCAAACTCATCCAGAACCAGTGTTTTGATGGTTTTAGGATCAAAATTATTATTTCTTACGTGATAAGTAACTCTTCCCGGAGTTCCGATTAACACCGCCGGAGCTTCAATTAAATTATTGACTTCAATCTTTTTATCATGTCCACCATAGCAAACAGAAACCTTAAAATCTGTTCCCATAGATTTGAAAACCTGCTCAATCTGTAACGCCAATTCTCTTGCCGGAACTAATATCAATGCCTGAACACCCTGAACATTTTTCTTAAGATTTCTAAGCACCGGAAACAAAAAAGCCAGAGTTTTCCCAGATCCGGTAGGAGAGAGCAGAACAATATCCGTATTGTTCTCAGACGCTTTATAAGTAGATTTCTGCATCTGATTCATATCCTGAATCTGCAGCTTTTGATAAATTGATTGTAGTTCCATGGTGCAAAGGTAGTGAATTTTGTGTTTGAGGGTAGGGGAGTTTGGAATGAAGAATCTCAAAATTAGCAATGGCCTGCAAGACTATCTACACTTATTTTCTGTTCATTTTTATTGAACTGATTTTTCTCTTCATATAAAAAGAGGCTGAAGGTATTTATTTTCATAGTATTGCATTGAGGTATTGGAAAACAGAGAGGAATTGTTATATTTTTTATTACAAAATCATTGAGTTTACTGTGGGGCTAGTTAAGATTTTTTAAAATCTGTTGTCGTAGTTTTACTACAATTTTTAAAACTTAACTCTCAAAATGAATTTTCGATACAGTTATTTAATAAATTTACCAGATAACTCACATTTAATGGAAATCGATTATTTAGAATATAGAATACGTAACGGTGATACGCTGAAATCCGTTGCTTCACGGATAGGTATAACCAGTGAGGAACTTAAACTGTTTCATAATTCCATTTGTCAGAAAATGGACAGAGTCTGGTTTGAAAACCTTAATGAAGTCAAAATCCTGCTTGTTCCAACGAATTTCAAAACTGAAAAAGAAAAGGAACAGGAAAGAAAAAACAATCTTCCTTCTACTGTGCTATCAGATTCATTCTTTGCAAAGACTTATAATGTCTATGAAACTATTGAAGGATCACTTCAGCCAAATGTAAGGATTAATTATGCGATCGATTTGAATCTGCGCAAGAGTCAAACGATTCTTTCCTATGCACAGAAGGATTTTAGGTCTGGCGGAAATATCCCTGACGATAAAGTAAGTGATCTTTCCATTGCCTGTATGAAAAGTATTATGCCTATTGACTTTACGCTCGATCATCAAGGCAGGGTCTGCGGATTTTCAGATCATAAGAAATTAATTGCAGCCTTTGCCGGCCAACGTAAAGAACTTGAAGATTTTTATATCGGAGAGATCACTACAAATTATATGAATTCATTTGAGAATAGAATCTCAGACGAAAATTTTCTTTTGCGGCAATTTCAGAGTACTTTGCTCTTCCAGACCTTATTCCCTAAAATAGAATGGTTTCACAAAAAAACGGACTGGACAGAAGTATTTTATTTTTTCCAAAACTCCTTTCCCACACAATGCAATATGGAAATTGAGCAGGAGAATGAAAATGATCATCTTGTTATCACTACCATAAAAGGTAAAATAACAGATTGGTGCAGTTCACATGAAATCACCCGGGGAATAAGACTCGATGAACTGTCATCAGGAGATCTTATATTAAAATACACCACTCATAAGATAAATAAAAACCTGTTTCATGCCAAAGCTTCCTTGTTAATCAAGTATGGGGAAGAACTTATTCATCAACACAATATCACTATAACACAAGGATAATATGAAAAATTATGTCATACAAAAGGGTGATACCTTCAGTTCAATCGCCCGGCAATTTAAAATAAAAAATGAGGGCATTTTAAAAAACCTATCATAATCTCCATTGTCCATCAGAAGACGTTATGCAGGAGCCGGTTCCGGGAAAAAAGATCTTTATTCCCGAGGATCCAAGGCTGATGGCTGATGAAACTGAATCTCAAGATCTCACCCTTATTAATTCTTCTGAAGATGAAGGAACTCAGGATTCTGCTATTCAGGATACACAAGATTCTTCAGAACCGGAGCACAATGAAGAACAATCTCCCGGAACATCAGAGAAAAAAAAGAATGATGAAGAAAAAATGGGAAATAGCAGCTCAAGTTCTCACGAAGGAAAATATTTCATCATACAGAAAGGAACCGTGCAATGTAATCAAGGATTCAAATTTCCAAAATTTGAAGTAACAAGCCACCAGAAACATTACTGGAATGATGCTGAGGGAGAAGCAGATTACCTGGCCGTAACAGAAGATGACCTTACTTTTGACCCTCCGGCGATGCCTTTTGGAAATTGTAAGCTTAAGCCAACATCTGGTGGTTACCTGCCTTGTGCGTATGCTCCAGCCGGGAAATGGCAAAAACCTTATGAAAAAGTAAAAGTAATGGGAAAAAGCTGTCTTACGGAAATTTCTAAACTGATGTGCAGTACAGGAGGAAAAATCACCATCCTGAAACATGGACAACAGAGTGAAATTGGTAAATCTCATGTTGAGAATGCCAACTCTATGGAGCAGCACATTTATAATCCTGTTGTGAATTTTGATGAGTTTAAGGAAAAGATTCTGGGAAAAGATTTCTCTGATGATTATCAATAGTATTTATTAAATTTAAATATTAGCATTATGATTATCGGATCTCAAAATCCTATTGCAGGAAAAGACGAAATGTATACGTTGGCAGATTATAGTTTAGGGTTAGCGTATTTGGATACAAACCCTAAATATACATGGTCTATTAAAAGGTTATACAAAGGAAAATGGATAGACATCACTAAAAAACCACAGAAAACGGGTCTATCAGTACCCTTTAACTTTGGACCTCAGGTGGTAGGAGAAAAATTTTTGCTGGAAGTTTATAAAGAAACCAAGAATATTTTTACACAGAAAAATGAAACCCATAAAATGGGAGAATTACAGGTAATTCCTGCTTCAGGTAAAGTTCTTAAAATTACCAAAGTAGTTCTTTTTAATCGTGGAGCAAGGGATGTGAACAAAGCCAGCTACACCGATAAATTAATTGCCAGAGCGTATTGTGTGGGAATGTTCAACAAAACCATTAATTTTCATTTATGGGAAGATGATGCACCAGGGGGTGGACATAATGCTGAAATCAATAAAAACAACCGTATCAACAAGGCTTATCCTGCAAGGGTAAATGTGAATGGAATTGCAGAAGCGGAAATATCATTAAGTGCAGATCAAAACGTAATGAAACAGGTTGCCAATCGCTTTATGATGCGTGGTGACACCAATGAAGGAGCTTTTCATGAGTTTTACGTTACCGCAAGTTATGATCATAAAATATTAGGAGCCAGCCAAACCAATGTAAATGTAACTAACCCGGATTACAAAAAGCCACAACCTAAACCCAGCACACCACAAAGAACAAATATACCTCCGCCAAAGCAACCACAACAAGAAGAAAATTTACTAGCCAAGTCTATTAATTTTATTGTTGATAATGTAATCAATACTTTTACTCCTGAAAAAACAAAAACTGCTACTAATGTTGGGAAAACGAAAACACCTCAACAAAGTGGAATTTGCCCTCGTTGTACAAATGAATTTACATATGTAGAACTGAAAGAAATTTTTAAAAATGCAGAGAAAAAGGATTTAGAAGAATTATTAATTTCGTTGAATGATTACAGAGCAAAATTTAGCTTAAATACTTGTGCCAAAAAAGCTCATTTTTTTGCTCAATGTATTGAAGAGTCGGGTAGAGACTTGAAAGGTGCGTTAGTAGGTGAAGGTTTACAATACACTCCAGATCAACTTGTATTACAATTTGATAATTTTAGAAGTAAACATGTAAAGGGTTCTAAAATGGAAAATACCATTTATATGGGTTATAATGGAGAACGTTTAAGTTATGCAGATAGGAAAAAATCAAAACCTACACCAGAAGCATATAAGTATGGAAAAACAAACAATCAGAAAGCTAATGAGAAGATGATTGCAACTATAGCTTATGGAAATAGAAATGGAAATAAAACTCCTGAAGATGCATGGAATTTTAGAGGAAGAGGCTTGTTACAAATAACAGGTAGGGGAAACTATTCTTTAATTCAAGCTAAAATTGATGAAATTGCTCCTCAAAGTAAAGTTAATGTATTTGAAGAAGTTCCAGAGCACGGCTATACACCACATAAAGCAGCTATAACTGGTATGGCTGAATGGGTTCTTAAATCCTTAAATACAATTGCTTTAAATGCTACCAAAGACAACGATGATACTATAGTTAATCAAATAGTTGATAAGTTAAATGATGCTACTAATTCAAGAGCAAAGCGAATTGTACACTATCGTGGTGGAACAGCTAATGCTAAAAACTCCAAAGAATATACAGTTGAAAAAGATAAAAATGGTAATCCAAAATATAAACCTACAAAAGAAATTTTTAAAGTTGGTGAATGTGTTTTACTTACAGGTGAAAAAAAGGAGCAGCAGCCTAAAAATGAAAAGAGAACTCCATGGATGGAAGTAGCAATAATAGAAGCAAAATCATATGGTGGAAAAAAAGAATGGCTTATTGATGAGAGAATAAAAAAATATCACGAAGAGGGAGGTAGTTTAAAAGCCGGAAGTGACACAGCATGGTGTGCTTCTTTTGTATGCTGGTGTATTGAACAAAAGGACTATAAAACACCTCATTCTGCTGGCTCAAGAATGTTTTTAACAAGTTCCAATGCTGAAAAATGTGATGTGTTTTATGGTGCTGTTGCAATTTTTTCAGATTGTGATGCAAGTGGAACAAAAATACAAACGACAGGACATGCAACTTTCATATTGGGTAAATTAAGTGATGGGAGATATGCTTGTTTGGGTGGAAATCAAGGTGATATGTTAAAAGTTTCACCATATGATTGTAGTGGAAATGTATTTGTTTCATGGACTACAAAAAAAGGAATAAATCATTATAAAATTTTCCGAGGGTTTTATAAACCAAAAGGATATACAATACGTAATGAAGATAAATTAAAATCAACTGATAATTATTCAAATGCTGATCAAGCTAGCAATGCTATTTTAAAACTTAATATTAAATCAAGTTCAGATGGAGAAAGTTCAAGATAAAATTCAAATTATGAAAATATTATTCTTTTTATTATTAATTAGTCCATTTATTATGGCTTGTAAGAAAGAAAACATTAAAGAACACTATAAAACTACTGAAATGAAAAATGATAGTATAAAGCAGATATTAGAAAAACAAATTAAATCGGGAGCTGCTGAAGAATATGGCAGTTATGATGATTATGGTAAAGGTGACTTAGATGCTTTGGTTGAGATTGAAAATAATATTTTAATTCAAAAAGGTTATAGGCCACTTAATGATGAAGAATTTGTGAAACGAGTAGAAATGATTTTTAAGAGAAAAATTGATATTTCATCATCAACCGAATACCTTAGGCTTGACGTAAATAATAAATGTAATAAAGAATTACAATATAATCCATATACCGCAGATAATCAAGATTTATATATATCTAAAAAAAATAAATTTATTACCAATTTTTTTCCTATTCCAAAAGTAGTTGATTATTTGAAACTTTTTCCTGAACTTCAAAATTTAGAAAAGGAGCCAATAGAAGTAAAATCTGATGAAGAGAGTTTAAAAATAACAAGATGGAAGGATGTTCCAAATCTTTCACAAATACGTTATCAAAATGAGTTGGTACTTACTTCTAGAAACAAATACTTATTTAATGATGATAAAGCAAGTTTTGCTTGGCTAAAATCTAATGATGAATATTTTTTAGAATCATTAGTTAAGATATTTGGATATACAAAGGATAAAGATTTACTAGGATGGGTAATGAAAAGAAGTGAATCTAAAGCAAATGATTTTGTTAACCAGTTTCTTTTTGTGAGAAATTGCAAAGGTGAATTAGAAATACGAGAAGGCATCTTAAAATATATAGAAGACAATACAACAGAAAATGAAAAAACTCAAAATTACGTAAATGCCATTGCATCATATGATGTAAATGATAAAAATAATAATTGGAACGAAAAAGAAATCATTAAAATAAGAGCTTATATAGCCAATACTTATGATTTTTTATTTATAAAATATCAAAATATAGGTAATACTAATATTGGACGATTTAGCTATTTAGGGCTTATTTTTTATAATTCAAATAAAGAAAATAGTAAGGATTGGCAACAAATTGAAGAAAATTTTAAGCAGAATAATTATTATAATTTGCCACACTTAAAAAATGCTTCCAGCTTTGCATTAGAGTTTGAGTCAGGTGCTTCTTACTAATGTTTAATATAATAAAAGACTTCTTCCCAATATTGTTTGTATTTCAAATATTCTCTTGTCAAAAGAAAAGTTCTTAATGAAATTATTAAAATAATAGAATAGTTTTAATTGATACATTTTTTGACACAAATGGAATTATTGCCTTGTAATTATTCGAAAAATCAGTTAATTAAAATTGATTTATTTCAATACGTTCAGTCTATACCTTGTAACGCTGAACGAAGTCGAAGACTTTTAGTATAATACAAAGGAACTTCTCTATAGTAATCGTGAATCTTATTGATAACCATGTCTTTAAAACATTGGAAGGGAAATACAAAACTATTGCTTATCTCAAATAAAAATCATATCTTTGCACCCACTTTTTGTGCTAAAGGTCTAAGAAAGTAAAATATTAAATATTAATAACTTCCGTATTTTTCAATCACATTTGTTAAGACCGTTGAAAGAGAAGGAATACAAATTTATTTAGAATTATGTCAAAAGAGACAAATTCAGCAGAATTATTATTAAACCAAAACGTAGCACCTGAACAATTTGACTGGGATTCTTTCGAATCTGGTCTTGATGCTGATGCTAGAAAAGAGAAAAGTGATTTAGAAGAGATCTACAACGGATCATTAAACAACCTAGACGATAATGACGTTTTAGTTGGTAAAGTTGTAAGATTAACTGATAAAGAAGCTATCGTAGACATCAACTTCAAATCTGAAGGTGTTATTTCTCTTAACGAATTCCGTTACAACCAAGGTCTTAAAGTAGGTGATGAGGTAGAAGTAATGGTTGACAAGAGAGAAGACAAAACTGGTCAGTTACAATTATCTCACAGAAAAGCTAGAACGCTTAAAGCTTGGGATAAAGTAAACGAACTTCACGAAACTGGAGAAATCGTTAACGGTTTTGTTAAGTCTAGAACTAAAGGTGGTATGATCGTTGACGTTCACGGAATCGAAGCATTCTTACCTGGTTCTCAAATTGACGTTAAGCCAATTAAAGATTACGATCAGTTTGTAGGAAAAACTATGGAGTTCAAAGTTGTGAAAATCAACCCTGAGTTCAAAAACGTAGTAGTTTCTCACAAAGCATTGATCGAAGCAGATATCGAAGGTCAGAAAAAAGAAATCATCGCTCAACTTGAGAAAGGTCAAGTTCTTGAAGGAACTGTTAAGAACATCACTTCTTACGGTGTATTCATTGACTTAGGTGGTGTAGATGGATTGATCCACATTACAGACCTTTCTTGGTCTAGAGTGAACCACCCATCTGAAATCCTTGAGGACGGACAAACTGTAAAAGTTGTAATCCTTGATTTCGATGACGAGAAAACAAGAATCCAATTAGGTATGAAGCAATTAGAAGCTCATCCTTGGGATGCTCTTTCTGCTGACTTGAAAGTAGGTGACAAAGTAAAAGGAAAAGTAGTAGTTCTTGCTGACTATGGTGCATTCGTAGAAATCGCTCCAGGTGTTGAAGGATTAATCCACGTTTCTGAAATGTCTTGGTCTACTCACTTAAGATCTGCTGGAGATTTCGTAAAAGTAGGTGATGAAGTGGAAGCTGAAGTATTAACTTTAGACAGAGAAGAAAGAAAAATTTCTCTTGGTATCAAGCAATTATCTAAAGATCCATGGGAAAACATCGAAGCTAAGTATCCAGTAGGATCTCAGCATGTAGGAACTGTAAGAAACTTCACTAACTTTGGTGTATTCGTAGAGTTAGAAGAAGGTATCGACGGATTAATCTACATCTCTGATCTTTCTTGGACTAAGAAAATCAAGCACCCATCTGAGTTCTGCGCAGTAGGTGATAAATTAGATGTTGTAGTTCTTGAATTAGATATCCAAGCTAGAAGATTATCTCTAGGTCACAAGCAATTGACTGAAAACCCATGGGATAAATTCGAAACTAAATATGCTGAAGGAACTATCCACGCTGGTAAAGCGGTAGAAGTTCACGATAAGGGAGCTTCTGTACAATTCGAAGATGCTGAGGTTGAAGCTTTCTGCCCTTCAAGATTATTAGAGAAAGAAGATGGATCTAAAATCAAAAAAGGTGAAGATGCTCAATTCAAAGTAATTGAATTCAACAAAGAATTCAAGAGAGTTGTAGTTTCTCACACAGGGATCTTCAGAGACGAAGAAAAGAAAAACGTTAAAGAATCTTCTTCTAGAAACGTATCTTCTTCTTCAAACAACGAAGAAAGATCTACTCTTGGAGACATCGATGCATTAGCAGAGTTGAAAAGAAAAATGGAAGAAGGTAAATAATCTTTGAATCCATTTATAAATAAGGAGCCGCTCATTTGAGCGGCTTTTTTTGTTTTTTAAACCCAAATCTTTTCTGTTGCTAAAATATTGTCATATTGGTGTCTGTATTGATAATATCAAAAAATAATTTAATTTTTATTAAATTATTTCACTTCATAAGGAAATTATGTTATTTTTGATTAGCTAAAACAAAATTTTAACTATGAAAAAAACATTTTTATTTTTCTTCATGGCACTCATGATGTCGTGGAGCAGTCTTAAAGCACAGTCAGATTACATTATTATGCTGGATAATGGGAATTCTACTACCGACGCTGAATACGATAATATGAAACGGGGAGCCATTAAACTGATGGAGCAGCTTTTGGCTTGTAATACAAGAAACAGGGTTGCTGTAGTGCAATACGGAACCGGAAAATATGGTGATACTAGTGGATCCGGAAAAGCCCTGATCTATATTGAATCTGACTTTACCAATGATTATTTTACCGCTCAGAATTTTAAGAGACGACTAGACTTTGGAGATCTTTTTCATGAATCACTTGGATTAATTGCAGGTGCTTTAAGTGGAGGAGGAAGTCCTGATATTATAAGTCCGCAAACAGCATTGAATAATGTGCAGTCGCTGAAATTTGTAGTATTTACAGATGCAGAAAGAAATGCTGGAGGTCTAAACGGATCTTATCTGGTGAATTATAATAATACCAACTATAGTGATCCTGCCGCATTTGAGTATGCAGTGAAATTTAAAATGATGGGAGCACAGTTTACAATGATCCATGCTAATACAAATGCTGCAGCAGTAGGTGCGGCGGCATCTATTGCAAGTGCAGGCGGTTCTTATACCGGAGCATTGGAGCCTAATGTTGCGGATCCTGATTTTGGCACACTGCCAAGGTTATATTATAACAGACCGAATGGGTTTGCTGTAGGGCAGCCGGAAATGGATTACTGGATAAATCTTGCAGCGAACATATGCAATACCAACGGGATGGGAACGATAGATGTCAGATATGAACCGGGCGCATGTATACAGGGTCCGGCAGGAATTGGAGGATATTATAACCTTCCAGCTGGTGCCACTTTGGTAAACCTTAGAGTAGAGCTGATAGGATTACAGGATGGTACTGTATTTCCTGTAAATTTCACTCCTAATTTTGGACCTGGAAACTTTTATAATTATTATTTCCAGCCTTCAGATTTTGATAATGCTGTGAACGGAGGAGCAACAGGTGAGCAAAAATTCAGAGTGTCTATGGTATATCTTTATAATGGTAGCTATAGAATTGCTTATGCGTGGAACAATTATCCGTTCTTTGATTATGATATTCTGATGAAGTGCCCAGTTTTAAGAGCTGCAAAACCTCAGACAGAAAAGAAAATTTTCAAACTGACACCTAATCCTACCAACGGACTGTTTAAAGTGATTATGGATAAAGAAGTTAAATCCGGAACGCTGGAAATCAGAGATCTGAGCGGTTATACAATATATAGTAAATTGCTGCGCGGTGAAAAAGAAGTAGAATTAGATTTAAGTACAAGAAAAGAAGGTATTTATATAGTGAATGTGACAACAGATAAAAATGAAGTATATTCTGAGAAGATTATTAAAAAATAGTAAAACGAAAAACTGTCCATTTGGGCAGTTTTTTTTATCAATGTTATTTTGTAGAAAATTGATAATAGGAATTATGATAATTCTTACTAAACACAGTATTGTAGGGAAAAATAAAATTTTATTTGTATTTTTTAAATAATATTTAAAATGATTTTATTGTTATTTTTTTTATTCTTGTTTTGTTATTTTTTGATTTAATCATTTAAAAACAGGTTTTGTATGTGAATTATTTGTAGATTAGCGACTTTAATAATGGATATGAAAAATAAAACTCTACCTATTTTGTTTGCCGTATTTTCTGTGTTTCCGGCGTTTGTATTTGGACAAGATAACGAAAAGCTTATTAAAGATTATATTTCTCAAAATAAAATAAGAGAATATAAGAAGTCTGATCTCAATAATTTTATTATTGATAATGTAGATCCATCTGCATCATTGAACGGTAATGTTGTGAAGTTTTTACAAACTTATAATGGCTTGCCTGTATTTAGTTCGGTAGGAACAGCTTTAATCAAGGATAATAAAGTAGTTTATTATACCGATAATTTTGTAAAGGATTATACTACGGCTACAGAAAAAAAAGCTTCAATAAACGAGAAATCAGCGCTTCAAAAAATTGCATCTGATTTAAATAATGATAAAGTTTCAAATCTTCCGATAATAAATTTCTTTGAAAAAAATGCTGGTAAATTAACTGCAGCGAAACAGAGACTTGTTTACATTCCTAATAAGAATAATGATCTTCGTTTAGCATATGAATTTTTGGTTAAAGAACCAAATTCTGTTAATTCATGGAATATCTTAATAGATGCTAATACAGGTGAAATTATTAATAAAACGAATCTGAATCTTTCATGTAATTTTCATGACGATGCATATGTACACACAGAAAACTATCAGGTAAGCATGATGCCACAAAATCATGATTTTTATATTCATGATAATATTCAAAAAAGAAATATGCTATTTCTAGCCCCTGATAACGCTTCATATAATGTATTTCCATTGCCAATTGAAGCTCCTACTTTTGGACCGCGATCTGTAGTAAATAATCCTTGGATTCTTACATCTTCACCTGAAGGTTGGCATTCGAATGGAACGAACCATTATACGATTACTAGAGGTAATAACGTATATGCATATGATGATAAAGATGATGATGAAGATACCTTTGGAACTTCTCCTGATGGAGGAGCAACAAGGAATTTTAATTTTGCTTATGATGCAAACGGATTAACATACAATAACTTATCTGCAGCTACTACCAACTTGTTTTATATCAGTAATATGGTTCATGATATATTTTATAAGTTTGGTTTTAATGAAACATCGAAAAATTTTCAAAGTAATAACTTTGGAAAAGGAGGATTAGATGATGATGAAGTTTTTGCTCAATCCCAAGACGGGGGAGGTTTTAATAATGCAAATTTTGCAACTGGTCCTGATAGCTATAATCCTGTAATGCAGATGTATCTTTGGATGGGGTCTAATAGAAAAGCTTGGTATAATGCACCTGCAGACGCAACTTCTCGAGTTGTTGATGGTGGGATTGCTCAGTTTGGAGCTCAGCTTAATGATATAGGAATTACTGGCGATGTGAAGCTAGCAAGTGTTTTAGATGCGTGTACTGCTCTTCCTGCAGGAGAGTTAATTGGTAAAATCGCTTTAGTTGAAAGAGGAACATGTGGTTTTGCTATTAAAGTTAAAAATGCTCAGCTAGCTGGAGCTATAGGAACTATTATCTATAATAATTCTGCAAATGGAGCCAATATAGGTAATATGGCGGGAGATGGTGTTGTTTCTCCAACAGTTACAATTCCTTCAATATTAATTACTGAAGCTGAAGGAACATTTATGAAAAATAAGCTTACAGCAAATATACCTGTCAATACAACTCTGAGAGTTGATACAAGATATGATGGAAGTTTCGATAATGGTATTGTTACACACGAGTATGGTCATGGAATATCCAATAGATTAACGGGAGATGGCTATACCTGCTTAAATGCAAGACCCTATACAGGAAATGCTATCTATTCTAAAGAACAAATGGGTGAAGGTTGGTCAGACTTTTTTGCTTTGATGGTAACTAATAAACCTGGAGATAATGCTTCTGTAGCAAGAGGCATGGGAACTTACCCTATTGGGCAGCCAATAACAGGAGATGGTATCAGACCATTCAAATATTCTCCGGATTTTACGGTAAACGGAGCTACTTATGGTGATACAAACGGGTTAGAATATAACAATAATGGTACTATGGTAGCAGATTCTCACTCGATTGGATTTATATGGGCGACGATGCTATGGGATCTTCATTGGAAATATGTTGAAAAATACGGATACTCATCTGATGTAACAGCTAATACTACAAATGGAAGTTCTAAAGTACTACAATTGGTTGTTGACGGACTTAAGCTACAGCCTTGTGATCCTACGTTTATTGAGGGAAGAGATGCTATATTAGCTGCTGAGATGGCAAGTACTCATGGTAATGATAAATGTATGATTTGGAAAACTTTTGCTAAAAGAGGATTGGGAGTAAATGCTTCTGCTGGAGATAAAACAAATATTAATGACCAGGTAGAAAGCTTTGATGTTCCTGCTGACTGCGCTACATTAGGTACTGACGAAGTGAAGTCTGTAAAAGAAAACAAAATTTCTATTTATCCAAACCCGGCTAAAGACGAATTCTTTATCAACTTCCCAAGCAATACTATTGGAAAAGTAAGCGTAGAGCTTTATGATATGTCTGGTAAAATGATTTCTTCAGAAGATAAAATTTCACCGGAAACTAAAAAATCAATCTCTACCAACAAGCTTGTCAACGGAACTTATATGGTAAAAGTGAAAGGACTTGGTTTTGAATTTACTTCAAAAGTGATTGTAAATAAATAACAGACTTATATAATCAATTCTAAAAATCGCCACAAGCTTGCTTGTGGCGATTTTATTTATCTATCATCATCACACCTCTGGAGACTTTAAATTATATGTTGTACCTTTGCAGGCTGTTAAAAAAATTATGAAGAAGCAAAATATACTAAAAGGTGTTTTATTTGTAGGGATTGGTGCTAGTATATATGGTATGTTAGCCACTTTTGTGAAATTGGCGTATCATGACGGTTTTACAACTTCTGAAGTGACTACTTCCCAGTTTGTACTTGGTCTTGCAGGACTTTTGATCCTGAATATTATTCAGACGTTAACCTCAAAAAAGAAATTATCTCTGCCAAGTTCTAAAGAAGCAAGAATGTTGATGCTTGCCGGAACTTCACTGGGAGGAACCAGTTTGTTTTATTATATAGCCGTACAATATATCAACGTATCCATTGCTATTGTATTATTGATGCAATCGGTATGGTTCAGTGTAGTTGTGGAAAGCATCCTGACCAGAAAATTACCCAATGCGAGAAAAGTAGTTTCTGTGATCATTGTATTATTGGGAACTGTTTTAGCTACAAACCTTATCAATATGGAAATAGAGCTGGACTGGCATGGAGTATTCTGGGGGCTGGTGGCAGCAGGTTCATATACACTCACAATGTTTACTTCTAATACATTAGCGACTCATTTACCTGTTTTCAGGAAAAGTATTATAATGCTTACGGGGGGGGCTATCGTAGTTTTTGCATTTTTATTCTTTGCTCAGATAGGTCCAATGTATTTTGATGGGTTAAAATCATTTTACCTCAATTTTACAGAAAACACAGAACATATTCACCCGTTTAATTATTCTATTTTCTTGACATATGGGTTTGTTCTTGCCTTATTTGGAACCATTATTCCTCCGATTTTATTCAATATAGGTTTCCCGAATGCAGGATTAGGTTTAGGAAGTATTGTGTCATCACTGGAACTTCCGGTTTCTGTAACTATGGCATTTGTTCTGTTAGGAGAAAAAGTATTGCTTATACAATGGGTAGGAATCGTTCTGATTCTTTTTGCAATTGTTTTAATGAACCTGCCTTCCAAAAAAGAAAAAGAAGTTTCAATGGCAGAAATGTCTTAAAAAATAATATTTAATAAATAAAATCTTACTTAAAACCGTTTCCTTTAGAGCGGTTTTTTTATTTTTAAACTTTAAATAAAGCTTATGAACTATTTCCGAAATATAATAACAGCTTTGATATTAGCAACCGCATCCGGTACTATGTCTTCTCAGATAAGACCCCTGGATGAAATGTTATCTGATTATCAGTATCCTTTTGAAGTTCATTTTATGAATTTTAAATCTCAGGATAACCAATTAAAGATGGCTTATATGGATATCAAGCCACAGAAGTCCAATGGAAAAACGATCATGCTCCTTCATGGTAAAAATTTTAATGGAGCCTACTGGGAGAAAACAGCAAAAGATTTATCCTCGAAAGGATTTAGGGTTATTATTCCTGATCAGATCGGATTTGGGAAGTCCTCAAAGCCTCATCAGTATCAGTTTTCATTTTCACAACTGGCGGAAAATACAAAAGCTGTTCTGGATGAACTTCATATTGATAAAACCATTGTTCTCGGACATTCAATGGGGGGAATGGTTGCTGCCAGATTTACATTATTGTATCCCGAAAAAGTAGAAAAACTTATTCTTGAAAATCCTATCGGTCTTGAAGATTATAAAACATTTGCATCTTATCAGACCATTGATCAGGCATACCAGTCGGAATTAAAAAATACTTCTGAAACCTATAAAAATTATCAGTTAAAATTTTATTATGATAATAAATGGAAAGAAGAGTATCAGCCTTGGCTTGATCTGATTGCCGGATGGACGCTTCATAAAGACTATCCGCAAGTAGCGTGGGATGCTGCACTTACTTCTGATATGATCTATAATCAGCCGGTATCTTATGAATTTAAAAATATAAAAGTGCCCACTTTACTCATCATTGGAACAAGAGACAGAACAGCAATTGGAAAAGATAGAGCTCCAAAAGAACTCCAACCCAAAATGGGACAGTACCAGGAACTAGGGAAAAAAACACAGCTTGAAATTAAAGGTTCAAAATTGGTAGAACTTGAAAATGTAGGGCATCTTCCCCACATTGAAGTTTACCCCAAATTCTTTGAAGCCCTTTATAATTTTATTAAATAAAAATGGAGAAATTTGTTCAACCAAAACAAAAAGGCGGTTGTCTGGAGATATCATTTTCATTATTATTCATTTTTTTACTCCTGGGAATGGGAGTTGGAGGCGCCTACTATAGTTTAGATAAATTTCAAAGTCGTATCAACCTGGTCTCAAATGGCATTAAAACCGATGGTGTTATCACGAGTTATGAAGAACATTGGTCAAAAGATGATGATGGAATATCCAGAAAGATGTATTCTCCTGTAATTTCCTATTATGATTCTTCCAATCACTCACATACACTTTATTCCGATTACAGCAGTAGTACTAGAGCATGGTCTAAAGACGTTACCGTATATTTTGATAAAAAAGATCCATCAAAAGCGATTCGTGGTGGATTTTGGCATCTGTGGTTCTGGCCTTTTGTAATCTTTTGTTTATCGATGATTCCGATGGCGATAGGCTTATTTATTATTAAATATTGTATTGATTTTTTATTCAAAAAGAATCGTAATAATAAAATAATATGATTTAGTGAATTTAAGCTTAAATTATCTTTGATATTGTTAAAAAAATATTTTATTATCTGCCTTTATTTTTAATATCAAGGTTTTCTTTTTCTTTGAAATGCTTTTTTAAGGGTTTTAAGACTTTTAATTTATTTTTTTATTAAATGTTTATTTTATGCTTAATTTAAATGTTAAATATTTTATTTTTAGGTTTAATATTTAAATTAAATTTATTTATTTGTTAATTTTATGTTTGTTTTGTTAATTATTTTATTAATTTGCTATCGAATTAATAATTTAATTTTATATGAAAAAAACACTTACTATTATTAAAACTTTATGTTTCACATTATCTGTTGGTCTGGTACCTTCAACTTTCGTACAGGCACAGGAGAAAAACATAGAAGTTTCAACAAAGGATTTGCCAAGAATTTCAAAATCTTCTGCGATGGGAAATTTCTATGCAAATTTTAATGGAAAAAAAGTTTCGACTGATTTTTTAATTCCAAACCTTAATAAATGGTTTGGTGTAGACGGTAATCATACCTTTGAATTTATAAGTGCTAAAACAGATGATTTAGGAATAAAACATTCTGTTTATCAGCATTATTATAAAAAAGTAAAAGTTGCAGATGAATTGATCCTGGTTCATGAAAGAGATGGAAATGTAACATATGTAAATGGTGAGCTTACAGACAGTATTAATTTGGAAGTAGATAATCTCCTTGCAAAAGAGCGAATTGAAGGTATTGTCAGTAAAGATATGGGGACCTCGGATATAAGTTTTGCTGATTATGAGCAGGTTATTACGAAAGTATACGAAGGTGAAGGAATACAATTGTATGCTGCTTCTCAAATCAATGCTATGTCCAAGAAGGGATTGAAATCTTATATATTTTATATTGATAATAAAAGCGGGAAAATTGTCAAAAAACTGGATAAAATTTATCATGAAAATCTAAAGCCTTCCATTAAATCTATTTCTGTTGAACAAAAAAAGACTGTTGGAATTTTACCTGTTATAGCTCCACTATTGGATACACCTTCTACAAGCACTACGTATTATAAAGGTAATAGGAATATCACAGTTGATTCCTATAATGAACAATTTCGTCTTAAGGATCTAGCGCGTAATATTCATACCCGCGATGCGACTGGATGGGATAGAGGAGGATATAGTGATACAGGTGAGCTTTCGGGTATTATCAATGAGTATACTAGTAATACACCTAATTTTACTGCATCGGCTACAAAACCGGCAGTAGAAGTTCATTGGGCGATGGAAATTGCTCATGATTATTACGTAAATAGGCATAATAGAAACTCTTATGATGGTAACGGTTCTATAATAAGAAATTACTATAATGTTAATTTTTCGGATGCAGGTGAACCTTATTATGGAGCCAATGCAGCAGCACTGGATACACAAGGAATTGTTGCAATGTTATATGGAAATGGAAATGTTGATAACAACGGTCAATTAATTCCTTTGTTTAATCCTGTGGTTGGGATAGATGTTGCTGGTCATGAGTATTCACACTTGATCGTAAGTAGAACCGCTAATCTTGCTTATCAGAAGGAATCGGGAGCTCTAAATGAATCATTTGCAGATATGTTCGGGACATCAATTGAATTTTACTCCGGAGTGAACCCAAATTGGACTATAGGCGAAGGGATCCCGCACCCAGCTCTTGGCGCTTTTATGAGAAGTATGTCCAATCCTAATAATGGACCTGCTTCTTTGGGGATTCAGCAGCCAGATACCTATAAAGGAACTTATTGGAAAAATAGTTCGGCTTCATGTACACCAATAAAAGATAATGATTATTGTGGGGTACATACCAATAGTGGCGTAGGTAATTATTGGTTTTATTTACTGTCGCAAGGAGGTTCTGGTACTAATGATATAGGCACAGCATTTAATGTTACAGGTATTACAATACAAAAGGCGGAAAAAATTGCTTTCAGAACTTTAACTACTTATCTAACTGCAAATAGTGCATATACTGATGCTTACACTGGTTCAATACAGGCTGTTATAGATCTGTATGGTGCAGGTTCTAATGAACATCAGCAAGTAGAAAATGCCTGGTGTGCTGTAGGATTAGGAAACTGTGCAAAGATTTTAGCAGTAAATGAAGCTGCCAAGCCTACTGTTCAGGAGTTTAAAATTTATCCTAATCCAATTAATAATGGACGATTTACCATTGAGTCCGATATCAGAGGAAATGCAGAATATGAGATTTTTGATCTTTCAGGGAAGTTAATCAAGGCGTCTGAAAAACTAGAAAAAGGAGTGAATGATATAAATATTAATAATGTTCAATCAGGGGTGTATTTAGTGAAAGTAAATGCTGATGGAAAAATTATTTCGAAAAAGATAGTTGTTAAATAGTTTAAAATTATTTATCAGGTTCTTAGAAATAGCCTTTTATCAGAATCAAAGAAAAGACCGTTTTCATTAAACGGTCTTTCTCTTTTTTTGAAACATCAGTAAAGCAAGAGTAGCAATTCCGGAAAAAACAATACATGAAATTCCCAGATTCTGAATAAAGCCTACACTTATCAATCCAAGCCCGATCAATATATAATACATAAGTCCCAATAAAGCTCCAGCACTTCCTGTTTCATTTTTATAATTAATCAAAGCCGTGCTTAGAATATTTGGGATGGCAATACTGAAAGCCATGACAATAAAAAAGTAAGGGATTAGGAAATATATTCCATGGTGTAGTAAGATCCATACGAAAACAGAAGCTATAAATGCGCTCAAAGTACTTACTTTGATCAATGTATTTGGAACCATATTTTTTAATAATAAGAATCTGTTAAGCTTTGCTCCTATAAATGTTCCGGCTGCCAGTACAATACTACTGTATCCGAAAACATAAGAAGAATAATGCTGTTCCTTAAAGATAAAAGGAGCCAGTGAATAATAAGAAAACAATAATACATTAAAACCCGTGATCAATAAGCAGCATCTGATGATTTCATGATCCCTGATCATTCGTTTTAATAAAATAAACAAAGATTGAGCGTTTGTTCCCTTGCTGGAGGTAATAGTCTCAGAAACTTTTTTTCTCGACAGAATATAAAATAATACTGCTAAAAGGTATAAAGTAATAAAAACCCCCTGATGACCTGCGTAGGATGCGAGTACAGAACCTGTTGTCATTCCGATAATAGGGCTGATAGATAAACCAATGCCAATCCAGGAAAACACTTTGCTGATATTATCCTTATCATAAGTATCACGTAAAATAGTCTGAGTAACAATGGATCCTACAGCAATTCCGAAAGCTGAAAGAACTCTGGCTGCCAACAAAATCGTAAAGCTGGGAGCAAAAATAGCGGCAAAGGTTCCGATTCCATAAGTGATTAATCCATATTCCAATGATTTTTTTCTTCCTATTCTGTCACTCTGAATACCCCAAAAAGCAACCCCTAAGGCAAATGCTATAAAATATAAACTAATAGTTAATGTTGTCGCTTCTTCATTCACCCCGAATTTTTCCTGCACGATGGGTAACACAGGACTGTAAATAGTTTCTACGAATTGTGGTAGCATAACTAATAACGTTAACAGCCAGAGTGGATTTGTCTTTTTCATTTTTTTCTGCAAAGATTCGAAAAATTCACGCTATATTTATAATGATAAAAAAACAAAAAATATCAAAAATAGGACATGGCTATATTGAATCAGAATGATGAATTTGATGCAGATTCTCTTAAGGAAAAAGTAATTGGAATTGCTTCTGATATGGCGATGCATGATTCCGGATTTCATTTGCATAAAACTAAAGCCCAATTGCTATATGCTCCGTCAGGATGTATGACGGTAACCATTTCTGATACTCAGTTTGTTTTGCCTCCGTTCAGCATGCTTTGGATTCCTGCAAATAAAGCGCATAGGGTGAATTTTCGAAATATGGTTGCTTACAGATCTGTTTATTTCGATACAGATTATGCAGAAAAATATATAAGTTCAAGCCTTAAAGTGTTGCATGTGAATTCTTTATTAAAAGAAATTATCGAAAGAATGTGTTTTTGGGAATGGCAGAGCTTAAGTGAAAGACAGGAAAATATTTTAAATGTATTCTGGGATGAGATAAATGAAGCTCCCGAAGAAAAGCTTGCCCTGAAAATGCCTCAAGACAAACGTTTGACGAAAGTAGCAGAAGAATGGACCTTACGTTTTTCAATACCACCCATGCTGAAAAAACTTGCGGATGAAACCGGAGCGGTAGAAAAAACAATCACCAGAATTTTTAAAAGAGAAACAGGATTGTCTTATCAGGAATGGCGACAGCAGTGGAGGTTACAAAGATCCATTGAGCTTTTGGTAGAAGGGAATTCAATAGGAGAGGTGGCTCACATTTTAGACTTCTCTTCTGATAGTGCTTTTATCGAGTTTTTTAAAAAACATACAGGTTCTACGCCTTTACAGTATTTAATGAAAAATGAATAAAATTTCCAGCGTATATTTTATAGAATAAACACAAATATTTCATTTGAAGACCATAAGCATCTCTTTGTTTTAAGGTGGCAAAAATTCATATAATTTTTAATGGGGTGGTTAAAATTAAAATCAAGCTCTATATAAAACTTGTCCTATGAAAAGTCTAATAAAGAGTAATTTGCATAAAATTGTAGAACCAAACAAAATTGATTTTATGGACAATTATACAAACATAATAGAAGTAAAAACGAATGCAGATAAAGCATATAAAGCATTGACCCGGGAAATTCCTCTTTGGTGGACGGAAATGTTTGAAGGATCATCCTCTGAAACGGATGATGTTTTTACAATAAGATTTGGAGAGAACATTCACAAAACGATGAGAGTGAAAGAAATGATCACGGATTCAAAAGTAATCTGGTATGTTGAAGATTCATTGATAGCCCTTCCTGAATTAAAAAATCAGACAGAATGGATTGGTACTACGATCATCTGGGAAATAGAGAAGAAAGACAATATAACTTTACTGCATCTTACTCATATGGGCTTGAAACCCTCTGTAGAATGTTATGAAATATGTTCCAACGGATGGCTTCAATTTCTAAGCAGTCTGAAACTATTTCTGGAAACCGGAAAAGGAACTCCGTATACAGAATAATATACATTAAAAACTGTATATTACCTTATTACTCATAAAAAAGAAGCTGTCCACATATTGCGAACAGCCTCTTTTTGCATTTATTGTTGTCTGAATTATTTCTTCTTGTAAGCAGCGTCTTTAATTCTCGCTTTTTTACCTCTAAGATCTCTGAAGTAGTAGATTCTAGCTCTTCTAACTCTACCTCTTCTGTCAACCTCGATTTTTTGAAGTGCAGGCATGTTGATAGGGAATACTCTTTCTACACCTACATCACCAGACATTTTTCTGATTGTGAAAGTTTTTGTAGAACCAGTACCTCTTAATTGGATAACTGTCCCTTTGAAGAACTGAGTTCTAGTTTTTTGTCCTTCTTTAATTTCGTAATACACAGTAATTGTATCACCTGCTTTGAATTCAGGGAATTCTTTTTTCGCAATGTACTTGTCTTGTACGTACTTTAATAAATCCATTATTAATAAAATAAAATGTTAAAGCTAAGCAACTTACACGTTTATCGTCAGAGGTTGAATAACAGGTTGCAAATGTACAAAATAGTTTTTGAATACACCAAATAATTAATGTGCTAAAAACTATAATTTTTTCATTTTGATTTTGCTAAAGATTTAACAGTTTCTTTAAGATTCCATCAGGCAGGGTTTATATGGGAAACATACTTTTGCCCGAAATAAAAATCTGAGTAATGATTTTTTAATTTATTGATTCACAAATTATAAGTCTATATGTCATTTTAAAACTAAGCTATTATGAAACATTATTTCTTCTTTTTTTGTTTCGCGGTCCAGATGGCTTTCGGACAGGTTTTGTTCCCCTATCTTCAAAACCCGACTCCGAATTCCATGATCGTCAACTGGAAGACTGCTTCCGATAATGAAACAACTGTAATCTACGGGAGCTCACCCACAAATCTGAATGTGACGGTAACCGGCACTACCAATATCTTTTCAGATACAGGATATAATAACAATTACTATTACCACACAGCAAAAATTGCCAACCTACAACCTAATACCAAATATTATTATAAAATAAAAACAGGTGCCAGTGAGTCTGCAGTATACAATTTCAGAACATTGCCATTACCCGGACAACCCGTAACAGCTGATGGAAAGATCCGTTTTCTGATCATGGGAGATAATCAGATCAAAGCAGAACCCAGATACGACAGCCTTACCTTAAATGCTTTTAAAAAATTAAAACAAAAGTTCGGTGCCAATGCTGATCCATCTGATAATATTGTGCTTACCTTTATGGTGGGAGATCAGGTAGACGTCGGTACTTTGGACCATTATGAAAATGTTCACTTCAAAAAGAATATAAAGCTATCGCCTTACCTGCCTATCCAGACAACGGTAGGAAATCATGAAACATACGGAACTTTAGGAATGAATTCATATTATGCGCACTTTTATATAGATGAAATTAAATATAAGAATATCAGTTCTGGAAATGAAAATTATTATGCCCAGCAGGCAGGAAATGTTTTATTTGTGAGTTTAAGTTCTGAGCACACAGGATCCGCACAGCAGATGTGGCTTCAGCAAATTTTGAATGAAGCGAATAATGATCCTACGGTAGACTGGATTATTTCTTTAAGCCACAGACCTTATCAGGCGGAACAATATGTAGGAGATATTTCTCAATGGGTAAGAGATAGTGCGGTACCTCTTTTAGTAACTTCCAATAAATACCTGATGCATGTAGGAGCTCACCATCACCTTTATCACAGAGGACAGCTGAAAAATACGCCTAATTATCAGATTATTTCAGGGGGAACAGCCTGGGATCAGTATTGGGGAATGTCTAATGAGAAAGATTTTGATGATGTTCAGAAAACATTGACGGATTGGACCTATCAGATTGTTGAAGTAGATATTCCAACCGGAAAAGTAGATATTGAATGCTACTCAATCGGGGGAGTTTATACAAAGAAAAATAATGAATTGGTAGATTCATTCCACCGATATAAAAATCAGCCCAAACCTGCAAAACCCTCTATTACCAATACCTTTGCCGGACCAATTAATCTGCCTTTAACATTGGATGGAAGTGTATTTTCATCTTCAAACGGAGAATTACTAAACACAACACAGTTTCTGATAAGCAAAGCCTCTGATTTTTCTGTGATTGAAAAAGAAGTATACCGTGATTTTGAAAACTGGTTTGGAAAAGATGGAAACGGCAATCCTGATAAAACTAAAAACCTGAATGAAGGAGTAGATATTACAAAAGTAACATTGGCTGCGAACTCCATTCCAAACGGAGTTTATTATGTGAAAACCCGTTACAGAGACAGAAATCTGGAGTGGAGTGAATGGAGTGATGTGAAGCAGTTCGAAATTGTAGGAAGTGTGGTTTCAAACCCGACTTTTACATTAGATAAAACTGAGTACACTCAAAATGAGCCTATTGTAGGAACTTTCACCGGAGGTCCCGGAAATCAGCAGGATTGGATAGGAATTTATAAAAAAGGACAAACGCCAACTACTACCACTTCACAAGTATATACTTATACGAACGGACAAACGGCAGGAACGGTTACTTTCAACAATGGTTTACCAAATAAAGGACAATACTTTGCAGGATTTTTCGCCAATGGAGGGTATACTGAAATTACCCCAAGGAAAAACTTTTATGTAGGACCGAAAGTTCAGCTACAGGCAACAGCAGACACTTATCCGGTAGGAGGAACTGTTACGATTAATTACTCAAATGGTCCGAATTTACAGAAAGACTGGATCGGAATTTATAAAATGGGGCAGACTGCAGGAACAACTGCTTCCATCAAATGGAGCTATGTGACAACATCTTCCGGAACGCTTAATTTTACAGGTCTTCCAAAAGGATATTATTATGCTCAGTATCTATTGGAAGACGGATATAATGGTATTGGCGAAAAAGTATTCTTTAAAGTAGGGGATATCGTTACCGAGCTATGGATCAACAAACCTGTTTATTCATTGGGCGAAAATATTACGGCTTCATGGACGGATTCTCCGGGAATTATCAAAGACTGGTTAGGAATTTATCCTCAGAATGTCCAGACGCCGGATGATAACTTCATTTCTTATACTTATTTTGACGGCGTTACACAGGGAACGAAGACAATCCAGGGAACAGCAGTACCTACTACACCAGGAAATTATTATATGGTAATGTTTACCAATGATTCCTATACAGAAGTATCAAACAGGGTACAATTCCAGGTGAGTTCAGCTTCTTTAGGAGTGGATGAAGCGAAAAGCACAGAGAAAAATGTAATTCTTTATCCAAATCCAACAAAACCGGGTGAACCAACCTTCATCAAAAGTGATTACCCGATAGAAAAAATCGAATTGGTATCAGCAGCAGGAGAATTACTGTATGAATCTAAAAATATTCATAACCAACGTTTCTCTTTAGTGAATGAAAATCTTCCGAAAGGAGTCTATTTCGTAAAAGTTCACGCAAGGAAATTATTTACTTTAAAACTGATCATTCAGTAATATAAATCAAATATAAAGATCCATTAAAAATAAAATCGGCTGTCAGAAATGACAGCCGATTTTTACATATAAAATGTCCGCTTTATCAGAATCGATTGAAATTCGATTACGTCCCTTAAAAACTGTAATCGTTTAATTTTCTTCATCTGTAAAATCTGTTTAATCAGTATTAAAAAAGCAGTTCCAAAATCTGAAACTGCTTTTCAATTGATATATTGTTAATCCAGATCAGGCTGCAATTGCTCTTCCTGAATGATTGTCTGACTATCAGTAGCGAAATAATCATCACCCGTATCAGCTAAAACTTTAGTGTCCTGAACAAGTTTACCTTCAGCATTATAAATTTTTAATAAAATCCATTTTCCGTTACGTTCAAGTTCTTTAGCACCGCTGTAAGTTTTTATTTTAATTTTTCCGCTCTGTAGAACACCCGCTTTTACCGAAGATTTGCTTGCTGGCTTCCCTTTTACATATTGTACAATCTGAGCTGTGAAAGAATAATCATCATCTCCATCCTCACTTAAGGGTTGATTATATGTATACAAAATGGCTCCGTTACTGTCATACACAGTGGCATCATAAGCCGTTTGTTTAGCATTTAATTTTTTCTCAATTCTAAGCTTATTCTCTTCATAATATCCTTTAGAATTTACGATCACTCCATCTTTGTATTGCTTTTCGCTAAGCCCTTCGTAAGTAGTACCATTATATGGCAAATCATCTTTATACGTTAATGTTGATTTTAATTTTCCTTCAGGAGAATAGTATTTAATCTCTTGTGTAGAGCCGTCTTTTAAAAAAGTTTCAGTGGAAAGTTTTCCTTCCTCATCAAATATTTTATTCACTGTAGCTTCTCCGTTTTTATAAATATCTACAGTTGAAATATATTCATTATCATAACCAAACTGATAATCTTCACCATCCATCGGTTTATATATATCATTTTCTTTATCATACAGATAAGTTAAATGAGCTATTTTTTTACCGTTCTCATCGTAAGTGGTTTTGTAGCCGTCTTTCTTATTTCTTTTCTGCTCCTGTAGAACTTTACCGTTTTTTCCATAGGTAATGCCTTCTTTTATAGTACCGTCGCTTTTATACTTTTCAAGCTTGGCAATTCTCATTGGGTTATAATAATAATCTACCTGAGTATTTTCACTGCCGGATTCAGAAGTTGAGCTCCCTAAATATTTCCCTTTATCCCCGTAATATTTATTTTCATACTCCCCACTTTTATTTCTGATGGTCTCAGATCTGATTCCCTTGATATCATCATCAAAAATAATCGTTTGCGTAGGGTCTGAGTTCTCATATATCGTAAGAGTGTTGTAGTAATAAGCATTTTCCGGATCTTTATAACTAAAGCTTTTCCCTGAAAAAGTACCATCAGCCTTATAAACCATATCTTCCATTAATCTTCCGGTTGCATCATAAGTTTGAGATACCCCCACTTGTTTACCCTTAGAATAAGTAACAATGCTCATTACCTTTCCTTCAGGAGTGTACCAGGTTACTTTACCGTCAAAAACTTCATTGCTTGGAGTAGTATCAGAAGCAAGACCTTCCATTTGAAGAGTTCCGTTCTTATAAAAATCTTTGATGAGGGTAAGCTTACCTTTTGAGGTTGTTTCACGGTAATATTCCATGTTTTCCTTGGTCGTTTTATCCCAGTTTTCATCAAAATAAGTTCTTTCCTGTGCATATACGTTAATGCTAAGTACTAATGCAAGCAAAGCTGACGTAAATAGTTTTTTCATGTTTTTTATTAATAAGTTTTGATTTTAATTTAAGATTAGTGCGATTGTAAACACCCATTTGAAATATCAGTAATAGATAAGGCAATTGAAGAGACAGTCATTATTCTGTCTGAAATAATTTTTACATGGAAACTGTGTTTAAATCAATTATATCCGAAGATTTAAAACCCCAAATATAAATCAATTTTATGAGATGTATAAAAAAATGAACCGATTTGTTCGCTTTTATCTGTAAAAAACTGATTATAATTACTTTAAATGTTTAAAATTATTCTTTGAAAGAGAACGAAAGCTATGAGATTGTCCCTTCATAGGATATACAATAAAATTTATTAAATTTAGCCAACAGAAAAATCTAATATTTCATGATAGATAAAAGAGTAAAAAATGCAAAGGAAGCCATCGAAGGAATTAAAGATGGAATGACGCTGATGTTGGGCGGATTTGGACTTTGTGGAATCCCTGAAAATTCAATTAATGCTTTGGTAGAAAGTGATGTTAAAGATTTGACATGCATTTCAAACAATGCCGGTGTAGATGATTTCGGGCTAGGATTATTACTTCACAAAAGACAGATTAAAAAGATGATCTCCTCTTATGTAGGAGAAAATGCTGAATTTGAAAGACAAATGCTTTCAGGAGAACTTGATGTAGAGCTTACTCCACAAGGTACTTTAGCAGAAAAATGCAGAGCCGCACAAGCTGGAATCCCTGCATTCTACACCCCTGCAGGGTACGGAACTGAAATAGCAGAAGGAAAAGAAGTGAAAGAATTTCACGGAAAACCTCATATTTTAGAACATGCTTACGAAGCAGATTATTCTATTGTAAAAGCATGGAAAGGTGATCATGCCGGAAACCTTATCTTCAAAGGATCTGCAAGAAACTTTAACCATCCTATGGCGGGTGCAGCAAAAATTACCATTGCTGAAGTAGAAGAATTGGTAGAACCGGGAGAATTGGACCCTAATCAAATTCATATTCCGGGAATTCTGATCCAGAGAATTTTCCAGGGTGAAAAATTTGAAAAAAGAATCGAACAACGTACAACCAGAAAAAAATAAGAAGAATGTTATCAAAAGAAGATATCGCAAAACGTATTTCCAAAGAAGTTAAAGACGGTTATTACGTAAACTTGGGAATAGGAATTCCAACGCTGGTTGCCAACTATGTTCCCGAAAATATTTCCGTAGAATTCCAAAGTGAAAACGGAGTTCTTGGAATGGGACCTTTCCCTTTTGAAGGCGAAGAAGATGCAGACATCATCAATGCCGGAAAACAAACCATCACTATTTTGCCGGGTGGCTCTTTCTTTGATTCTGCTTTCAGCTTCGGGATGATCCGCGGTCAGAAAGTAGACCTTACCATTCTTGGAGCAATGGAAGTTTCTGAAAACGGAGATATTGCCAACTGGAAAATCCCAGGAAAAATGGTAAAAGGAATGGGAGGAGCTATGGACCTTGTTGCTTCCGCTGAAAATATTATCGTTGCTATGATGCACGTAAACAAAGCAGGAGAAAGTAAGATCCTAAAAAAATGTACACTTCCTTTAACAGGAGTAAGCTGTGTAAAAAAAGTAGTAACCGAATTAGCGGTGCTGGAAGTCACTCCAAAAGGATTCAAACTGCTGGAAAGAGCACCGGGAGTTTCGGTAGAAGACATCATTAAAGCTACAGAAGCAGATCTGATCATTGAAGGTGAAATTCCTGAAATGCAGTTCTAAATACAATATAAACCTTGCCCACCGCAAGGTTTTTTTATTTCAATCCCCTAATGCTCATAGGAATAAAAAAGAATTTGAATCAGGAGTATTTCTTTCATTCTGAATGAAGCTTTGCATAATGAAGAATCTCTTTTAAGCCACATTTTCTCTCGCAGATTCTGGAGATTACGCAGATTTTTAATCGCCACAAATGCACGAATTATTTAATTACTTATGCTCTTAAAAACATAAAAACATAGGATTTAAGGATAAAATAAAGCTTTATTTTAATACAGAAAATAATTATTCGCTAAAAAAAATCCGTGCATTCGTGGCAAAATAAAAAAGGCTGCTTCATGTGTGAAACAACCTTTTATATTATTTTGAATTAAGTTCAAATCTATCTGTTAGCATCCTGTGCTCCGAAAACTTTCTGCAATATGCTCGTTGTTCTCATTGCCGGAGTGTTTCTGATTCCGGTTTCCTTATCGGCTACCATTTTAAAAACTCCGTTGATTGTTTCTGTAGTAACATATTCATTAAGATCGGTTGTTACAGATTGTCCGGTGAAAGTATTGTATTTTGAGATCAGATTTTTCCAAACGGCATCAGCACCTACTTTTCCAAGAGAAGCTTTTACTTTTGGCTGAAAAGCTGTAAATAGCTGGCTTTGCGTTTTGCTTTGCAGATAACTGGTGGCAGCATTATTATTACCTAAAAGTATATTTTTAGCATCCGTGATCGTCATGGAAGTGATGGCATTGGTAAAAATAGGAGCCGCTTCCGTTACAGCATCCTCTGCTGCTCTGTTAAGTAATTTTACCCCTTCATCAGCAAGGCTTCCCATACCGATAGAGCGTAGAGTATTGTCTATTTTTCTTAGCTTTTCAGGCATAAGGATTTTTACAGCTTCATTTTTGAAAAAACCGTCTGTTAAAGCTAGTTTTTTCACACCATCCGTTACTCCAATGTTTAAAGCTTCCTTCAATCCTAATGAAATCTGTGTAGAGGTAAGATTTCCAAGATTGGCTGTAGATGGGGTTGAAGTAGGAGTAGTGGAAGGAATTACTGTTGTGGATGTGGAACCTTTGGTAGCTGGCGGAGTAGTAAGGTCAATACCTGTTTTATCTTTTACTGTAGACTTGATCATATCAAGAAGCTGAGCTTGAGTAGATATTGAAAGTAATAATCCTGCTGCTATGAAAATGCTTTTTCTCATTGTATTTTTTTACAAATTTAGATGTTTATCTTTTAAGTGACCTAAGGTTATCAAAAAATAAACCATAAATTTTATGTGTTTGTAGAATACCATTTTAATTATTGTATGTTTTTGATTTATAAATTGTTATAAGCCTTGGTTTTTTTTAATGTTTTTCGAATTATACGATTCTTTTTATGGACAAAGCGTATCATGAAAAAGTTTTGAAAAATAAGTATATTAGCTACCATCTTAATCCAATCTAATGATCCGTGTATTTTTAGCATTATTGCTTATCTTTTCGAATATTATGTATGCTCAGAAAAAGCTTAACTTAATTCCTTATCCTCAAAATATACAAACTCATGACGGAAGTTTTACAGTTCCGGAAGTTTTAAAATTGAGTAATGATTTACTTAAAAAGGAAACAGAATATTTAAAAAAGAGATGTAATACAGTCCTCAGATTCCAGGATACCAAAAAAGCGGACGCTCACTTGGTTTACACTCGTTTACCGGAAAAAACAGGTGAAAACAAAGAGTCTTACATTCTGACTGTAACTCCAAAGCAAATTCAAATACAGTCTTCCACTCAGCAGGGATATTTTCTGGCGCTTCAGACATTGATCCAATTGCTGGAAGAATATAAAACAGGTGGAAAAATTCCGGCGATGAAAATTGAAGATCAGCCGAAATTTGCGTGGCGTGGAATGCATTTAGATGTGTGCCGACACTTTTTCACGGTGGATGAGGTAAAGCAGTATATCGATTATCTAGCTATGTACAAGTTGAATACTTTTCACTGGCATTTAACCGATGATCAGGGTTGGAGAATTGAAATTAAAAAATATCCGAAGCTTACAGAAATCGGTTCAAAACGTAAAGAATCAATGATTGGAGCTTACGTTGATAGTACCTTTGACGGTAAACCTTATGGTCCTTATTTTTATACCCAGGAACAGATCAAAGATGTGGTAAAATATGCTCAGGAAAGACATATTACAGTTGTTCCTGAGATTGAAATGCCAGGACATGCTTTGGCTGCCTTATCTGCGTATCCGGAACTTGCGTGCACAAAAGGACCTTTTGAATCTGCTACAAAATGGGGCGTTTTTGATGATGTTTTCTGTCCTAAAGATGAAACATTTAAGTTCCTTGAAAACGTTTTGGATGAAGTGATACAGTTATTTCCATCACAATATATTCATATCGGAGGAGATGAATGTCCGAAAACAAGATGGAAAGAATGTGAACATTGTCAGGAATTAATCAGGAAAAATAATTTAAAAGATGAACATGGGCTTCAAAGTTATTTCATCCAGAGGATTGAAAAATATATCAACAGCAAAGGAAGAAAAATTATCGGTTGGGACGAGATTCTTGAAGGCGGACTTGCTCCAAATGCTGCGGTAATGAGCTGGACAGGTGTAAATGGAGGAATTGAAGCTGCAAAATCAAAACATTTCGCTGTGATGACACCTGGAGCATTCTGTTATTTTGACCATTATCAGGGAGATCCGCAATCTGAGCCTAATGCTTTCGGTGGATTTACACCATTGGATAAAATATATTCCTACAATCCGATTCCTGAAGAACTGAATGCAGAACAGGCAAAATATATTCTGGGAGTTCAGGCAAATTTATGGACAGAGTATATTCTGGATTTCAAACAGGTTCAATATATGATTTTCCCAAGATTGATGGCACTTTCAGAAGTAGCATGGGGAACTTCGGACTCTAAAAATTATAAAGAATTTGAAGGAAGAGTAATCAATCAGTTCAAAGTTTTGGATAAAATGAACGTAAATTATGCGAAAAGTATTTATAATATTTCAGGAAAAGTAATTCCTGCCAATGGTGGCATTGCTTATGAACTTTCAACTTCGCAAAATTCAAGCGGAATCAGATATACACTGGATGGGAGCGTTCCGACAATCAGTTCCAAAACATATCAGAATCCGGTTGCTATTCCCAATTCTTTAACTGTTCAATCAGCTTATTTTGAAGACGGACAACTGAAAAGTGCTGTTTCTTCACAACCGTTTACAATTTCAAAAACAACAGGGAAAACGATCACTCTTGAGCAGCAGCCGAGCGAAAATTACTCATTCGGAGGAGCTTTTACACTGGTAGACGGAATTATCGGAAACGTAAGACAGCTTGGTAAAACGTGGCTTGGATTTCAGGGAAAAGATGTAGTAGCAACCATCGATTTTGGAACCAAAACACCTTTTACAGAAGTTTATTTTAATACCCTTGAAAACAAAGGAAGCTGGATTCATCTTGCAAAATCTGCTCAGATCTATGTTTCAGATGACAATAAAAACTTTACCAAGATAAGGGAAATAAGTAAAGAAGAAATACAGAAAGCAAAAGGAAAAATCCTTCTTAACGTTGGAAAACAGAACGCAAAATACCTGAAAGTTTTTATTGAGAATGCTGGAATTATTCCAGCCGGAAATCCGGGAGCAGACTCAAAAGCATGGCTGTTTGTTGATGAAATTGGCGTAAATTAGTCCTGTTAATTAAAAAAAATGCAGGAAACGATACTTTCTTCAGAATTTTGCTCTTCACCGGAACTGGTTGAAAAGCTCTATCAATATGGAATTACTAAAAATTATCAGGAGGGAGATATTATTTTAGACGAAAATGCTTCTATACGTTCCATTCCGATTGTCATGAAAGGAATGCTGAAAGTCATAAGAACCGAGGCTGATGGGCGGGAAATTCTCTTATACTATATCAAAGCGGGAGAAAGCTGCATCATGTCTTTTCTGGGCGGAATGCATAATGAAAAAAGTATTGTAAGAGCAGAAATAGAAGAAGATGCTGAAATCCTTTTTCTTCCTGTAGATAAAGTTTCCCTGTTCATTAAGGAACATCCGGAATGGCTGGATTATATTTTCAGACTGTACCACAAAAGATTCGAAGAATTATTGGATATCATTAACGCTATTGCCTTTAAAAAAGTAGATGAAAGACTACTGAACCTTCTTAATAAAAAAGCTGAACTTACCGCTTCCGACACTATTAATACCACCCATGAGCAGCTTGCCAATGAACTGGGGACGGCAAGAGTAGTGGTATCAAGACTTTTAAAACAGCTTGAAGAAGAAGGAAAGCTAAAACTCGGCAGAAATAAAATTACGCTTCTGAAAACAATCACACCATAATATCATAACTCTACAAGTTAATCGATAGTACTCAAATTCCCATACTTTGTAGGGGGGAATAAACTTTTATAAAAAAACAATGAGCCGCTATTTCAAACCTCTTATGTAACAAAAGTAGCTGTAGCTTTTTCTGAGCCTTCCCATTTTTGCAATTAGAATTATTGAATAAAAAAATGGAAATTATAGGATATACAGCATCTGTTTTAATTGGTATTTCTCTGGGATTGATCGGAGGTGGCGGAAGTATTCTTACCGTTCCGGTATTGGTGTATCTCTTTGGGATGGATGTCTTTCTTGCAATAGAATATTCACTATTTATTGTAGGCGTAAGCAGTACGGTAGGATCAGTATCTTACTTTAAAAATGGATGGGTTAATTTCAAAATAGCATTGATCTTTGGTGTGCCCTCGATTATTTCTATCTTTTTAACAAGAACCTATCTGCTGCCATTAATCCCCGACGAACTGCTTACTGTAAAAGGTATTACAATCACTAAAAACATTTTTTTACTATTGGTATTTGCCATCTTAATGATCTTTGCTTCTTATAAAATGATCAGAAGCAATACATCAAAGGGCATTTCAGAAAAGAACTCAAACCAAAGTAATATTGCATTAGCTGTGGGACAAGGAACAATTGTTGGAATTTTAACAGGGCTGGTAGGTGCCGGAGGGGGATTTATGATTATTCCTGCGTTGGTCAATCTATTGAAATTGCCGATGAAAACAGCAATAGGAACATCATTGGTCATTATTGCTTTAAATTCTTTAATTGGGTTTTCATCATCTATGACTAATGTGAATATAGAATGGACAATGCTCCTTTCCGTTGCGGCAATTGCTATCGCCGGAATTATTATCGGATCACATTTATCAAAAAAAATTGACGGCAAAAAACTGAAACCTGCCTTTGGATGGTTTGTTCTGATAATGGGAATTTACATTATCACCCGGGAAATATTTCTGTAAGGAAAATCTGTGTTGTTGATCTTCTGTGAACTTTTCACAAAAATATCAGTTTCAAAATACTGCTATGTAACAAAAGTAACTGTAGAGAAAAAAAGCAAACCGGAGATTTGTATCAGCAAACAAAATCAAAAAATAGATACAATGAAAATAGAACAGATTTATACAGGATGTCTGGCTCAGGGAGCATACTATATCACTTCAGGTGGTGAAGCAGCAATCATTGATCCCTTAAG
The DNA here is from genome assembly GCF_059515185.1 of Chryseobacterium sp. CS2K3. Taxonomy (NCBI): domain Bacteria; kingdom Pseudomonadati; phylum Bacteroidota; class Flavobacteriia; order Flavobacteriales; family Weeksellaceae; genus Chryseobacterium; species Chryseobacterium sp. CS2K3. Next base: position 78,864 of record NZ_JCAKRW010000002.1, on the reverse strand, counting down.
AGAAACAAAGCCTTATATTGAAAGACTGGAAAAAGATGGAGCCTCATTAAAATACATTTTTGAAACTCACTTTCATGCAGACTTCGTCAGCGGACACATGGATTTAAGCAAAAAAACGAAAGCGCCAATTGTATACGGTCCTACAGCAAATCCGGAATTTGAAGCCATTATTGCAAAAGATAATCAGATATTCAGGATAGGAAATATTCAGATTAAAGTTCTTCATACCCCGGGGCACACATTGGAAAGCTCGTCTTACCTTTTGATTGACGAAAATGGAACTGAAACCGCATTGTTCAGTGGAGATACTTTGTTTCTTGGAGATGTAGGACGTCCGGATCTGGCTCAGAAAGCAGCAGATATGACACAGGAAGAGCTTGCCGGATTATTATATGACAGTTTATATCATAAAATTTTACCTTTAAATGATGAAATTACAGTATATCCCGCTCATGGTGCCGGCTCAGCATGTGGCAAAAATATGCAGAAAGAAACCGTTGATACCCTTGGAAACCAGAAGAAAACCAATTATGCTTTAAATCAAAAAGATAAAGAAAGTTTCATTAAAGAAGTCACAGACGGACTTTTGCCTCCGCCGGCTTATTTCGGGATGAATGTAATGATGAATAAAAATGGATATCATAGCTTTGATGAGGTACTTTCAAACGGAATGCAGGCTCTGGTTCCGGAACAATTTGAGGAAATAGCGGAAGCTTCGGGAGCTTTGATCTTAGATGTAAGAAACAATGCCGGTTTTGCTAAAGGCTTTATTCCGCAATCTGTTAATATTGGTTTAAATGGTGATTTTGCTCCCTGGGTAGGCGCTCTTATTGCAGAAGTAAATCAGCCCATTCTTCTGGTGACTGAACCCGGTGATGAAGAAGAAGCCGTGACCAGATTAAGCAGAGTAGGGTTTGATCATGTTTTAGGATTTTTAAAAGGAGGTTTTAATGCATGGAAGAACAGTGGTAAAGAAGTAGATGCTGTTAACCGTATTTCTGCTGAACAATTTGAGAACGAAATAAAAGATAAAGACCCTAAAATTATAGATGTAAGAAAAGAAAGCGAGTATGCCGCAGAACATGTAAACGGTGCTTACAGTAAGCCTTTAGCTTATATTAATGAATGGATTCATTCCTTACAGCCCGAAGAACATTTTTATCTTCATTGTGCCGGAGGTTACCGAAGCATGATGGCAGCCGCAATTCTTCAGGCACGAGGATACAGAAATTTTACAGAAATTGAAGGAGGGTTTAAAGCTATTGCTTTTACAGCTATTCCGAAAAGTGACTTTGTATGTCAGACTAAAATTTTAAATAATTAAAAAATAAATATATGTTAGAAATGATAAAAGAACCCTGGGCATGGTATATTGCGGGTCCGTTGATTGGGCTTACTGTGCCAGCCTTATTAATTTTAGGAAATAAACACTTTGGAATCAGTTCCTCATTAAGACATATGTGCGCTGCATGTGTTCCCGCTAATATTAATTTCTTTAAATACGATTGGAAAAAAGAATCCTGGAATCTGTTCTTTGTACTCGGAATTTTCTTCGGAGGAATGATCACCGCTAATTTTATGCTTAATCCATCCGAAATTACAGTAAATCCAACCCTTAAAGCAGAACTGGCAGGTTATGGAATTACAGATTATACCAACCTTGTTCCCACCCAGCTTATGAATTTTGAAAGTTTATTTACACTCAGAGGGTTCATCATGATGGTGGTAGGTGGATTTTTGGTAGGATTCGGAACACGATATGCCGGTGGATGTACCAGCGGACATGCCATCATGGGACTTTCCAATCTGCAGTTACCATCTTTAATAGCTACCATCTGTTTTTTGATCGGAGGATTTGTAATGGCAAACTTTATTCTGCCTATTATTCTTTCGCTATAATCTAATTTTAAAATCAAACTAAATGATAAAAGAACAAAACCATTGTGAATATACCGTTTATAATGAAGAAAATACAAACCAGAAATGGTATAACAATCTGAAATATCTTGCCGCAGGAATTATATTTGGAATTATTTTCGTGAAAGCAGAAGTCATCAGCTGGTTCAGAATACAGGAAATGTTTCGCTTTCAGTCTTTCCATATGTACGGAATCATCGGAAGTGCGGTGCTTGTGGGAGCAGCTTCAGTATGGCTGATCAAGAAGTTCAATATAAAAACAATTTCCGGTGATCCCATTACATTTGCTCCTAAAAAATTCAATAAAGGACAGATTTATGGCGGATTGATATTCGGTTTTGGTTGGGCGATTACCGGAGCCTGTCCCGGTCCTCTTTTTGCTCAGATCGGAACCGGAGCCTTAGCGGTGTCTGTTACACTTCTGAGTGCCCTTGCCGGAACTTGGATGTATGGATATTTCAGGGATCAATTACCGCATTGATCCAAGCAGATAATAGTAAACATATATTAATTTAACAGGCTTGAGGATTTCATGGAAGTTTTTTTTAGATTTGTTGAGTATTATAATTTTGAGATACAATGAACAATAACCGAAGAAGTTTTATCAAAAAATTGGGAATAGCAACAGCCGCACTTGCTGTAAATCCGTTAGAAATAATGGCAAATGATCTTTCCCAAAATAATCTTAATCATAAAGTTACCAATAAGCCTATCGTTCTTTCAACCTGGAATTTCGGATTAAAAGCTAATGAAGAAGCCTGGACCATCCTTGGAAAGGGAGGAAAAGCACTGGATGCCGTGGAAAAAGGAGTTCGTCTCGTAGAGCTGGATCCAAAAGAAAGAAGTGTAGGTTATGGAGGTAGACCGGACAGGGACGGAAGGGTAACGCTGGATGCCTGCATTATGGATGATAATTACAATATCGGTTCAGTAGCGTGTCTGGAACATATAAAAAATCCGATCTCTGTGGCAAGAGCAGTTATGGAAAAAACACCTCACGTAATGTTGGTAGGAGACGGAGCGCTGCAATTTGCCCTTTCACAAGGCTTTAAAAAAGAAAATCTTCTCACCCCTGAATCAGAAAAAGAATGGAAAGAATGGCTGAAAACCAGTCAATATAAACCTATTGCCAATATTGAAAACCATGATACCATTGGAATGATTGCTTTAGACGCTCAGGGTAATCTTTCCGGAGCATGCACAACCAGCGGAATGGCTTTTAAAATGCATGGCAGAGTAGGTGATTCTCCAATTATCGGCGCAGGGCTGTTTGTAGATAATGAAGTGGGAGCGGCAACGGCAACCGGACATGGTGAAGAAGTCATAAGAACTGTAGGAACGCATCTTGTTGTGGAACTGATGAGACAGGGAAGAAATCCTCAGGAAGCCTGTAAAGAAGCGGTGGAAAGGATTGTAAAGATCAACCAGAGAAGAAACAAAAATCTGAAAGATATACAGGTAGGTTTTATTGCTATTAATAAAAAAGGAGAATATGGCTCTTACTGTATTCAGGATGGATTTAACTTTGCGGTATACGATCAGAAAGGAAACCGTCTCGAAACACCTGAATTTGCAATAAAATAACATACAGATTTTTATCGTCAGGAGTTCACAGATAATTTTACTGTTCATTAAAACCTATATGGTTAAAAATAATTTCACCACATAGAATGAAAACGTAGAATTTAATCTTTGAATTCTTGGTAAAAAATAAGAAATATTTAATACAAAATATGAAAAGAACGATTATCGCTTCCCTGTTTGTAATAATAGGATGTAAAGAAGAGAAAAAAGATGCCGGAGTACAACCTGAACCCCAACAGACAGAAAAAATAGCACAGGAAATAAAACCTGAGGTTAATGAATCCGAAGAAGCGAAAAAATGGCTGGAAAAGAGCATAGAAGACTACTTTAATTCAGATCTTTCCAAATTGGATAAGAATATGCAGAAAATGACAACCAACGACTATTACGACTACAAAGGTGATGCTATGAATGTTGATATGGATGTGGATGGAAGTCTTACCGAGAAAGAATTTAATGATAAATGGAAAGGGAAATTTGATACTAAAAAAGCAGGGGTTGGCGTTGGATTCCTAATTTCAGGTCAGGATTGGGATAAAATAGAAACTACAAAATGTCAGCTGATTTCTGAAAATGAAAACAGTTATCTGTTTGATGTTGTTCTTACCGATAAATCAATGAAAGAAGTATATCCTATTAAAATAAAGGTGATCAAAGAAAATGGTTCATTTTTAATTGCAGATGTATTACAGGATGTTCCTGAATTTAATTAAAATATAAGGTTACATGTCAAAAATAGAAATAGCATGCTTTAATCCCGAATCAGCATTGATAGCTTTTGAAAATGGAGCTGACAGAATAGAACTGTGTGCCGGGCTAAGCGAAGGAGGAACAACTCCCGATTTTGAAACTACAAAAGAGCTTAGAGAAAAAATAAATATTCCAATTTATGTGATGATCCGCCCAAGAGGTGGAGACTTTACTTACTCGGATGCTGAATTTGAACAGATGAAAACGGATTTAGCAGCACTAAAGACATTAAATGTTGACGGTTTTGTATTCGGCATTCTTGATGAAAATGATAAGGTGAATGTAGAGCAAAATAAAGCTTTAGTAAATCTTGCCTTGCCACTTTCTTGCACTTTTCATCGCGCATTCGACAGGGCAGCAGATCTGGAAGACTCTCTGGAAAAAGTGATTGAGTGTGGTTTTACAACCATTCTTACTTCCGGACAGAAACCGAATGTCTCTGAAGGAAAAGAAAACCTACAAAAACTGGTTCATCTTTCTGACGGAAGAATCGAAATTCTAGTAGGCGGAGGGCTTCGTTCTTCGAATATTGAAGAAATAAGAAGCTTTACAAAAGCCGGATATTTTCATTCTTCAGCTATTACAGATGGTAGTGCTTTTGCCAATCCTGATGAGGTAGTTGCTTTGAAGGATAAATAATATTAGAATTATTTTAAACGCAAAGTTTTTATTTTCTAAATGTAGTATTTAAGCAAGCAAAGTAACGCGGCGAAGCCGCTGATTAAGCGATAGTATAAAGTACGCTTCATCAAAATCAATTTTGGATCGATTACCTCTTAGCTCCCTTAAAATAAGAAACAATGAGATAAAAAACTTTACGTTTAAATAAAAAGTAATCGCATTTAATTAATAAAAAACGCAAAGTTTTTATTTTTTTAATGTAGTATTTAAGTAAGCAAAGTAATGCGGCAAAGCCGCTGATTAAGCGATAGTATAAAGTACGCTTCATCAAAATCGATTTTAGATCGATTATGTCTTAGCTCCCTTAAAATAAGAAACAATGAGATAAAAGCTTTGCGTTTAAATAAGAACTAATCGCATTGAATTAATAAAAATACGCAATTTTTTATTTTCTAAATGTAGTATTTAAGTAAGCAAAGTAATGCGGCAAAGCCGCTGATTAAGCGATAGTATAAAGTACGCTTCATCAAAATCGATTTTAGATCGATTATGTCTTAGCTCCCTTAAAATAAGAAACAATGAGATAAAAGCTTTGCGTTTAAATAAGAACTAATCGCATTGAATTAATAAAAATACGCAATTTTTTATTTTCTAAATGTAGTATTTAAGCAAGCAAAGTAACGCAGCGAAGTCGCTGATTAAGCGATAGTATAAAGTACGCTTCATCAAAATCGATATTGATCGATTATGTCTTAGCTCCCTTAAAATAAGAAACAATGAGATAAAAAACTTTGCGTTTAAATAAAACTAATCGCATTTAATAAAAAACGCAAAGGTTTTTATTTTCTAAATATAATATTTAAGCAAGCAAAGTAATGCGGCAAAGCCGCTGATTAAGCGATAGTATAAAGTACGCTTCATCAAAATCGATATTGATCGATTACGTCTTAGCTCCCTTAAAATAAGAAACAATGAGATAAAACCTTTGCGTTTAAATAAAAACTAATCAAAATGAATTAATAAAAAAACTAGAAGAATAATAGAAATCGTAAAGACAACTAGTATTTAAAATAAAAATAAAACACACAAATGACAGAAAATGAATTATCCTACAAAATAATAGGATCTGCTTTGGAAGTACATAAAAACTTAGGAGTAGGATTATTGGAACATACTTATGAAACTGCCTTAGTTTATGAAATGAGAATGCAGGGGCTTGAAGTAAAGCAACAGGTATCTTTACCTCTAAAGTATAAGAATATCTCAATAGAAAATGCATATAAAGTTGATCTTATTGTAGAAAATAAAGTAATTGTTGAAGTAAAATCTGTATTAGAATTACACCCTGTATTTCATGCACAATTACTGACTTATTTAAAACAAAGCAATATAAAGCTAGGGCTTTTGATTAACTTCAATAGCGAACTTATTAAATACGGAATCCATAGAATTGTAAATAAACTTATTGATGAATAAAACTTTCCTTTTTTGCTTCCTTTTTCTTCAGGGTATACTCTCTGCACAATTTTTAGAAAGAAGCTTATCTCCGTCCAATTGGCAGTTTAAAAACTCAAAAGATCAAAACTGGCTGCCGGCAAAAGTTCCTGGGACCGTTCATCTTGATCTGATGACCAATAAACTTATCCCTGATCCTTTTAAGGATGAAAATGAGAAAAAAGTACAATGGGTAGAAAATGAAGATTGGGATTATCAAACCACTTTTGAGATCTCCTCAAGAGAATTTGCCTATAATAATATTGACCTTGTCTTTAATGGATTAGATACATTTTCAGAAATTTATCTTAATGGCAAACTGTTGAAGAAGACAGATAATATGTTCAGAAAATGGGAGATTCCTGCGAAAGAATATATAAAACTGGGAAGTAATCTGTTGCAGGTTAAGTTTAAATCTGCTGTTAATACAGGAAAAGAGCTGGCAAAGAAAGTACCGTTTACCATGCCGGAATCACCGAGAAGCTTTGTAAGAAAAGCACAGTATCAGTTTGGCTGGGATTGGGGTCCGAGATTGGTAACAGCAGGAATCTGGAAAGATGTAAAAATTGAGTTTTGGCAAAAAGCAAAAATTAATACTATTCAGGTTCAGCAGAAATCATTGACAGATACTTTAGCTGAGGTTTCTTTTAATATGAATGTTTATGCTGAAGAAGAAGGAGAATATTACAGCTGGTTTAATTTTAACAGAGGACAACGTCGTTTTCACCTTAAAAAGGGGATGAATACCATTCAGTTACCTTACGAAATTAAAAATCCAAAGATATGGCAGCCTAATGGAAGAGGAAAACCGGATCAGTACACAACCAGAATTACGCTATATACCAAACATGGGATGGTTATTCGCGATACAAGTGTTTCCTATGGCTTAAAAAATGTTGAGCTTATTCAAGAAAAAGATGAGAAAGGGAAATCTTTTTATTTTAAGGTCAACGGAAACCCTTTATATATCAAAGGAACAAACTGGATTCCGGCGGACAGCTTTTCTCCAAGAATTACCAAGGAAAAATACCAGAAACTGATTAAAGCAGCAAAAGATGCTAATATGAACATGATCAGAATCTGGGGCGGTGGCATCTATGAAGACGAAGAATTCTATAAAGCTTGTGATGAAAACGGAATTCTGGTGTGGCAGGATTTTATGTTTGCAGGAAGTTTTTACCCCGCTGATAATGACTTTTTGAATAACGTAAAAGAAGAAGTAAAAGATCAGGTCAATAGGCTTCAGAACCATCCTTCCATAGCTTTATGGTGTGGAAACAATGAAATAGACGAAGCTATTGTTAATTGGGGATATCAGAAACAGTTTAAATATTCAAAAGAAGATTCCTTACAAGTCTGGAGAGACTATAAAAAGCTTTTTCATGAAGTAATTCCTGAAACATTAAAAGAAAACCTGGCACCGGAAAAAAATATTTATTGGGAAAGTTCACCGTCAATAGGATGGGGACACAAAGAAAGCCTTACAGAAGGAGATTCTCATTATTGGGGAGTTTGGTGGGGAGAACAGCCTTTTGAGATTTATGACGAAAAAGTAGGACGTTTCATGTCTGAATACGGTTTTCAGGGGATGCCAACTTTAGCCACTACAAAATCAATGTTTTCAGGAGTTTCAGATTTGGATTTGCAAAATCCAACGATCAAAGCACATGAAAAGCATGCCAGAGGTTGGGATATTATCAATGAATATATGAAACGTGATTATCCGATTCCTACAGGCTTTGTGAAATACAATTACATTTCCCAATTGTTACAGGCAAGAGGAATGCAGATCGCGATTGAAGCCCACCGCCGCGCGAAACCTTATAATATGGGAACCTTATACTGGCAGCTTAATGATTGCTGGCCCGTAGTTTCATGGTCTTCTATTGATTATCTTGGAAATTGGAAGGCGTTTCACTATCAGGCAAAAAGAAGTTTTGAACCTGTACTGGTTTCCGTTGCTGAGACAGATAAAGCTTATGATATTTACTTCATAAGTGATTTGCTGAAAGAAATAAATGCAGATACAAAATTTGAACTTATTGATTTTGATGGAAAACAACTCTGGAAATCAAATAGTACTCAATTGATTAAAGCCGATGTAAGTGATAAGATTTTCAGTATTAAAAAAACAGATTTACCAAAGGTTGATTTTTCTAAAACCGTATTAAAAATCACTTCTGACTATGGCGGAGAAAGAGTAGATAAACTTTTCTTTTTAGTAAAGCCTAAGGACTTACAACTACAAAAGCCCAATATCATAATAAAAAAAATATCACCGACTGAAATTGAAATATCAACTGATGTTTTAGCAAAAGATGTTTATCTGATGGGAGATGCGCATTTCAGTGATAACTTTTTTGATCTGTTGCCAAAAACCTCAAAGAAAATTACATTTTCTAAAGCCCTGGAAAAAGTTGAAGTGATGAGCTTATTTGATACATTGAAAAATTAGAGCTTATACATAATATGAGTTGAATTACCAAAAATTGACAACTTTGTTATATTGTCTTTAAATCAAACCTTATAGGTTTCCAAAACCTAGTTTTTTTTGCAAACAGAAACAATAGTAAAAAAGCTGCCCCTAAAGGCAGCTTTCGTCAATAGTATAGAAAATTTAAACAGTATTTAATACAATTTCTTAGTTCTCAATCAGCCAGTTTTCTACGGCTTTTGAGAAATCTGCAATATCAATAGGGTGTCTGCTGGTAACAAGATTACCATCTACTACAACAGGTACATCAGATACAATTCCACCAGCGTTTTTTAGATCGATCTGAATATTCCAGTATCCGGTTAATTTTTTACCTTTAATGATCTCTGCATTGATTAATACTACTGTAGCATGACAAATCGCCGCAACCAGTTTTCCTGTTGCACTGAAATCTTTCACAAACTGTACTACTTCAGGATCATGACGCAGGTTATCCGGATTCCATGCTCCACCAGGGATGAAGATTGCATCATAATCATCTGCACTGATCTTATCTACCGTATGATCTACTTTAATCCAGCCCACAGGCAATAAATATTGTATTGCCATAATATGAGTTTTCGACATCTCTTCAGGCATGCTCAGTCCAAAATTAGCAGGCACAGGTTTGTATTTAGGAGCTACGATATCTACCTGAGCGCCCAATTCACGGAAATACCAAGCCGGACCTGTTAATTCAATTTCTTCAAAACCATCTGATGAAATGATGGCAATTCTTTTTCCTGCCAGAGTCTTTTCAGTAACAGGAGTAAAGAAGAAATCTTTCACTTTTTCGTTGCCGGGTGCATTCAGGAACTGAGCCAAAGGAAAACTTCCCACAGCAGTTTGTGATGACAGCTTACTTAATATTTCTAATTGATTCACACCAGTTTTTGCTGTTGCTCCGTTTTGAGCATTTGTATTTGTTTCCATTTTTAATAATGTAAAATGTTAATTTGATTATTTTTGATAAACCTCCCAGTCAAGGTAACCCTTCATCGTTAATCCGTAGTGAAGTTCTCTTTTAGGAGGAGTTAAAGGAAAGTCGTTTTCAAGACGGCTTACAAGATCCGGATTCGAAATAAATGCTTCCCCAAAGGCTGCAATATCAATAATTCCTTCATTGATCAGTTTTTCAGATCTTTCCTTATCCATCCCGCCGGCAAGAATGATAATTCCGTCATACCAGGTACGAAAACGTTTCATGAAATCCTCAGGCAAAGCAAAACTTCCTCTCGATTTCTGATCCATAATGTGGATATAAACGATTTTTCTTTTAGAAAGTTCTTTAGCCAGATATTCATAAGTAGCTTCAATCTCGTCATAATGAGGCATTTCATACAGACCACCATAAGGAGTTAATCGGATTGCTACTTTATCGGCTCCGATTGCTGCAATTACAGAATCTACGATTTCCAATAAAAAACGGGAACGGTTTTCCATGCTTCCTCCATATTCATCAGTTCTGTTATTCACAAAAGGATTAAGAAACTGTTCAATAAGATAGCCATTTGCCCCATGAAGCTCTATGCCGTCAAAACCTGCCTTTATTGCATTTTCAGCAGCAAGGGTAAAGTCCCGGATCACCTGTTTTACTTCATCGGTTTCAAGAGCTCTTGGTTTTGAGTTGATTACAAAACCTTCCTTTCCGTTTTCATCATAACCCCATGCATGCGTTTCTCCTGCCTGAATATCAGAGGAAGACACCGGAGCCTGTCCGTCAGGTTGATTGGTAACGTGGGAAACACGTCCTACGTGCCATAATTGAGTGAATATTTTACTTCCTTTTTTGTGAACAGCATCCGTTACCAGTTTCCAGCCTTCAGTCTGCTCAGGCGTATATAACCCTGGAATATGCAGTACACCTTTTGAAGTTGGAGAAATAGCTGTTCCCTCAGTAATGATCAGCCCTGTATCTGCACGTTGGGCATAATATTCAGCATTGAAATCCTTTGGAATTCCATCCTCGTTTCTTGCTCTGGTCATTGGAGCCATTGCAATTCTGTTTTTAAGTTGTAAAGAACCTAATATTGCTTCTTTAAAAATATTAATATTCATAACTGTTCATTTTAAGTATTAATAATATGATTGATGATTGTAAATATATAACTTTAGAAATTATAATAATTAACTTAACTGTATTTGTTATTTTTTCGTTAAATACTTTGTTTATAATTGATGGTACAAATTTCTATCATATTTAGTTATTATAAAAATTATATAAATAATATTTAACTATAATAAAAATAATATGTTTTGTTTAATGTTAGGTATGAAATTTCATTTGCTCTATTTTTTGTGAAGCAGGTTTTCATTTTCGATAGAATTCGTATGATGAATGAAGCGGAAGGTCAAAAAAAGACATTTTTCCATTCTTACCTCAAAAATCAGCCGTAACTTTGCGCTACATTATTTCTTTACAGTTATGGTAAATTTTGTTCTGATTGCAGTGTGCATTATTGCAGGAATGATATTCAAAGCAACAAAATCTATCCACCCGGATGCCCACAAGGGTATTAATACCTGGATTCTTTATCTTGCTCTGCCGGCAGTTTCATTTAAATATCTGCCAAAAGTACAATGGACAACGGAAATGCTTTTCCCGATTGCCGCAACATTTCTGGTCTCTGTATTCTGCTTCATTTATATGATGTTTTACAGTAAAAATCGTGGCTATTCAAGGCGGTCAAGAAGTACTTTGGAATTGGCAAGCGGTTACAGTAATACCTCTTTCATAGGATTTCCGCTGATTAGTGCTTTTTATGGAGAAGGGTTGCTAAGTATTGCCATTATCTGTGATCAGACCATGTTCTTTGCCCTTTCAACATTAGGAATTATCGCAGCTGTAAAAGGAGGAAGTAAGTCAGGAAAAGTAAGTGCAGTATTCATTTTAAAACGTCTTATCACATTTCCACCATTGATAGGCTGTATTTCAGCTTTAGTATTATCACAATTCATCGATTTTACCGCCGCAGAACCATTTTTTGATAAATTGGCTGCTACGGTGAGTCCTTTAGCTTTGTTCTCAGTAGGGTTACAATTAAAATTTAATGGCTGGAAGAAATTGATTCCTCAGATGTCTGCTTCCATGCTTTATAAACTGATTCTTGCGCCGGCAATTGTTTTAGGAATGGCTTTATTATTGGGAATCAAAGGAGATGTTGCAAAAATCACTGTATTTGAAGCCGCCATGCCAACACTGGTTACTTCAAGCATTATTGCAGAACAATTCAGGCTCAATACAAAACTGACCAATCTTATCATCGGAGTCAGTATCATTGTAGGATTTTTTACATCGGCAATGTGGTATGAGATCACAGAATTCTTCTTTTAAATTTTCGGTTTAGTGAGTATTGAAATACTTCAAAAGTTGCAGTTCTCTCAGGAAAAATCTAATTTTACACTTTAAATATTTCCCTTGCAATACGCTCAAATTGTTTTACCACTGAATTTAAAAGGTTCCTTTACATACAAGGTTCCGGAAGAACTGATGTCTCAGATTCAGTTGGGAATGCGGGTCTTGGTACCGTTTGGAGGTAAAAAGATTTACACAGGAATTGTTTTTGAGCTTCATGATAATGCCCCGGAAAACTTTGTAGCGAAAGACGTAATCAGTATTTTGGATGATAAACCCATACTTCCTGAAGAGCAGATCCGTTTCTGGAACTGGCTTTCCGATTACTATTTGTGCAATCTTGGGGAGATTTACAGGCTGGCTTTTCCTTCCTCTTTAAAACTGGAAAGTGAAACCTATCTGAAATTGAAACCCGGTGTTGTCGTTGATTTCGAGAATCTCGATGTCAATGAAATGTATCTCGTTCAGGCGTTGGAAGTAAGACAGCTGGTAAATCTTACAGATATTGAAGCGTTTATTCCCAAAAAGGAAATCATCAAAACCATCAATTCCCTTATAGATCTGCAATATATAGAGATTGATGAGAAAATTGCTGAAAAATATAAAGCAAAAGAAGTTGCCTATATAAAGATTAATGATGAGGTTCTTGGGAATCAGAATCTTACAGAAATTCTTTTAAAACTTAATAAGGCTCCTAAGCAGAAAGATCTTTTTCTTTTTATTTTAGAAAAACAGACAGAAAGACCTGATCTTCATATTAAAAAAGCAGAATTGTTTGAAGATGGTTATTTCGGAAGTTCTCATTTCAAAGCATTGGCAGACAAAGGTCTGGTGGAAGAATATTACATGCAGAAAGACAGGATCGATAGCTATGAGGGAGAAATTGAAGACATTGAAGAACTTTCGGAAGAACAGAAAACAGCAAAATCTGAAATAGATGAAGCTTTTGAAGAAGGAAAAAATGTCCTGCTTCACGGAGTGACATCATCAGGAAAAACTCATATTTATTTAGAAAAGATTGATGAATGTGTGAGAAGTGGTAAAAATGTTCTGTTTTTGCTCCCTGAAATTTCTTTGACCAAGCAAATTACACAGAGACTTGAAAAAAAATATGGCAGGCAACTAGGCTTTTATCATCAGAAACTGACGGATTTTGAAAGAGTAGAAGTGTGGCGGAGAATTAAGCAAAATGATATTCGTATCCTTGTGGGAACACGAAATGCTTTGTTTTTACCTTATCAGAATTTAGGATTGATTGTGGTGGATGAAGAACATGATTCCGCTTATAAACCAAGAGAAGTTTCTCCCTATTTCAATGCAAGAGACGCGGCTTTGGTTTTGGGGAACCTGTATAAGACGGGAGTGATTCTGGGATCTGCAACCCCTTCTGTTGAAAGCTATTACCGCGCCAGAAAAGATAAAATGAAATACATCTTCCTGGAAGAAAGATTCGGGAAGGTAAGCTTACCTGAATATGAACTGATCAATTTCAAAGAAGCCCAGGAATCTAAAAATGTATCAGGAAACTTTTCAACCAGACTTATTGATGCAATAAAGACAACAATTGATGATAAAAACCAGGCGATAGTTCTTCACAACAGACGTGGTTATGCCAATGTTGTGGAATGTGAGACTTGTGGCTATGTTAATTATTGCTCCAATTGCGATGTTGTAATGACGTATCACAAGGCTGCCAATGAAATGAAATGCCATTACTGCGGTCAGAGAGCATCAAAACCGAAAACCTGTCCGAAATGCAATTCTGAAAACCTTAATGAAAGAGGAGTTGGGGTAGAGCAGATTCACGAAGAAGTTTCCAAACTGTTTCCTGAAAATGAGGTAGATAGAATGGATGTAGATTCTATGCGCAAGAAATTTGCTTACGAAAAACTTTATGAGAAGATTGAGGACAGAGAAACAGATATTGTGGTAGGAACGCAGATGATTTCCAAAGGGCTGGATTTTGATCATATTGAACTTGTTGCTATTCCAAAAGCTGATTCCTTATTATATGTACAGGATTTCCGGGCAGAAGAACGTGCCTATCAATTGATAACTCAGGTTTCCGGAAGAGCAGGAAGGGTTTCCGGAAAAGGAAAAATCCTGATTCAGACCTACAATCCTGATCATTCTGTATTTCAGCTGATCAAGATGAACAATCCTGCTAAGATCTATAAATATATCCTTACAGAACGTCAGAAGTTTCATTATCCGCCGTTTACTAAGCTCATTATGATTGAGCTGAAACACCGAAGAGATGATAAGGCAGACCGTGCTTCTCAGTTTTTGGGTTCTATCCTGAGAAAATATCTTCCTGAAGATTGTGTATTAGGACCTGAAAGGGCTCAGATCGCAAGGCTTAATAATTTATATCAGTTTCAGATTCTCCTCAAATTACCCCGGGGAAAAAACTATGAAAAGTACAAGCAAATGGTTTTGATAAGTTTGAAAGAATTTGATGAAATTACTGCTTATCAAAGCATTAAAAAGGATGTTTTTGTTGATTTTTAACAATTTTTAACAAACTTTAGCCTCTTTTATAAGACGGCTGTAGCCCGTTGTATGACAATAATTTCTACTTTTGGACGTTGATTAAGTGTTTGGCTCTTTTATTGAATGATTTAACTTATCATTTTCTATTAGCTCCAACTATAGAACAAAAAAAGGATAGATGGTAAATTTCAGAAAATATATTTCAAGTGCAGCGGTGTTGGCTTCCGGTCTTTTCCTGGCTCAATCTACCGTTTCTACTGTTCTTTACTCTCAAAATTACGACAATCAGAAAAGCAGTTTGAACCTTCCTTCACCCGTAAGCTCGGTGGTGGAAAAAACGATGTTGTCGGCTAAAGAACTTGTAGACATTAATGTAAACACAATGATGGCGGACCCTGTATTGAAAAATGCAAACTGGGGATTCGTAGTGTATGATCCGAAAACAAAGAAGGTGATTTCTTCATACAATGAGAGCACACCATTAGTTCCGGCTTCTACCACAAAATTGCTGACAACAGAAACAGCATTGCATCTGTTGGGAGAAAATTATCGTTGGATGACTCAATTGGAGTATTCTGGGACGGTAGATGAAAATGGTACTTTAAATGGTAACCTTTATATTGTAGGAAGCGGAGATCCGTCTTTGGGAACAAACAAAGCAGGAGCGTGGTCTTACAGAGACATTATTTCAGATTTCATAGGAGGGCTTTCACGCGAGGGAATCAGAAAGGTAAACGGTGATATTATTATTCAGACAGCGCTTTTCAAAGGCAATATTTCAATGCTTCCGGAAAATGTTGTATGGCTAGAAAACAATAATTACTATCTGCCTGTAGGTACAACCAGCGGAATAAACCCGGCAAATGAAAAGCTGATCGTAAAGAAAGGAAGCTTCTCTACCGATAAGAAATTCTTCTACGTTTCACCTTATGCCCATCAGATGGTATATGCTGAAAAGTATGATGGAGACGGTGTTTTAACAACAAAACTTCCTGATGCACCTGCTTATTTGGCAAACAGCTTCAGAACTACACTGGTAAAAAGTGGAATTCCTGTAACAGGAAAAGTAACGCCTAAAATGACAGATGCTGCTCCCGAAAGCAGAAAAATGATTTCAGCTTATAAATCCCCGACGTTGAGTGATATCATATATTATACTAATCAGCGTAGTGATAATTCATTGGCTGAAGCTTTACTGAAAACAGTAGGGTTTCAAAAATTAGGTGACCAGACTTCGGAAACGGGAAGAGGTGTGGTTACGGAACATCTTAAAGAAGCGGGCTTTGATATGATTGGACTTAATTATATCGATGGAAGCGGGCTTTCAAGAAGTAATAATGTAACGCCTATTTCTCAGGTGAAATTTTTAACCTCTTTAATGGATGAAAAATATTACAGAACTTATTTAACTTCTCTTCCGATTGGCGGACAATCCGGTACGTTGAAGAGAATGTTTCTGGGGGAAGGAAACGGACAGATTTTTGCTAAAACAGGAACTCTGAATAAAGTAAAAACATTAGCAGGATATCTGAAAACAAACTCAGGGAAGACTTTAGTTTTCTCCCTGATGGTTAATAATTATTCCGGATCTGTGGATATGGTAAAGAAAAGAATGGAAAAAATTCTGGAGCCCGCTCTGGAACTTTAAATGTTTATTTTATATATTATAAGAACCTTTTAATCAACGATTAAAAGGTTTTTTTTATATTTGAATGATACAATATTTCTGTATATGAAAAAAATTTACTTACTCATAATAAGCGTATTAATTGCCCAGCAGTACTATAGTCAGAAAACAGATTATAATATTGAAATGAAAGGGCTGAGAGAAAAAGAAATGAAGTCCTTTGCCAATAGAATGGGAATAGGGAGTGTAAATCCTAATACCCTGAATTATGATCTGCGTTATCAAAGGATGGATGTAAGCTTAGATCCGGCAGTTAACAGCATTTCAGGATCTGTAACTTCTCATTTTAAGCCTAATCAGAATATGGGCAGCATTTATTTTGATCTTACCAATGTACTAACGGTTTCACAGGTGCAATATCATGGAAACAGCATTCCTTTCCAACAGCTTGCTACCAAAGAGATTAAAATAGATTTTCCTGTAGCTATTCCTGCCAATACCCTGGATTCACTTACTATTCATTATTCAGGTACTCCTGATCCGGCAAATGGTACGGTAAAAACAGGAACACAGGGATCAGGAGTGAGTACTCCGGTACTTTCAACTTTAAATGAACCTTATGGAGCTCAGGATTGGTTTCCTACCAAGCAAAGTTTAAATGATAAAATTGAAAGATTTGATTTTAAGATTACGACTCCCTCACAATATAATGTTGCGGCAAATGGTAGATTGATGTCAGAAACCATTACTCCGGCAACAGGAAAGAAACTTACTTTCTGGAGAACAATGTATCCTACACCTGCTTACCTTATTGCGTTGGGGATTACAACTTATACGAAGATCAATGATGTGATTGGAAATCCGCCGTTCCCGTTTGTTAATTATGTTTATCCGGCAACGGCTGCTGATCCGGTGAAAATGTCCAATATCGACCAGACAAAACAAATAATGAATGTCTTTGAGAACTATTTCGGTCCATATCCGTTCCGGGATGAAAAATACGGGCACATGGAATACCTTAACGGTGGCGGAATGGAACATCAAACGATGTCATCAATGGGAGGTTTTGCAAAAAGTCTTATCGCCCATGAACTTGCACATCAATGGTTTGGAGATAAAGTAACGTGTGGAGCATGGAATGATATCTGGCTTAACGAAGGATTTGCCACTCTCGGAGAACATGTAGCCAATGAGAAACTGCTTATGAATAATGCTGAGTTCATGAATTACCTTTCCGGACAGATCAGTATGATTACGGGTAGTGTAGGAGGTACAACGTATGTTCCTGATTCAGGGCTTAATAATATTTACCGGATTTTTGATAGCAGACTTACTTATGCAAAAGGCGGGTACCTATTAAGAATGATCAAATGGATACTTGGCGATGATGTTTTTTATCAGGCACTTAAAGATTATCATGGAAAACCTGACTTGGCTTATAATTATGTGAGAACTTCTGATTTTAATGCCTCTTTGCTTCAGTCTACGGGAAAAGATTTTACAGAATTTTTTAATGATTGGCTGTATGGGGAAGGATATCCTACCTATACCATCAAATGGAAACAAGCCGGAAATCAACTGGTTTTTAATATTTCCCAAACCCAAAGTATGCCTTCTGTAAGCTTTTTTGAAATGCCTTTGCCTATTAAAGTAAACGGGACAGGCGGACAAACAGCGTATTTTGCGCTTAATAATACTTCAAACAACCAATACTTTTCTGAAACAGTTCCTTTTCCGGTTTCAAGCATTCAGTTTAATTATGACTATCAGATATTGCATAAAAATTCTACTGTAGTTCAGGATAATACATTGAGTATTTCTTCGGTGGAGAAAGACCATTTTGGCTTATATCCAAATCCTGCAAAGAATGAACTTTACCTTAAAGGAATTGATAAATCTACAGAATATTCCATTCATGGGGTAGACGGAAGATTAATAAGGACATCCGTTTATGAACCAGGAAAAGCAATAGGAATATCAGACCTGATTCCAGGAACATATGTTTTCACGGTGAAAGAGAAAAATATTAAGTTTATTAAACATTAAATAATAAAAGAAGCTTTCAAATTTGAAAGCTTCTTTGTTTTTTTGCTGCTTTTGTTCCACGTTCTTTGGCTTTTTTTATCTTATAATTAAACCATTTCTCTTTAAAGATATTCCTCATAAGATTGTCAAAATTTCTTGTCACCACCAGATTTTTGAAACCCCGCCATTTTTCAAGAAAGCTAGAAGGAAGTGCCCGTACAGAAACAGAATATCCTCCGGTTTCATATTGTATATAATGCCACCATCCGGATGGAATGTATAACGTTTCACCGGGTTGAAGAATAGCTTCATATCCTTGTAAATAAAGAAGAGCAGGATACGATCTATAATCCGGGTCTTTTATATTGGGTAAGCTGTGGAAATTGTAAGGTAATTTATACATCAGGTCAGATTGTTCCCAGGGAAAAAGCCAGATCCTTTTAATTCCATGAAACTGAGTGATGAAAACATGAGACATATCAATATCAATATGATTTCGCGTAGCTGAACCCTCTCCTCCGAAAAACATAAAAGGAAGCCATTTCAATATTTTCCCGTTTGTGACATCGTTATAAATAAGATCGTCTTTAAGCTCTGGTTTGATACTTAATAAATTAAATAAAAAAAGGCGGTGTTCCGTAGGAGTAGAATCTATCAGGTCCAGATATTCTGAGAATGTACTTTGCGCAATAGGCTGGCTGGCAACTCTGTTCAGCGAATCAATTTCATTCCCATAAATATTCACCTTTTGGTCCCCTGCAATTTCCTTAAAATATTCAAAGTTCCATTTTTTAAAAGCAGGGCTTTCAGGATCTACAAAATCCTCAAGAATAATAGGAATGCGTGGTTTCATATGATCATTGAGGAATCTTCTTGAATTGATGTTATTTGTTTTCTGTACCGGAATCAGTTTCATGCTCTGAAATTTTAAACAAATATAAATATTATCCTACTAAATTAGTAGACTAATTGTGTTAAAAACTGAAATTTTAGAATTAAGCTTATAAAAGGTTTTATTTTACTGCCTTTTTAGTAAATTAGCACATCTAAAAAATTACTAAAAATGATTTCTGAAAAATACCTTCAACATTTACAGAACGAACTTCAAAATATTGAGAACGACGGACTTTACAAAAGAGAAAGAATCATCACCTCTCAGCAGAGTGCTGAAATAGAAGCAAACGGAAAAAAGCTTTTGAACTTTTGTGCTAACAATTACCTTGGATTATCAAACCATCCGGAAGTAATGAAAGCCTCTCAGGATATGATCCAGTCTCATGGTTACGGAATGTCTTCTGTACGTTTCATCTGTGGAACGCAGGATATTCATAAAGATTTAGAGAAGAAAATTGCAGAATTCTTAGGTCTTGAAGATACTATTCTTTACGCAGCTGCTTTTGATGCGAACGGTGGAGTTTTTGAACCGTTATTCACTGATGAAGATGCTATTATTTCAGATGAATTGAACCATGCTTCTATCATTGACGGTGTTCGTCTTTGTAAAGCGGCGAGATACCGTTACAAAAACAATGATATGGCTGATCTTGAAGCACAATTGATCGCTGCTTCAGAAAAGAACCACCGTTTCAAAATTATCGTAACGGACGGAGTTTTCTCAATGGATGGTATCGTTGCAGATCTTAAAGGTGTTTGTGACCTTGCAGATAAATATGATGCATTGGTAATGGTGGATGATTCTCACGCGACTGGTTTCATCGGAAAAACAGGTCGTGGAACCCACGAAGCCAATGAAGTAATGGGTAGAGTAGATATTATCACGTCTACTTTAGGAAAAGCTCTTGGGGGTGCTTTAGGAGGTTTTACTTCCGGTAAAAAAGAAATCATCGATATGCTGAGACAACGCTCTCGTCCTTACTTATTCTCCAATTCACTGGCTCCTGGAATCGTAGGTGCTGCACTGAAAGTCTTGGATATGATTTCTGACGATACTACATTACGCGATAAAGTAATGGAAAATGCAGAATACTTCAGAACAGAAATGAAAGCTAAAGGTTTTGATATTCCTGACGGTGATGCTGCTATCGTTCCTGTAATGCTGTATGATGCTCCACTTTCTCAGAAAATGGCTGAAAAATTAATGGACGAAGGAATCTATGTAATTGGATTCTTCTATCCTGTAGTACCAAAAGGAAAAGCAAGAATCAGAGTTCAGTTATCTGCTGCTCATACGAAAGAGCATTTGGATAAAGCCATTGCTGCTTTTGAAAAAGTAGGAAAAGAATTAGGCGTTATTTCTTAAGATAAAAAAATCTACGTTTGTAGAGTAAAAAACAGGGTTTCTGGAATATCAGAAATCCTGTTTTTTTATGAAAAATATTCATTAATTTCATGGAGAAAGAAAAGGCTTTTAAATTTCTCGAGGTCAAATTATTCAGAGGATTGGAAGTAGTATGAAAATCATGAGAAATTTAAGGATATTAAAAAAAAAATTCACTAATAAAGTGGTTATTGGAATTTATTTTTAGTTACTAAATAAATTCAGTTAAAAAATATTATTGCTGAATACATGATAATATAATATATTTGAAACATTCATTCTAATAACCGTTTTGTGAAAAAATATTTACTTATTTCTATCTTTTTTAGCTTTTTTGAAACGATTTATGCTCAATCTTATGATTATAAATCAATAGTTACCGTAAGCGCTTTTGCCCCTTTTCGCGACCAGCGTTATAATATAGGCTATATGCGGAAAATAAATGAAAGATGGTGGGTGGGAACCGAATTGGCATACGGAACCAGTAAAATAACTCCCCTAAGCATTGATGATTTTGAAGGGAAAAACAGAGTTTTTGAGATAAAACCAGAAGTTTTTTACAGCCTGGCTCCACAATCAAGATTAAAACATTTTGTATCAGCAGAAGTTTTCTATTTAAATCAAACAGGAAAAGACATTTCAGGAAAATATTATGATGAAAATGATGTTTACTATTCTTTTAGTTCAGCAGATTATAAAAGAACCAAATATGGATTAAATATTAATTACAGTATTTTGCTTCATAAAGAGTCTTCATGGTTTGGCTTTATGCCTAAAATTGGTTTTGGCATCAGACAGAGGAATATTTCTTATACCAATATGACTGGAAAAGAAGAGGCAGATGCTCCTAGAGACGGTCTTCCTTTTGACTATCATTTAAATCAGCAGGGCTCTAATCTGCGTTTCAATTTTAATGTTGATATGAAATTCATTTTCAAATTTTAAAATATCCTTAAACTTTATGATTCTAAGCTAAAGATTTTAGATTAAATTCTCTTTTTTTACGAAATAAACTATCTTTGCAAACAAATTTTTAGGATGCTGTATACCATCATCAAAGCGCTGCACATTATTTTTATGGTAAGTTATTTTGCGGGAATTTTCTATCTCGTAAGAATCTTCGTTTACTATAAAGATACCGATGAGTTTTCGGAAGAAAAGAAGAAAATTTTGAGGGAACAATATACATTCATGGCAAGAAGGCTGTGGAATATTATCACCGTTCCAGCCGGTGTTATCATGGCAGTTTGCGGGCTGGTCATGATCATTTTAAATTCGGGATTGATGAAAATGGGTTGGTTTCATTTAAAACTAACTTTCCTGATCGGGCTTGCTATTTATCATTACTGGTGCTGGAAGAAAGTCCTGCAATTAAAGGCTTTGAATGGAAATACCTTGGGAATTGCCAATATAAAACTGAGACAGGCAAACGAAATTGCTACTTTCATTTTATTTCTGGTAGTCTTTACCGTGATACTGAAATCTATGGTAATTGATTACTGGTGGCAATTAATTTCAGGATTTTTCGTTCTTGTATTTCTGATCATGATGACTGTAAAACTTGTTAATAAGAATAAAAAAAAGAAATAATTGTAGAAGAGCAGAAAAAACTCTTTATACATCTTACTAAAAAACTATGATTGCAATTTTAAAGAAAGAACTTTGGAGTTACTTTGGAAACTGGAGTGCATGGGTAATTATTGCCGCTTTCAGTTTGATAGGAACTCTTTTCCTGTTCTTTTTCGACAACGATTCTAATATTTTTGAGATCGGGGCAGCATCGCTGCAAAGCTATTTTGTATTGGTTCCATGGCTGTTGATGTTTATCATTCCGGCTCTTTCCATGAAAACTTTTGCTGAAGAACAACAAACAGGTACGCTGAACTGGCTTTTTTCACAGCCGTTAAAAGTTTCTGAATTAGTAGCAGGAAAATTCCTTTCCGTATGGATCGTAGGTGTTTTATGCCTTATCCCATCACTTATTTACCTTTATACCGTATATGTTTTAGGAGTTCCGGCTGGCAATATCGATTTGGGAATGACTTTCGGAAGTTACATCGGGCTGATTATCTTAATCGCAGCGTTTTCAGGAGTGGGGATTTTAGCGTCTTCACTATCTCAGAACCAGATTATGGCTTATTTGTTAGGTGTTTTCATGTGCTTTATCATGTATTTCGGAATCGAGCAGCTGGCAAGCTATAAATTGTTGGGAGGCGCAGATTTTATCCTTCAGAATATTGGTTTCTATCAGCATTTCCTTGGCTTTACAAGAGGTCTTGTAGATCTGAAAGACGTTGCTTACTTTATTCTGGTAATCGGTGCTTCATTAGTATTGTCTAATCATTTTATTAACAAAAAGAAGTAGAATTATGAAGAAGATCAATGCTAAATCTCCACTTGGGATTTTCTTATTTGCTATCATTCCTTTAGTCATTATTCTTACCTATTCAGGGATTAGACTAGATTTAACAAAGGAAAAAAGATATACCCTTTCAGACAGTACTATTAAAGTATTGGAATCTGTTAAAAAACCTTTAACCGTAGAGGTTTACCTTGAAGGAGACTTTCCGGCAAGCTTTAAACAGCTTCAGGGAGAAACGAAGTTTATGCTGGAAGAATTCCGAAAAGTGAATCCAAAGATTGATTTTAAATTTATCGATCCGCTAAAGTCTAAAATATCCAATGATAGCCTGGCTGCAATGGGAATGCAACCTTCATACCTTCCGGATTCTAAAGATGGAAAGTTTACGCAGATTACCATTTTCCCATATGCGGTTATTAAATATGATAAAGCAGGAGTTTCTATTCCGTTAATTGTACAGCAGGCAGGTATTGATGCTGATCAGCAGCTTACAAGATCCATTGAAGGATTGGAATACAGTCTGGTTTCAAATATTAAAAATATTGCGGCAGATAAAAGAAAGAAAGTAGGAATTCTGGTAAATCAGGATGAATTGAGCCCGGATGAATTTCAGGGTTTTGTACAGCTGGCAATGGAAAACTACGATGCAGGTCCCGTTATTCCTAAAAATCAAACTGAGCTTACCCTTGAAGACCTTCCTTTATTGAAGCAGATGAGTGCTTTGGTCATTGCAAAACCGCGAAAAGCTTTTACCGATAATGAAAAAGTAATTCTTGATCAATATATCATGAATGGTGGGAAAACGCTTTGGATGATTGATGCCGTAAATTCCGAAATGGATACACTGACAAGGTCTAAAAAGGTAATGCCTTTCCCGATTGATATTAATATGACAGACTTTTTCTTCAATTATGGTTTAAGAATCAATACTGCTTTGGTAAAAGATGTAAAGAAATTTGCATTACTGAAGCTCGTAACGGGAGAGGTGAGCGGAAACCCGCAGTTTACAAGCCTTCCTTGGCCATATTATCCGCTGGGAATTGCTGAAGACAATAATCCGATTACAAAAAATATCAATCCTGTAAAATTTGAATTTCCTACTTCAATTGATACATTGGGAGGAAGAAAGAATATCAAAACAAAAGTTCTTTTTGAATCCAGTGAAAGAACATTATTGAAGCAGGTCCCAAATTATGTAGATCTTAAAGAAATTGCAAGTGTAGACAGCCTTGGACAAATGGAAAAACCAAGTACACCGAAGATCTTTGCCGTAGCATTGGAAGGGAAATTCAATTCTGCATATGCTTCAAGAATTGAAAGAAAATCTTACCCTGGCTTTAAAGCATCAAGCCCTGAAAATAAAATGATCGTTATTGCAGACGGAGACGTTGGAAGAAATAAAGTGATCAAAGGAAAACCACTTCCGCTGGGAGTTGATATGCTGACAAACGAGCAGTTCGGAAACGAGCAATTCCTTAGAAACGCACTGGATTATTTGTTGGACGACAGTAATCTGATGGAATTAAGAAACAGAAACATCGAAGAAAGACTTCTCGACAGACATAGAATAGAAGAAGAAAGAACAAATTGGCAATGGCTGAATTTATTACTGCCATTAGTATTAATTGGTCTTATCGGAGGACTGTTCTTCTGGTTGAGAAAGAAGAAATTTGGTTAAAATAAAAAAGCCCGGAAGATTTTTCTTCCGGGCTTTTTTATAGTTTATCAATCGTTAAAAGAATCAGTATTCTATTTACTTTTCAATTTCTTATTCTCTTCTTTCAATGTTACAATCTGCTCTTCCAAAACTTTAATGTAGCTTTGTAAATTCTCTACAATAGAATTGGGAATATTATAATATTGATTAAAATTATTATTTGCAGATTGATCGTTAAAAGTTAAATTATCATTATTAACCACACGTCCTGGTCTTTCCTCTTTGATCTCTTCTACAGGCACATTAAGCGCTTTTGCTAATTTTTCCCATTCATCATCAAAAATTCTTACTTCATCATTCTCTTTTCGGGAATAGTTTGAAACATCTGTTGAGATGATATTAGACATATATTCTTGTGTGTAGCCTCTTTGCTTTCTTAGATTTCTTAGCTTTTCCATAATGACCTATTTATTTGTGTCTTTATACAAATATAAAAAAAATGATAGAGAACTTTAAAATCTATTTATTGAATACATTTTATATTTCTCAATATATTCTAAAAGCATCAATTTCTGTCAAGATGAAAACTGAAGCTTAAGTGCTCTCATCAACAGTATAAATAATAACTTATATTGGACTTAAGTGTTATAAAAATTTTATGGTTATATAAAAAAAAGAGAAACCTTACAGCTTCTCTTTTATTACTTTATTCTTCTAATTATTTTTCAGTTTTATTGATTCTCCAGCACAGGGATAATATGCTCCCAGTTCAGTTGTTTCGCATAATCCAATGCTGTTTTTCCTGCTTTAGACTGAACACTTTTATCTGCTCCGGCTTCCAGGGCAACTTTTACAATCGTTAAGTTTCCTGCAATGGTTTCTCTGTGAAGCAAAGTAAGCCCATTCTCGTCACTATGTTTTAATTCATCAGGATTTTGTTGTAAAAACTCAAGGAATTTTTCCTTCATATTTACGCTCATCGGATGCTCAACGAGGTTTTCAGGTTCTTCAGACTGCTTGTTTACAATTTGAATATCATTGAAATCGCCAAAATCCAGCTGCCATGCATTATCATGATCTTTTCTTTCTGAAGCTGTCATATCTGAACGCATTTTCTGAATGGTAAATCCACCATAAGTTCTGGGAAGCGGTTCAGATGACGAAGAAAATAATTTTGAAAGCCCTTTAGGTTTTTGAACACTTGGAGTAATCGCAAAAAGCCAGTCGCTGATATTCGTAAGGGGAATTTCAATATAGTCTCCCATCTGTACATTTTTCAATGTATTGGGCTCGTTGATCAGGTAGCCTTTGATACTGTCTCCATCAAAAAAAACGTCATTGATCCACATATGCTCAACATCTAATTTTCCAGCTTCATTTTTCTCTGAAAAAGCTACTTTCACGCATGATACATTAAGCCCTGGGATAATTCTTCTGTATTCCCATGATTGTTCACGCCAAAAATATTTAAAAGTTTCCTGAGCTTTTTTAAATGCATTGATCATTTCCGGATCATTTCCATCAGCAAAAAAAATTGAGTTTTCTTCCATATAATAAATAAGTTTGATTGATGTAAGTCTTTACGACTCGTGGTCCTGATAAGCTTCCTTTGGTAGTAATACTGCCGTTTTATAATAGCTTATATCTACAGGGCATTGTTCCTGAAGTTCCTGAAAAGTTTCATACTCATAATGTGCCCAGTTTTGCTCATTATCAGGATCTGCAGTTTTAGCAATGGCAAGTTCCAGTTTTCCGTCCTCCTGGTAACTGCATTCTATGGCGGCATATTTTTCACCATTTTCATCAGTCGTATACCAGCACTTTACAGTTTTTTCAAGCTGTGGCTCTTGGGTTTCATTATCTATTACCTGTGAACAGATGAAATTTTCAGGATCATCAGTTTTAAAAACTGTTTTTGATATTAAAGGCAGTTCGTCAACAGATAATGAATAAAGTTTATTAGTGGAAATAATAAATCCATCGATGGATTCTCTTTTTTCAATATCAAAAAAATCGGATTTTTCCTTCAGATAATTAAGAATTTCTTCCTCATTATCGCCTTCACTTAAGAAGTAGTTGATGTTGTATATACTGTCATCATTGATGAATTCAATTTCTTTCAGTATATCAGAATCACTTTCATAATAATACAGATGATACTCATCTAATTTTACAGCATTGCTTTTGGAGATAACTTCTCCAAAAATGTTTTTGTACACTTTTCTCATTTTTAATCATGTTATTTAGTTTCATCTATTAGTTTAAGTGGTTAAGGCAAAGATAGTCTTTCTTTTTTATCTTAACCTAAAGTGTAAAACGGTATTTATTTCGTAAATATTTTATATGTCCTTTATAAAATCCTCATATTCATAATAAAATCTTTCAAAACCGTCCATCTTGTCCACAAAGAATTCAAAAATTTCCTGCCAGGTATTTTTGTTAAAAACTGAAACATTATGTTTTTCTACCCAAATACGGCTGATTATCTTACCATTTTCAAGGGTAAAGTACTCTTCCTTATGAAAATCACCAATAGAATCCTTTAAAATATCTTCCAGGGACCAGATCTTTTCATAATAAGCATTACGGAAAATTTCATCTTTCATTTCGATGTCTAGAGAAACTTCTGCTTTTTTGTTGTCTGCAGAGAATTTAAATGCCATATCCTTTACTTTGGTATCGTACAGGAGCCATTTTCTTGGAAACGATTTTCCAAAAGCTGTCCAAAATTCTTTTTTTAATTGCTGCGCTTCTTGTTTACTGAACATAGGGGCAAACATAATCATTTAATAGGAAAAAGGCAAAATTGTGGTAGATCAAAAAGTAAAAATGAATAGTGGTGAACAGGCAAATCTGCAATTTTACCTTTTACTTTAAACATATTAAACAATTTTCTTATTTTTGTCGTAATGCTTTCAAAAAAATCTCAATATGCGTTTAAGGCACTTTCATATCTTGTAGAAAAAAGAAATGAAGGTCCGGTTCTTATTTCCGAAATTGCGGAACATAAAAAAATACCTTTAAAGTTTTTAGAAAATATTCTGCTTGAACTGAAAAAAGCAGAGATCCTTGACAGTAAAAAAGGAAAGGGTGGAGGATATTTCCTCAGAGAGAATCCTGAAAATGTAAAACTTGCAAAAATTATCAGACTTGTGAATGGTCCCATTGCGATGCTTCCATGTGTAAGTCTTAATTTTTATGAAAAATGTGATGACTGCAATGAAGACCATTGTGGATTACACGATGTACTCATCGAAGTTCGGGATGCATCACTCAATATTTTGGAGAAGAAAACTTTAATGGATCTGGTCGACTGACCTGGTCCTTTTTTTTGAATTAATAGTCTACTTTTTTGGTAGGATAATATTTTTATTGGATATTTGTAAGATATCAAATGCCTAGACTATGATTTCAAAAGAAGATACATTGATAGCAAATCAAACTGCTGTAGGGAAGAGATGGAGACTTTCTGCTGTTCTTAATACTCATAAAAATAATATCCAAATTGTTCAATTGATAATTCTATAATATGGTTATTACACGAAAGGTTCAAATAAGGCTTAATGTATTTTTTGTTACACTCGGATTGCTTTTGCTTACATTTTTTTCGATGTATGAGTTGGGATATCTGGATGAGCTTTTGAATATTCTTGCGAAAGATAATTATATATTTTATTGGATGCTTTTGGTAGGCGTTTTTGCCGAGATTGTAGCCGGATCTATGGGAATGGGGTATGGTGTAATCTGTACAACTACACTTATGTTTCTTAATATCCCGCCGCATATTGTAAGTGCAAGTATTCATTCTGCAGAAAGCTTTACAACGGCAGCAGGAAGTGTAAGTCATATTAAGCTTAAGAATGTAAGCAAAAGTCTGGTAAAGAAACTTGCTGTTCCGGCTGTTATTGGTGCCATTATCGGTGCTGTGAGTCTTACTTATCTTGGAGAATATTATGCAAAGATTACCAAAACCATTATTGCTTTTTATACTTTATATCTCGGATTTCAGATACTTTCCAATGCTTTTAAGGAGAAACAAAGTAAGGCATTGAAGAGAAAAACCAATCTTACAAGGCTGGGAGTGATCGGAGGTTTTATAGACTCTTTTGCAGGAGGAGGCTGGGGACCGTTAGTAACCGGAACCTTGATTAAAAATGCTTTTACTCCAAGATTTGCTGTCGGAAGTTCTACAGTCGCAAAATTTATTCTGACGATTACAGCTGCGGTTACCTTCTTCTTTACCTTAGGAATCCAGCACTGGAATATCATTCTAGGGCTTCTGATCGGAGGTATTATTACAGCTCCGTTTTCAGCAATGCTTACCGCCAGACTTCCGGTGAAAAAAATGTTTCTGGTAATTGGAATTCTGGTGATTGTAATGAGTTCTATAACTATTTATAAATCAGTATTAAGTTAAAAATATATTGCATTATTGAAAAATAAACGGATCAAAAATATATTTGGTTTTGAAAATATTTTACTTTTACATCACTAAATATTAGAACATGAATTTACATATCATTGCACTTTTTAAGTTTAATGAAAACTATTTGATGGAAGCGGTAGAGCTTTTTCAAAACCTGGTAAAGGAAACGAGAAAAGAAGAAGGTTGTCTGCAATATGATCTTATTGAAGATAAAGATAACAAAGGCACTTTTTTTCTGATTGAACTTTGGGAAAGCGTTGATCATCATAACAGGCACAACGGACAGGACCATTTATTGGATTTCCGTAAAGATGCTTCTAAGATGATGGAAAGTACTGTGGAAGTATATAAAGGATTTAAGATCTACTAAAATAAAAAAGGCGGCTTCAGTGTTCTGAAGACCGCCTTTTATTAGAAAAAATAGAAAGTATTTAGAGTAAATATTATTTTACAATAAGTTTTTTCGTTTCTGTACTTCCGCCATAGGTAATTTTTACCATATAGTTTCCTGAAGGAAGGTGAGAAAGATTCATATCCTGTCTGTAAAATCCAGTTTGATTTGTTAATTCAGCAGTATGTACTTTTTTTCCGGTAAGATCATAGACCTCTACATTTCCTTTATTGCTTGCTTTTTCTTTAACATCGAATAAAATGGTTACCTTTTTATCAGCTGCCGTAGGGTTCGGATAAATTCCGAAAGAAGCTTTTTTACTTACTTCAGTGATTCCCAGAGATCCGGAAAGTTTTTTATATTTGAAGTACATATTTCCTGTCTGAGTGCCTTCATTGGAAACGAAATACATTCTGTAGTAGTCTGATCCTTGCTTAATATAATAAACTGCATCAGCATGTACACCGGAAGTAGGCTTCCATGAGTGCCCGATTGTTGTAATATTACTTGAGAATGTAGCCGGTATATTACCCGTTGCTATTGCCTGAGCTTCCGGTCTTACTTTGGCTACCGTGATATTTGGAGCTTGAATCACCCCAGACATTCTGTATTTCATGGTTTGCGGATTGCCCTGCTGATCAACATAAGGATAATCTGTAAAATATCTCGTAAACATTAAGTTCCAGGAATTCTTTGAAGGCTCCATGTTAGGAACTTTTTCTCCTGTATCAAATGAAAAATAATTGAAGAAAGAATCATCTGCGCCGTTTGGTAAGGTTCTGGTTTCCGTAGGTCCCCATGCTGTTCCGTTCCATTTAGAATATTTGAACGTATATCCTGCGAATGCATCTTCAATGGCAAATTTCACATAAGCACCAGACGCATATTTTAAAACGAAAATCGTCTTTCCGGTAATGTGATGGTTGACAGGGTTGTAAACTCCCCATCCTGTAGAAGGAATATTCGGATTAGATCCTGTAATAGGTCCCTGTTCAAGTGCTCCCTGACTCCAGTCAGTAGTTTGGTCAGGATTATAAAGAGGCTCACCCCATGAATCTTCATTGCTGATATTGATGTTATCCCATTCAGCTAAACTTGTAGCAGCTGTATAAACTTCAATATTTTTAGCATCATTGATTCTTGTTCCAACTGAATAAATAGAATTTCTGTAGAAAGCAATGTCCCATGTATTTGCAGGTTGAGAAATTATATTTCCGTCTGCAAAATTAAAGAATACACGATTCTGATATCCGTTCCCCATTGTCAAGTTTGCCTGTGTGTATCCTAGTGCATCTGTCTGTGCTAAAACCGTCTGCTGAACAGTAAAAGCCAATATAGAAGCCAATAATAGTTTTGTTTTCATAACTTATTTTTTAATTCATTATTTAGAATGATTCTACAAAAGTATATATTTATTTTTAATGATTCTAAATAAAAACATGATTTTTATCGTGTTTTACACTTAATAGTAAAAATGTATTGTAAAATAAAAGCCGGAAGAAATACATCTTCCGACTCTATAAATGTGAATAATAGTCTAATAAACCTTATTTTTTAATGAATTTTGATTGAATGGTTTTTCCATCAGCAGTTTCTATCACAATAAAATAAACACCAGTCTTCAGATTGCTGATATTGAATTTTTGTCCGTTTGGTTTACCTTCTATGATTTTCTGACCAGATGAAGCGTAGATTTTGACGTTTTTAAGATCTTTTTTCGATACAAATTCCAGAGAAGTATTATCTGAATTGACAACGAATTTAACCTCTTCTTTTGAAAATTTCTTATCATTTACTCCTAATGAAGCAGCTGTATCGTACACTACATCATCAATCTGGATGGCAGTATGAACAGAAGTAGGTGTAAATTTAAATACAATGTAAGAGGAAGAAGAAGCCGGAATGTTTACACTTATACTTTTAATCGCTCCAATAGTGGTTACAGTAGCTGGATCACCTACCGGCACAAATGTACCCATATCCGCAGGGTTAGAGGCAAGACCTACCTGAATAGTTCCCGTACCGGGAGATGGATCTACCAAAGTTGCATTGAATGTAACGGTCTTATCTCCCGATGGAGCCTGTATCTGAGGAGAGATTAAATATGATGACCCCGTAGGATTAGTCCCTGAATAAGACTGAACAGCTCTGTTGGCAGTTCCCGCCACTATCATTCTTGGCGGAACGGGTGGTGGTCCTGGTATCGTTACCATAGGAGCTGTTATTGCAGACCAGCCAAACTGTGGGAACGTAGTGTTTCCAATCGTAAAGTTATCAAAGTTTTCATGGATGGTAGGCACCTGAGCCTTAGCTGTAAAAGCGGTAAACATCAGAGTTCCTAAAAGTAATTTTAATTTCATAAGTCAATCTTTATTTAGAATTATTATACAAAAGTATATATTTATTTTTAATGATTCTAAATAAAAGTTTTATATTTGTCGAAATTTTTACCCTTATGAAGAAGAAAGTGCTTTCCATTCTTACATTATCCATTGCTTTTTGGATGAATGCACAAGAAAAGGATTCTCTTAATCAAAAGAAAATTGAAGAAGTTGTCATCACGGGGCAATACATGCAGCGATCCATCAACAAATCCATATATAAGGTTGAAGTAATAGATGCTGAACAGATCAAAAACATGGCGGCTACCAATGTGGCTGATGTTTTAAATCAAAGTCTTAACATTCAAATCACTCCGGATACACGTTCAGGAAACTCTACTGCCAATATGATGGGGCTGGATGGAAGCTATGTAAAAATCCTTATTGATAATATTCCCGTTGTAGGAGATACAGGTTTAGGAAGTAATATTGACCTTACCAAGTTATCCCTGAACAACATTGAAAGAATCGAGATTGTGAAGGGAAGCATGGGGGTAGAATATGGAAACGGTGCACTTGCCGGAGTTATCAATATTATTACCAAAAAGAGCAGTTCAAAAAAGATCAGTATCAGGGCTTCTTCTCAGGAAGAAACGGTGAGAAATAATTACGATATTAAAAAGAAAGGAAACGGAAGACATATCCAGAATGTTAACTTAGATTATAATATTGACAATAACTGGTTTGCGAATATCAACTTTAACCATAATCAGTTTATGGGCTATGAAGGAGATAAAAAAGGCTATAAATATTTTGAAAACGATCTGAAAAGAGGATACGAATGGAATCCTAAAGATCAATACGATGCCTCTGCCCTGATCCGATATACAAAGAACAAAACTTCTTTATACTATAAACTTTCTTACCTGAATGAGAAATTTAATTTCTATAATCCGGAAGTGAATGTAGATCCTCTGAATGATGGAAATGGCGGCGCTTTATACAGAAGTTATGACCGAGAATATAATACGAGCAGATGGATTCATCAGTTTAATATTCAGACCCATCTGGGGCATATCCAGTATATGGGAGATTTTTCTTACCAGACTCAGGATAGAAAGTTTCAGGATTATAATTATGATATTCCTAACAGATCGGTCTTAGATAAAGAAGAGGAGCGTTCTTACTATAAAACGAATGTCTTCTATTCAAGAGGGATGTTCAGTAATTTCCTTGATAGTAAAACCTTTGATTTTCAATTGGGATATGAATTAGATTATACGGATGGTTTTGCTTCATTAATTGCCGGAAAGTTTTTTGAGAAAGCCATCAACAGAACGTTATTTACCTACTCAAACTTTATTTCAGGAGAATGGAATATTTCTGATAAATTCTCAGTAAGACCCGGAGCCAGACTTTCAGTGAGTGAAAAATTCAATAATCAGTTTAATTATTCACTTTCTGCAAGATATAAAACGTCTGAAAATTCAAATTTAAGACTCGTTGCAGGTACCGCAAATCGTTTTCCTACTTACGAAGAGCTTTATACATTTTTTGTAAATCTAAATCATGACATTCAGGGAAATCCTGATCTGACCCCAGAGAAAGGTTTTTCTACAGGAGCATTCTGGGATCAGAGTTTCGTAACGGGTAATGATTGGAAGATCGCATATAGCGTAAGTGGTTTATACCTTGATGTGTGTGACAAAATTGAGATGATGCTTATAAAAGAGCCTTCTACTTACCAGTTCAGGAATATGGATAAATATAGAAATATGTTGTTCTCAGCCAATGTAGATTTTAAAAAAGATCAGTTTGGACTTTCCTTAAGAAGTGCTTTAGGAGGAACTTCTGTAGCCATGAAATCAATGTATCATACTTCACCTACCGATTATCAGTTCCAGTTTCAGGCAGGAGCAGCAGCCAACTATAAACTGAAAAATCCGGGAACTTCATTTGCCCTTTACTATAAATATACAGGACCAGGAAGGTTGTATGTTTTTGAAAATGAACAAAATGGATTTAAGCTTGGGAAAACAGACGGTTTCCATATGATGGATTTTATTGTAAGCCAGCCTTTCTGGAAAGATCATCTGGAACTTTCAGCCGGAGTTAAAAATATCTTTGATGTTACCAGTATCAATTCTACGGCTATGAAGGCAGATGCTCATGCTACTACTGCTCCTACAGGTGTCGTGAATTTATATTATGGCAGAAGTTACTTTGCCAGATTAACCTTTCAATTTTAAATAATAAATTACTATGAAGTATTTAAAAATATTCTCTATCCTTTCCGTAATGCTAGCTGCACAGTCTTGTGTTTCTGCTGACGAGGATAAAGTTCCGGCACCGCCTATCGCAGGTTCTTCAGTGGATGTTCCGGTAGGAGGAGCTACTGAACCGAATCAGGTCTGGATTGATCTGAGTGATATGGCGAAAGGTGAAAAGGAACCCAGAAAAACAGTTAATAGACGAACAGACTGGAGTCTTGGATTCTATACCGGTGAAGATTTCAGGGTAATCATCAACGGGTCTCTTGCCATGACAGTAATCAAAATACCTAATGCTACCGATATCAGTAAAGTAAAAGAATCCGATATTACCAATCTAAAGGAAATTGCCCAGGTAGGAACATTTGATGCTGAAAACATGAAGTATGTGGACAATCCGAATGGTAATTTCTTAACACAGACCACAGGAATTGATCCTATTAAAGAAAACGATGCGGATAATCCTGTGTATCTTGTCAATTTAGGAAGAGAAATTCCGGCTGTCTCCAATATCGGTCCAGGTTCAGTTTCCTTATCCGGAGATTTGATAGGATGGAAAAAAGTTCAGATTCTTAGGGCTGCCAACGGATACAAAATTCGTTATGGTGATGTAAAAAACGGAAGCAAAATTGAAGAATATATCATTGCCAAAGATCCAGAATATAATTTTGCCTTTTTCAATCTTAAAACAGGAATGCCTGCAAAGATCCATCCTAAGAAAAAAAGCTGGGATATTGGATTTACAACCTTTACCAATGAAGTATTTATGGGACCGGGAAATAGTGCAGGAAGTTATTTTTATGCAGATTTCGTAACCATTAATACGCTTGAAGGAGTAGGAGCATATCAGGTAAATGTTACCGGAAATCTTGAGCAGGCATATGCAGCATTTAAATTAAAGGATGTTGACCCAAACAAATTTATTTTCAATGATCACAGAGCTATCGGAGATAAATGGAGAACGACTACCGGAACGTCAGATAACCCTGTTCCGTTTGTATACTCAGATCGTTTCTTTATTCTGAAAGATACCAATGGCTTTTATTTTAAAGTGAAATTCCGTTCCATGAAAAGCAAAGCAGGAGAACGTGGTTTCACAAGCTTTGACTTCGATCCATTATAATAAATCAAATAATAGTATATCATGAAGAAATTTATCCTTGCAGCTTCTGTTCTTGTAGCAGTATACTCTTGCAAAAAAGAAGAAGGTGCGAAAAAAGAAAATACAACGGAAGCTACTTCTGATGCTCCGAAAACCAACAATAAAATAGTTTCCCTTAGTGGTGGAATTACTGAAATCGTAAGTGCTTTAGGTCACGAAAAAGAAATCGTGGGAACGGATGTTACCAGTACTTATCCTGAAAGCTTAAAATCAACAGCTAAAGATTTGGGACATGTAAGGTCTATGACTATTGAGCCGATTATGGCTGTAAGTCCCACCCTGATCCTTGCTTCAGATAAAGATATCAATCCTGAATTATTAGGGAAAATTAAAACCTCAGGGATTAAAGCAGAAATTTTCAAGCAGGAATATACCGTTGAAGGAACTAAAAAGCTGATTGAAGACGTTGCAAAAGCAGTAGGGAATACAGATTATCAAAAATTAAACGATAAAATAGACGCAGATCTTAAACAAGTACAGCCACTTGCTAAAAAACCGAAAGTATTGTTCATCTACGCAAGAGGAAATATGCTGATGGTTGCCGGTAAAAACACACCGATGGCTTCATTAATCAACCTTGCTGGAGGTGAAAATGCAGTGAATGATTTTGAAGATTTTAAACCATTGACTCCGGAAGCCGTTGTAAAAGCTAACCCAGATGTACTCTTTTTCTTTGAAACAGGATTACAGGGAGCAGGAGGAAACGAAGGCGCACTTAAAATGCCGGGTGTTTCCCAAACCAATGCCGGAAAAAATAAGAAGATCATCGCGATGGATGGAGGATTAGTGTCAGGTTTTGGACCGAGACTAGGAGAAGCAGCAGTAGGATTAAACAAACTTTTAATTGAAAACACAAAGTAAACTATACTTTTATCTTACCATAAGTGCCATATTGCTGGTTATTCTGGCTGTTGTGGCACTTTATATCGGCGTTTACGATTTTAATGGTGTCTCACCATTTACCGTATTAAGCCAATTTATAAAAGGTGACCCGAATTTATCGTTGAGTGACAAATATGTAATCTGGGACGTAAGAACCTCCAGAATTATCATGGCAATCCTGATAGGAAGTATGCTGGCTGTTTCAGGAACTACCTTACAAGGTTTATTTAAAAATCCTTTGGCAACGGGTGAAGCAATTGGGCTAACGTCGGGAGCTACACTTCTGGCAGCTTTTGCTATCGTTTTGGGAGGACACTTTAAGCAATATCTTCCCGAAATCGTGCAGTTTTCCTTAGTAGGAATCTCAGCTTTCATCGGAGCTTTACTTGCCATGATGCTGGTGTACAGAATTTCTACAAGCGCAGGAAAAACAAACGTTGTCATGATGCTGTTAAGCGGAGTAGCAATTACTTCCATAGGTTTCTCAATTACGGGATTCCTGATCTATATTTCAAAAGATGAGCAGTTGAGAGATCTGTCATTCTGGAATATGGGAAGCCTTGCAGCGGCAACCTGGACCAAGAATATTGTTTTGGTAGTGGTAATGATCATTTCTTACCTCGTTTTATTACCAAAAGGAAAAGCTTTGAATGCAATGATGCTAGGAGAAAGAGACGCACAGCACTTAGGAATCAATGTAGAAAGACTGAAAAAACAGATTGTGATTATCACTTCTCTGATGATAGGAACCTGTGTGGCATTTTCTGGGACTATAGGTTTTGTAGGGCTTATTGTACCTTACATTTTAAGACTTTTATTTAAGTCAAACTATGTTTTTATTTTGCCATTGTCTGCTATTTTAGGAAGCATTTTGCTTTTAATTGCAGATACCATCAGCAGGAGTATTGTAGCACCATCCGAACTGCCGATTGGTATTTTAACCTCACTGATCGGAGGACCTATTTTTATTGCTATTTTAATTAAATTTAAAAAATCTCTCTAATGATAAAAGCACATCAGATCAATTATCTTCACAGGAATTTTAAAATTCTTGACAGTGTAGATGTATCATTAGGCTATGGAGAATTTTTAGCAATTGTTGGTCCTAACGGAGCAGGAAAGTCCAGCCTTTTAAGTGTTCTTGCCAATGAAGTAAAAGAAGGAAAAACCAATATTTTATTTAAAGAAAAACCTATTGCAGATTGGGATGTAAAAGAATTGTCTCAGCACAAATCCAAATTTTCCCAACATAATTCTAATGAGATCCCTTTACAGGTAAAAGATGTAGTGATGATGGGAAGGTATCCTTATTTTGATGCTCAGCCGGGAAAGGAAGATTTTGAAGCCATGAATAATATGATGTATGAAACAGACGTTTTTCATTTGAAAGACAGAGATTATAACACATTATCAGGTGGAGAAAAGCAACGTGTTCATCTCTCAAGAGTAATGGCTCAGCTGCAAAATAATATTACGCATAAGCTGGTATTTTTGGATGAGCCATTAAACAATTTGGATGTAAAACACCAATATAAAGCATTGGAAATTATTAAAAATTTTACCCAAAAAGCCAATAGTGCGATTGTAGTTTTACATGATCTGAACCTTGCTGCTCAGTTTGCAGATAAGATACTCTTAATGAAATCAGGAAAGGTATCTGCCTATGGAACACCGGAAGAAGTTTTTACAGCCGAAACGATAAGTAAAGCCTACAATTTTCCATGTACCATTTGCGGACACCCTATTACCAATAACCCAATGATCATTTTTGGATAACCATGGAAAAAGAAGAACTAAAAATCCTTGCACAAAATCTTGCCAATCCCCAGGGAGAAAAAGGTATAGAAATCGGTGAAATGATGAATGCCACTAATATCGGCATGACATTAGAAAGTATCAGAACCCTTTTGGTAGAAGACGATGAAAAGATCCTTGAAATAGGACATGGAAATGCAGGACACGTACAGAATATTCTGAATCTTGCCCAAGGTCTGAAGTACACAGGAATCGATATTTCCGAAACCATGCATAAAGAAGCCAAAAAACTCAATAAAAAATTCGGAGATAATGCTGGCTTTGTACTGTATGAAGGGAAAAAGCTCCCGTTTGAGGATGAGACTTTTGATAAAATATTCACTGTAAATACGGTTTACTTCTGGGAAAATCCTGTAGAATTTTTAAATGAAATCTATAGAGTTTTAAAAGATAGCGGGACGTTCGTTCTTACTTTCGGGCAAAAAGATTTCATGGAGAAACTTCCGTTTACAGCCTATAATTTTACCCTGTACAACAATGATGAAATGGAACAACTTATTTCCCAAAGCTATTTTAAAAGAATGAAGGCTTCTGAAAAAGAAGAACAGATAAAAAGCAAAACAGGAAACGAAACAATACAAAGAATTTATACAATTTTAACCATAAAAAAATAAGATAATGAGCACATTAGTTAATGATTTAAAGGAGAAATGGGAAGCTCTGAAAGCAGAAAATCCACACATAAGAATAAGAAATGCTGCCGCACAATTAGGAGTAAGTGAAGCCGAATTATTAGTGACAAGCATAGGAGAAGAGGTAGTGGTTTTGAACCCTGATTTTCCCGGAATTCTTACTGAAGCAGAACAATTGGGAAAAGTAATGGCGCTTACCCGCAATGATGAATGTGTTCATGAAAGAAAAGGAATCTATCAGAACGGCGATTTCAGCAGCCCTCATGCTCAGCTTTTCGTTGGAGAAGATATTGATCTTAGAATCTTCCTTAACCACTGGAAATTCGCATTTGCAGTAATAGAAGGAGACAAAAAAAGTCTTCAGTTCTTCGGTAAAGACGGGTTGGCTTTGCATAAGATCTATTTAACAAAGAATAGTAACGACGATGCTTTCAGTGCAATTGTTGAGAAATTCAGAGCGGAAGATCAGAGTGAGGCTTTTACTTTTGAAGCTGTAGCTCCGAAGCAGGCTGAAAAACCAGATGCTGAAATAGATGTAGAAGGATTCAAAAAAGCATGGACTGAGTTAAAAGATACTCACGATTTCTTCATGATGACCAGAAAATTCGGTGTAAGCAGAACACAGTCTTTAAGATTGGCACCAGAAGGATTTACCAAGAAAATTGATAATTCCAAAGTGGTGAATATCCTTGAAGATGCTTCTGAAAAGAACACTCCGATCATGATTTTCGTCGGAAACAGAGGAATTATCCAGATTCATACTGGAAATGTAAAGAAAACACTTTGGCACCAGCAGTGGTTCAATGTAATGGATCCGGATTTCAACCTTCATCTGGATGTAACGAAAATTGCTGAAGCATGGATCGTTAAAAAACCAACAGAAGATGGAGAAGTTACAGCCGTTGAGGTATTCAACAAAGAAGGAGACTTTATTGTTCAGTTTTTCGGAAAAAGAAAGCCGGGAATTCCTGAACTTCAAGAATGGAAAGATCTTGTGGCAACACTTGATAATTAATAATTAGATGATTTGAATAAGACCGTTTTGTTTGTAAATTCAAAGCGGTCTTTTT
Source organism: Chryseobacterium sp. CS2K3 (assembly GCF_059515185.1). Classification (NCBI taxonomy): domain Bacteria; kingdom Pseudomonadati; phylum Bacteroidota; class Flavobacteriia; order Flavobacteriales; family Weeksellaceae; genus Chryseobacterium; species Chryseobacterium sp. CS2K3. Next base: position 39,259 of record NZ_JCAKRW010000002.1, on the reverse strand, counting down.
TATGGAAAAAAGAGAAATGGTTATTGATGCCAGATATTTATGTAATTTGTGGTTAAATTAAATTGTAAGATATAAAATGAAGAATATTTTCATCGCGATATTGCTTGCAGGCTTCTGTTCTTTAAGTGCTCAGGACTTTAAAGCATATCAATTTTATGACAAAAAAGGAAAGGAAATAAAAACTGATAAATTAGTGAAGGAATTAGCGGACTACGACGTTGTTTTCTTCGGAGAAAATCATAACAGCTCTATCAATCACTGGCTTCAGCTTAAAATTACCGAAGCTTTATATGAAAAGAAAAACGGACAGCTTATTCTGGGAGCAGAAATGTTTGAAAGAGATAATCAGTCTCAGCTAAACCAATATTTAAGCGGAAAATTTGATGCAAAAACATTAAAAGATTCAGCCCGTTTATGGAATAATTATGCAACCGATTATAAACCTTTAGTAGATTTTGCTAAAAACAAAAAAATAAGCTTTATTGCAACCAATATTCCCAGAAGATATGCATCCCAGACAGCAAAAGAAGGTCTGGAATCTCTAAACAGATTAACTGAAAAGGAGAAAACCTATATTGCTAAGTTGCCCATCAAAGTAAGTCTGGATACTCCCGGATATAGAGAAATGAAAGCCATGATGGGAGATCATGCCGAAGGAACAAAAGTGATGAATTTCATCTCCGCACAAGCAACAAAAGATGCTACAATGGCAGAATCTATCCTGAAAAATATTCAACAGGGTAAAACTTTCATTCATTATAACGGAAACTATCACAGTAAAGAATTTGGCGGAACTTATTGGTACATCAAACAGAAAAATCCGAACCTGAAAATGGCTGTCATTTCTGTTTTTGAATCAGAAGATCCGGAACTGAAAGTACCTTTAAAAGATTATATTCCAACAGAATTTAATCTCATTATTCCGGCAGATATGACGAAGACTTTTTAATCATTATTATTTCTCACCAGATCATGTGAATTTCGCAGGATTTTTAATAGAATTTTTGTCATGCCGTAGAAATCCAGCCAAGCTGTTTTTATCCGGCTATGATCAGACTTTTGCAAAATAAATATTATCAAAATAATATAGAATTCGATATAAGCGGGCTTTAGCCCGCTTTTTATATTCAAAAAAGGAAACGGATTTAGCTAAAACTAAAAAAACGACATAATTCTCCATCTTTCTTCCACAATTTCTACCTTTGTACTACATTCAATCCAAATGAAAAAATTATCCATTCTATTTATACTTGTTGTTGGTTTATTTAATGCCCAAAAACTAACCTCCGGTGAATTATCAATCATTAATCAGGGTGATGTAAACACTGCGTTACCTATTTATCAGACTACAGATGATCATCAGCATAAAACATTGCTGAATCTTTCTTCAGAAATTAATCCTATAGATCCTCATACGGCAGTGCTGGTAAAAAGAATGAAAGAATCGCTTCTTTCCACAGATGGGGGAGTAGGAATAGCGGCGCCACAGGTGGGAATCAATAGAAAAGTAATCTGGGTACAGCGTTTTGATAAAGAAGGAACGCCTTTGGAATACTTTATTAATCCGGTGATTGTATGGAGATCTGATATACAGAATCTTGGTCCGGAAGGCGATCTTTCCATTCCGGATTTCAGAGACCAGTTTTACAGAAGTAAAGTCATTCAGCTGGAATATGTAGATTTAAAGGGTCAGAAGTACTCAGAAATTGTAGAGGGCTTCACAGCGGTTATTTTCCAGCACGAAATTGATCACCTTTTCGGAATTCTGATTTCCGATAAAAAACAAAAAGAGAAAAATGATTCTTATAAAAAAATAGATGCTTATCAAAAAAATGACTTGAATAAAAGATAAGCACTAGTCTCTTAAAACAAGATATTGTAGAAATTTGCGTTTTAGAAAACATTATAAAATACAAAATGATCTGTTTCGAATCCGAAACAGATCATTTCATAAATATGATTAAAAAAATTGGATTAACCGTTGTTTGTTACTGAAAGTTTTACTTCAATATTATTTCTTGTTGCATTAGAGTAAGGGCAGATCTGGTGAGCTTTCTCCGTTAAACTTTGTGCTTCTTCAAGAGAAACTCCCGGAATATTCACATCAAGCTCTACAGCTAATCCAAAGCCTCCGTTTTCAATTTGTCCAATGCTTACCTGAGCAGCAACTGTTGTTTCACCAGTTTGTACTTTTCCTAAACTGATTACTCTGTTCAATGCGCTGTCAAAACATGCAGAATATCCTGCAGCAAAAAGCATTTCCGGATTCGTGAATTCATCATTCGCTCCACCTAATGCTTTAGGCATTTTTACTTCAAGGTCCAAAACTCCGTTTTCACTTTTTACATGACCGTTTCTTCCTCCTGTAGCAGTAACTTTTGTTGTATATAAGATTTTCATTTATTTTTCGATTTTATTTAATATTTTAAGGACTGTTTCCTTTAATTCTAACAATTCCTCCGGTTGTATGCCTATTTTTTCCTGAATTTTCCCCGGAATTGCACATGCCTTTTTCTGCAGCTCCTTTCCGGCATCAGCTAGAAATACTTCAACCACTCTTTCGTCCTCTTTTTTACGTTTTCTTACTATAAAACCTTTGGTTTCAAGTCTTTTAAGAAGTGGAGTTAATGTTCCGCTATCCAGGAATAATTTTTCCCCGATGTGGCTTACCGTAAGTCCGTCACCATTCCATAATACCATCATTACAAGGTATTGAGGATAGGTAATGTCAAGCTCATCAAGAAAAGGACGGTAAAGCCCTGTGATTTCCTTGGCAATTACATATAATGGGAAACAGATTTGGTTTTCTAATTTTGGGGTATTTGAATTTTCCATAAGTTGAGGTACGAAAGATTCGTGAAGGTATTACTTTTTAATGATAAACTCGTCCATTGGAATACGAACTTTTTTCATAGAAGACAGCCAGTCATTAGCTTCATCACGATATCCAAGGTATAAAAGACTTACACTTTTTAATCCTAATTCTTTTAATCCAAGTACCTCGTCTACTACCGCATTACTGAAGCCTTCTGCCGGTGTGCTGTCAATTTTAAGTTCAGCTGCCTGTGCAAGGGCAATCCCTAAAGCTATATAAGTTTGACGTGCTGTATGAGCAAAATGTTCCTCAGGTGTTTGTGCTCCGTATATTTCTTTGATTTTATCAGTATAGCTGCTGAAACGCCCTCTTGGAAGATCTCTTACGTCAGTGTGATAATCATAAACTTTGTCTATTTTCTCATTAGAATAGCTATCCCAGGCTGCAAAAACCAAAACATGGGAAGAATCTCTCATCACTTCAGGATTTAGAGCTCCGGCAACCATTTTTTCTTTTAGCTCCTGATTTTCCACTACAATAACGCGGAAAGGCTGTAATCCTGATGAGGTAGGAGCAAGTCTTGTTGCTTCAAGGATCTTATTTAAATCTTCTGTTGATACTTTTTTTGTAGGATCATATGCTTTTACGGCATGTCTCCAGTTTAAGTTTTCTATTAATGACATTTTCTTTTTGGTTTTTAAATTAAACTATTTCCGTCATTTTTCTTGAATTTGATAATGCATAATAAAAATGACATTGCAAATATACATAAATTTATATTGTGTACAATTTAATTTTGAGAAATTTTATTTCCAGCAATTTTATTTTTCCTAAAAAAAGATGGGAAAAATTGTGAAAAAAATTAGCATTGATACCAAAAAATATCTGTAATATTGTTTTACAAAAAAATACAAACGATGCAAAAATTTAAAAACAAAACTGCCTTGATCACTGGCGGAACCAACGGAATGGGGTTTGCCACAGCCCAACGATTTATTGAAGAAGGCGGAACTGCAATTATTACGGGAAGAAGTGAAGAAACAGTGAATAAAGCCTTACAACAGCTAGGAGACAGAGCGTATGGCATAGTATCAGATTCAGGAAATATTAAAGATCTCATGAATCTACAACAAGAAGTTAAGAACTATACGGAAGAGATAGATTTGCTTTTTGCCAATGCAGGATACGCAAAATTTACCTCTATCGAAGAAGTTAAAGAAGATGAGTTTGATGAACTTTTTAATGTATTGGTGAAAGGACCTTTTTTTACTGTTCAACAAATATTGCCGTTAATGAAACGAGGAAGTTCAGTTATTTTCACTACCTCTGTGGTTACAGAATTTGCCAAACAGAATTTTTCGATATATTCTGCGGCAAAATCTGCTGTACAATCTTTCATTAAAACATTTGCATTAGAACTTACAGAAAAAGGCATCCGTGTAAATGCAGTAAGCCCCGGCGCTATTAAAACAAATACTTTTAGCAATACAGGCTTAACTACGGAACAAATTGAAAGTGCTGTTCAGGATATGATCCCGACAATACCTTTTAAAAGACAGGGTGAACCTATTGAAATTGCTAATGTTGTATTATTCCTGGCATCAGATGAAGCTTCTTATATTCACGGAGCGGAAATCAAAGTAGACGCAGGAATATCGGTGATAAGATAAGACGTTGATAGAAATTACTTCACCTCATTGATCTCTTTGATCATATTAGTCTTACTTTCAACCCCTATATTATAGGTTTTACCTTTCTTGAAGCTTAGATTTACCTTTTCCATCATGGTTTTATAATCCGGAGATTTTTTTGAAAGATAAAATACCTGTGCACTTATTCCAATAGCTACCCGTACCACTTCTTTCGGTTGATCAGGATCTTCAAGGATATTGTTGATGGTGGCATTATTATACCAGATGAGTTTCTGAGACTCAGAATGGGATGAACAGGATGTGATCATGGTAAACAGTATTAATAAATAAATCCAGGCTTTCATAATAGTAAATTATTAAGTAAAAAGCTCCTGCAATATATGAATAAATGCAGGAGCTATATAAAAAGTTAGTTAGAATCCACAATGTGCAGTACTAGGTACCGGCGCTGAACAGCCTGAAAGTGCTGAGAATGCCGTTAATGTACAGTTGGTATTTACCAGATTGTTATCATATAATAAAGATCCTGATGTACTTCTGTAATATACGTTTCCAGGTGTATTAGCATATGAAGAAACAGAAGTAGAACCGCAAGTAGAGTTGGTACATGCCGCTCTCCATGCTGTATCTGTGATGGGACCAGTAGAATTTAATGAAGGATCTATAATTCTTTTTTCCACAACTCCGGAAGCATTTTTAAAGCTTACCAGAATAGCAACGTGATAAACCCATGATACACAGCACGTACCGGTAGAAGCTCTTAAATTACCATATACGAATTGCTTTTCACATTCATATCCGGCATTGTTCAGGATTTGTCTCATTTTGTGCGCTCTTGCATAGCATCCGTCTACAGGATATCTGAAAGTGATGCAAGGCGAAGATGCTGTAGTAGTTCCACAAGATTGATTTTTAATTTGAGTGAATAAACTGTTTAAAGTTGCCAGATCAGGAATTACACTTGCCAGTCTGTTGGCAGCTCCTTTTTCAGTTTTTACCTCTTTTGTAAAGGTAGACTTAAAGAAACGAACATCTTCCATGGTAGGGCTTTCCACTTTTGCAATCTCATTGGAATTACCTTTAAGGGAAATACGAACAGGAGATTCATTTTTCACAGCCTCGCTGATCATGAAAATGTAGACTTCATTTTCCTTGGTATCTTTAATCATATAAGGCTGCGCTGAAAGAATAAATGAGACTTTAAACTTATCACCTTCTTTATCAATCCCTACCGGAACAGTTCTTCCAAAGTCTTTCATTACAATTTCCTTGGATTCGGAATTTACGACTTCCTGATTGGCGCTTGATTCTGAACAGGAATTAATAGATAGTACTGATACAAATACCATCAGGGATAGCAAAATTTTTTTCATAGTTTTTAATATTTTGGTGGTTAAAAATGTACACTAAATAACAAATTCTTATTCACTATTTAGTGATATTAAAATTATGAAAAAATAAAACATATGCAAGAAATTTTTACAAAAAAATATTAAACTGAATAAAATTGTGAAGTTTTATTTCAAATAAAAGGATATGATAGCTTTACAATACAGTAGCTTCAAACTATTATATATTTTTTATTCTGCCCCTTAATGAGTTATAATAATGCGATAAACCTAGTTTCCTAATATAAGTTTATCCTTGTACCTGTTGTACTTTGTATGGATTATGGATAAAAAAATGTCCCTATGCATCATTATTTCAGATCCATAGGGAAAGTATGTTTTGTTGGGGGTTATTTGTAGATCAGTTCAGCCTGGAAAACATCAGCAAAATGCTTTCTGATTTTAGCTTTTATATCTTCCATTTCTTCAGGAGTCAATTCTCTTTCAAGTTCTCTTTTTAAAGAAGTTACCTGCTTATCTTTGATCCCACATGGAATAATATATTCAAAATAACGCATATCGGTATTGATATTTAAAGCAAATCCGTGCAAAGTAACCCATCGGGAAGCTTTTACCCCCATTGCACAGATCTTTCTGGCATAAGGTTTACCTACATCCAGCCATACTCCTGTTTCACCCGGGGAACGTTCTCCTTTAAGACCATATTCACCAATTGTTCTGATGATAACCTCTTCCAGATTTCTCATATATAAATGAATGTCTGTAAAGAAATTTTCAAGATCAAGAACGGGATATCCTACGATCTGCCCAAAGCCGTGATAAGTAATATCTCCGCCGCGATTGGTTTTTACATAGGTAGCTTCAAGTTCTTTTAACTTATCAATCCCGGCAAGCATATTCTCTTCATGACCACTTTTTCCAAGAGTGTACACATGGGGGTGTTCTACAAAAAGAAGGTGGTTGGGAGTCGTAATATGCTCTTCTGCAGGTAAGTCTCTGTTTTTTATTTTGGTGTCAATAATATCCTTCATCAGTTTTTCCTGATAATCCCAAGCGGGCTGATATTCTTTGATTCCTAAATCTTCAAATTCTACTGCTTTATTTTGATTTGTATTCATTTCAATTTTTGATATACAAATTTAGTGAATTTTACCCTTTTATGGAATGGATAAAATCTATGGCATTTTTTTTCCAATCTTTATCCTGCAGAAGAACGTTCACAAAAGCAGTTCCAATGATTCCGCCGTCTGCTTTTTCAGTTACATTATCAAAATCATTCTTTGATTTGATCCCGAATCCTATCATGACAGGGTTTTTAAGAGGAAGATCTGCTAATCTGGACAGATAATTTTCGTTTTTTAAAACTGTATTTTCATTTCCGGTAGTAGAAGAGGAGCTTACTGCATAAAGGAAACCTGAGCTTAAAGAATCCAGATATTGTACCCTCTCATCCGAAGTTTCCGGAGTCACTAAAAATGTGAAATTAAGATGGTATTGTTTCAGGATATGCTGATAATTTTTCTTAAATTCAATAGGTGGAAGGTCAGGAAGAATTAAACCCGAAACACCACTTTCCGAACATTCTTTGCAGAATTTTTCAAATCCAAAACTCAATACCGGATTGATATATCCCATCAGGATAATAGGAATATTGATTTTATCCTTAATTGTTTTCAACTGTGAGAAAAGTTTTTCGATGGTCATTCCGTTCTGTAATGCCAGTTCGTGTGCTTTTTGAATCACAGGACCGTCTGCTACGGGATCAGAATAAGGCATTCCGATCTCAATCATATCTGCTCCGGACTCCTGAATCAGTTGTATAATGTCTGCAGTATCTTCCAGTTGTGGAATTCCTGCGGTGAAATATATGTTTAGTTTTTTCATTTTGTATTAAATTGATGATGCTAAAAATCGTTTATTGATACTTTTATAAATTTTTCAGGTAAGTTTCCATATCCTTGTCTCCACGACCACTCAAACAGATAACTACCACATCATTTTCATTGAATGTTTTTTTATCTAAAACAGCAAGTGCATGTGAACTTTCCAATGCAGGAATGATTCCTTCCAGTTTCGTTAATTCAAAAGCACATTTTAAAGCTTCATCATCATTAATACTGAAAAACTCAGCTCTTTTTTCCTGAAATAAATGAGCATGAAAAGGTCCGATTCCCGGGTAATCAAGTCCGGCAGAAATGGAATGGGGTTCAATGACCTGTCCGTCTTCAGTCTGCATCACAAGGCTTTTACTTCCGTGAAGAACACCTAATGTTCCTAAGAAGGTAGTAGCAGCAGACTTTCCTGAATCTACTCCTAAACCACCGGCTTCCGCAGCAATGATTTTTACATCTTTTTCTTCTACAAAATGATAAAATGTTCCGGCAGCATTGCTTCCTCCACCTACACAGGCAATTACATAATCAGGGTTTTCTCTCCCGATTTTCTCATTCAATTGCTCCTTGATTTCTTTTGAAATGACACTTTGAAATCGCGCCACAAGATCCGGGAATGGATGAGGTCCTACCACACTTCCAATCACATAATGAGTAGTAACCGGATTATTGATCCAATCTCTTAAAGCTTCATTCACCGCATCTTTTAATGTTTTTGAACCTGATGTAGCGGCAATGACTTGTGCCCCAAGCATTTTCATTCTTGCTACATTGGGAGCTTGCCTTTGGATATCAATTTCACCCATATAAACGATGCACTCAAGACCAAGTAAGGCGCATGCCGTCGCAGTGGCAACTCCATGCTGTCCGGCTCCGGTCTCAGCAATGATTCTTGTTTTCCCAAGACGTTTTGCCAGAAGAACCTGTCCCAAAGCATTATTGATTTTGTGAGCTCCGGTATGGTTCAGGTCTTCACGTTTTAAGTAGATCTGAGTATTGTATTTTTTACTTAGATTTTTAGCAAAATAGAGTGGAGTAGCTCTTCCTACATAGTTTTTCAGTAGATCCTGATATTCATTCTGAAAGTCTTCAGATTCTATAATTTCAAGATAGTTCTTTTGTAATTCTTCTACATTCGGATAAAGCATTTCGGGGATAAAAGCACCTCCAAATTCTCCATAATATCCGTGTTCATCAGGGTTTTTATAATTCATTTCTTTATTCTTTAGTAATTAAATAAGCGTTATTGTCTGTACTCAGCGTACTTAGTTGTTCTTTTTTCTCCTGAGAGATATGAAATAGTAAAATATCATCGTCTTCAGAATTGATCCATTCGGAGCCTGCATTTTCTTTGATAGACTTTGCCTTATCATATAATATTTCAATAGCACATTTCTCATAGAAAGGACGAAGGTCTTCATGACAAAAACCAATTGTTTCCATCTTTCGCTGAGTAACATTTTCTTTAAAATACTCTACCAGCTGAGCTCCAAATCCTTTTTTCTTCTGCGCAGCCAACAAACCTACAGCTTCTGCAAATGCATATTGTTTCCCCGAAATTTCCAGCGTAAAGTCAAAATTAAGACGAATAACAGCAAGAATTTTTTCATGAGCATCCACCAGAAAATGAAATTCGGAATCTTTGAAAAATGTTCGAAAAAAGGCAGTTTTCATCGTATTCCATGCAGAAATATCCCAAAGCTGAAGGATATGTTCTATTTCCTGTTCTGTTAATTCATTGGTTTGTTTTATCTGATATTTCATGATTTGTTATATAATAATCAAAGTTAGTAAAGAGTCCCAAAGGGACGATTTAATCTACAGGAAAGGATGGAATCCTTTTTTTCAATGTCATCAATGTCATCAATTTATCCATATATCAACGTATCAATAACGTATCAATAAATTCCATAATATCAATCCCATAAAAATTTTTCATCATAATCCATTTGATGTTTTTCCAGCATTCCAACAAATTCATTTTTAAAATCCTGTTTTTGATGATGTTGGCGTTGATTTTTAATATATTTTGTTACAATATAAACATCCTTTTCACCCACAGAAAACGCACCATAACCATCCTGCCAAAAGAAATTCTCATATTTCTTACCTTTCGTTTTGATCCATTTTGAAGAATGCGCCTTTATTTCCTGAACCAATTTCATTAATGCAATCTTCCTGGACAATCTGCAAAGAATATGAATATGATTGTCTGTTCCTCCGACCTGTAATGCATAGCTTTCAAAATCTTTACATAATGTGGCGATGTAGGCATACAATTCTTTTTCTATGTTTTCATCGATAAAATCATTCCTGTATTTTGTACTGAATACGATGTGGACGTAATTTTTGACTAATGATTGCGGCATGTTTTTGTGTTTTTTGGTGGTTTGTATTTATATTGTCACGAATGGTTTATCATTAATATTAATTGGAATGTTTCCAATTCTGGGTTAAATCGTCCCGTTGGGAATCATAGGGATGATTGTTTTGAATGTTTTTATTTTATCTATATTTTTATTGCCTGGATTTATTTCAAATTTTGAATTGATATCTAACACGAAAGGTTTTTGGCGTAATGATTCAATATTTTTAATGTTTTCTTCTGAAATGCCGCCACTCAGGAAATAGGGTAAAGGAATTTCAAATTCATTCAATACATCCCAGTTAAACTGTTGTCCAGTTCCGCCAAATGACTTGCTGTCTGTGTCAAATAAATAATAGTCAGTGGGTTGTGTGTTGTAGGTTGTTGTTTGGCTGAAAATCTGTTCTATTTTCTTTCTGTTTTCAATCATGTCATTCCCGATTCTGATAACCTTTATGATTTTAATATCAGAAGGTAATTTTTCTCTTAGATTATTCATGACGTTCTTATCTTCATCACCATGTAACTGAATAAAATTAAGGCTTGCTTTTGTAGCTATTTCTACAATTTTATCTACCGTTTCATTGACAAAAACTCCCACTTTTCCCTGATGGTCAATTCTTGAAATATCGTTAAGACTCAAATGGTTCAAAACATATCTCGGCGATTTTTCATAGAAGATAAAACCTAAAAAATCTACTTTCATGGAAATCAATTCCTGAATTTGTTCCGGATTTGTCAATCCACAGACTTTGAGTTGAGGAAAAGTACTGTTTGCTCGCTGTTGATTCATAGCTGTTGATTTTTAATAATTTCAGAGATCAATTTATTTTCAGATTGAGAAAGAAAACTCTTCAAACGCTTTTGCCGGGTTAGGATTTTTCATGAAATATTCTCCCATCAGGAAGCCGTCAAATCCTTTTTCTTTTAAAAAATTAAAGTCTTCAAGAGCATAAATTCCACTTTCTGCCACGGATAAAGTATCTTTTGGAAGCTGATCTTTCAATTGAACAGAATGCTGTAAATCAACTTTAAAATCTTTCAGGTTTCTATTATTTATTCCTACTAGATCAATTTCTGAATTATAATGTTTCAATTCTTCTTCCGTATGAATTTCCAATAAAACTTCCATATTCAGCTGATGGGCAAGTTCTGTAAATTCCTGAACCTGACTCGGAGAAAGGCAAGCTGCGATCAATAAAATAACATCAGCACCTATACTTTTAGCTTCATAAAACTGGTATTCATCAATCATAAAATCTTTTCTCAGAATCGGAATATTAATATGATTTCTTACCTTTAAAATATCTTCAAAACTTCCTCCGAAGAAATCTTTATCTGTCAGAATAGAAATTCCGCTGGCACCAAAACTTTCATAAGCTGATACGATTTCCAAAGGCTGTACCTTATTATTAATGATCCCTTTTGACGGAGATTGTCTCTTGAATTCCGCAATGATCCCGCTTCTATTCTTAATGGATTCCTTTAATGAATAGTTTTTCCTTCCAAAGAACTCGGAACTTTTCAATTGTTCAATAGAAGTATGAGACTTTGAAACCGCAATTTCTTCTCTTTTTCTTTCAATAATTTTATCTAGTATAGTCATTTTGTGTTGAGAATAATTAGATTACTGATTAATTAAAAGTTCAAAACTCATTAATGCTTTTCCGCTTTCAAGGCTTTCCTGAGCAAGAAGAAGGCAATTATCATAAGTCCCGAATTTATGGGTGTGATAAAGCGCAACAGCTGCATTGGCTAATACCACAGAATTCTGTTGTTCAGTTCCATTCCCTTTCAGAATATTCATAAAAATCTTTGCTGTTTCCTGAATGGTATCTCCGGCTTTAATATCTTCCAATCTCACCGGATTAAACCCAAGATCTTCCGCAGAGTGGATCTCTTCACCATTTTTCGTAATGATTTTACTGTCATGTGTTAAGCTAATTTCGTCATAACCATCCAGTCCGTGTACTAAGATAAATTCCTTTTCCTCTTTTTGAAGAAGGTACTGATAGATTCTGGCAATTTCAAGGTTATAAACTCCAATCATGGAATATTGAGGCTTTGCCGGGTTTACTAAGGGACCTAAAAGATTAAAGAACGTTCTTAATCCCAGTGATTTTCTCAATAATCCAACAGATTGAAGGGCAGGGTGGAAGTAGGGAGCATGGAGAAAGCAGATATTAGCTCTCTCAAGGTCCTCATTTAGTTCTTCTGAACTGTTCTTGAACTGATATCCAAGTTCTTCCAGCACATTGGATGAGCCAGTGGTCGTTGAAGCCCCGTAATTTCCATGTTTTGTCACCTTCTGCCCAGCTCCGGCAACCACAAAGCTTGCCAATGTTGATATATTGATTGTGTTTTTTCCATCTCCTCCCGTTCCTACGATATCAATAGCATCATTTGCATCAATATGTACAGGAACAGCCATTTGTAATAAGGCTTCTCTGAAACCTTCAAGTTCCTTCAAAGTAATATTTCGCATCAGAAAAACACTGATGAATGCCGTTACTTCCGCAGCATTGAATTTGTTCTGTGCAATTTCAATCATCATAGCCTTTGCTTCAGCCTTTGATAAAGTATTATGATTGAACAGATATTGCAGTATTTCTTTCATTTGGAACGGTTTTAATGATTTAAAAAATTTCGGATAATTACTTCTCCATCGGGAGTTAAGATACTTTCAGGATGAAACTGTACTCCGTGTACATCATATGTCTTGTGCTGTAAAGCCATGATCATTCCGTCTTTATCTACAGCCGTGATTTCCAGCTCTTCCGGGAAATTTTCCGGATTCACCGCCCAGCTGTGGTATCTTCCGACTTCTAATCCTGAAGCTAAGTTTTTGAAAAGTTTAGTATCTTCTTTTACTAAATCCGTTGTGGTTGCCACTCCATGAAATATTTCAGAAAGATTGATCAGATTTCCTCCGAATGCTTCTGCAATAGCCTGTTGCCCTAAACACACTCCTAAAATACTTTTGGTAGGAGCGTATTCTTTAATTAATTCTAATAAAATACCTGCTTCTTCAGGAATTCCAGGACCTGGTGAAAGAATAATTTTATCATATTGATCAACTTCTTCCAGCGTGATTTGATCATTTCTTATCACATCCACTTTTTGATTCAGTATTTTTTCAATAATCTGGACAAGATTATAGGTAAAGCTGTCATAGTTATCAAAAACCAGAACTTTAAGCTGCGATTGTTGAGAGGTTGTATTGTTAGTCATTTTTTTCTTTTTGTAAGTTTAATTTTGTGGCTGTTTTCTAATTTTCAACGATTTTCTCTGCTTTTTCAACTGCTTTTTTCAGAGCATTTAATTTATTGTTGACCTCTTGCAGCTCGTTTTCAGGAACCGATTTTGCAACAAGCCCGGCTCCAGCCTGATAATAAAGAGTATTATTTTTACTCAGGAATGTTCTGATCATAATTGCCTGGTTACACGTACCGTTTAATCCGACAATACCAATACAGCCGCCATAATATCCACGGGAGTCTTTTTCGTATTGATTGATCAGTTGAAGGGCTTTATGTTTAGGAGCTCCGCTTAAAGTTCCCTGCGGAAAAGTAGCAGAAATCATATCAAGAGGATTGATTTGTTCCGGAAGATCAGCGGTTACTTCACTTACCATGTGAATCACGTGAGAGAAAAGCTGTATTTCTTTAAGTTTGGTAACAGTAACGTTTTTTCCAAGTTTTCCAAGATCATTGCGGGCAAGGTCTACCAGCATGGTGTGCTCAGCATTTTCTTTCGGATCATTTTTTAAAACCTCAATAGCCTGAAGATCAGCTTCAAAATTTCCGGTTCTTTTGGAAGTTCCGGCAATAGGATGAATGATTGCCTTGTGATCTTTAATAATTAATTGACTTTCAGGGCTGGAACCGAATAATTTATAATTTCCATAATCAAAATAAAACAGATAAGGAGAAGGATTGATATTTCTCAACGCACGGTAAACATTAAATTCATCTCCTTTGAATTTCTGTTCAAATCTTCTACTCAATACAAGCTGAAATACATCACCCCTCATGCAGTGTTTCTGCGCTGTTTTTACCAGTTCAAGATAATCTTCATTGGTGATATTAGAAGTCTCTTCACCATTTTTTTCAAAAGGATAAACAGGCGTGTTTTGATTTTTGATGAGGTTTTCCAAAAGATTGACTTCGGATTTTATACCGCTCATTTGATTTTCAATAATGTACATCTCATCATTAAAATGATTGATCGCAATTACATATTGATATAATCTGTATCGAAGAATAGGAATTTCTACCTCAGGACTTTGTGCTTTTAAATTGACGTTCTCAAAAAACTGTACCGCTTCAAAGCTTGTATATCCGAAAAGACTTTGTGCCGTCTGTTCAATGGGATCATCAGTTTTTTCACAGTCGAAAATAGTACGGAAATCTTCAAAAATATCATTGATATTACGGTCTGTGATGAATTGTTTTACCGGTGCGGAATCCGGAAGTTTAATTTCATATTCTTTTAAGTTTTTTACCTCAATTCCTGCAACGGCATTAATGGCGATAAAGGAAAAGTTATTATCAATACTTTTTGAGTCTGAGCTTTCCAAAAGAATAGTGTCTCTGAACTTGTCTCTGATTTTCAGGTAAATATTCATCGGAGTATGAAGATCTCCAAGAGTTTTTTTCGAAACGGTTTTTATTTTGATTTTTTGAGTAAACATCTGCTGTTGTATTTTTTTGTAAGATTTTAGGAATAAAAAAAGGCTTCAACGGAATCCGTCAAAGCCTTGTATATTGTTTTGTTTATATCTGCTGTTGGTTTAATAACATGACAATAACTTCAGACCCGACGAAGAGTTTGAAAGCCACCACCAAATATTGTTGCTATTATTAAACATGGGACAAATGTAGAGATTTTTTTAATACGAAAAACAAAAAATTCAAAAAAATAAAAAATTAATATTGAGATAAATCACTTTAGCTGTTTCAGTTCTTGCTTGAGTTCTTCAATTTTTATTTTGGAATCTTTATCGTCATAGGAGTTGGTATAATCTTCTAAGGCTGAGATATATTCTTCGATAAATTCTTTGTTCGTTTTATCTGCTTCATATTTAATTCTAGCCGAATTTACAGGTGCTAGCTTTGAATATTGAAGTACTGCTTTCCCTTCATCAGATTGGTTATAAAGAATTACAATGTTTTTTTCATACCCGGGAATATATTTAACAGGAAAGGTCTGTTCCAACCGCGGAATTCTGATGGCGTTTTCAATAGGGTAGATAGAAGCCGTTGTAGTAGAGAAAAATGTTGAAATGTATTTTCCATCCTGCTTTTTGACGATAGCTTCATAATCATGGATGTACATTTCATTTAATGTAGAATTGGTTTCTACATCTGAGGTGATCACTGCGGTGCTTTCTATCCCGTATTTATTGAGGAACCAGGCGTTTAAAAACTGTCCGCCGAATCCATTTAAGATGGCTAAAGGAATGATGGGGATCAGGAACCATGCTTTCTTTGTTAAAGTTGAAAGTAACCCGAAAAACAAGATAAGAATAATCACAGTATAAAAACCATGATGGCTGGTGAAAAACAGAATTTTTGAAATTAAAACCATAGGTTAAATTTAGAAATATCACCTTATTAAACAGCTATAATTCCATTAAAATTACAAAAAAATATCTTTAAAGTGGGGATATATCATCGTTTTAAAAGCTTATTTTTTATACTTTTGTCTAAATTTTATAGAAAAAATGAAAAAAGTATTAGCAATCGCATTTATCGGAGGTTTATTATTAGCAAGCTGCTCAAAAAAAGCAGATCATTCATTACAAGATAGCAACACGATGCTTGAAGAGCCAGAAGCAACTACAGTTGTAGATTCTACTGCTAAAACTGCTGCTCCAGCTGCTGCAACTCCGGCTGCCCCTGCTCCTGAAGCTGCTAAAACAGATTCTACAGCGAAAAAATAATGAAAAATTTACTTTTGGCAGGAACATTGGGTCTTTTGATCTTTTCCTGTTCTAAAAAAGAAAATACGGCAGAAGTAGCATCTTCCGATGCTGCGCCTGTGTCAGCTCCGGCAAAATCCAATCTTTCGGGTGATCAGATCATGGAAACTTTGGATTGTTCGGGATGTCACGCTGTTAATGAGAGAATGATAGGACCTTCTTATAAGGAAATAGCAGGTAAATATTCTGAAAAAGATATTGAGCTGCTGGCTTCCAAGATTATAGAAGGCGGAAGTGGAGTTTGGGGAGGTGTCCCTATGGCTGCCCATCCACAAGTATCTAAAGAAGATGCTAAAAAAATGGTGGAATATATTTTAAGCCAGAAGAAATAAAACATGTCCACCGAAAAATCCAGTCTGCACACAAGAAATCTGCATCGTAATCCCTATGATTTTGATCAGCTCATTTCTTGTGTGCCAGAACTGAATCCCTATGTTTTTGTCAATACTTATAAGACAAGAACGATCAATTTCAGTATTCCACAAGCTGTTAAACTGCTTAATAAAGCCTTATTACAACACTTTTATAATATTAAAGGCTGGGATATTCCCGATACCAATCTTTGTCCTCCTATTCCTGGGAGAGCAGACTATATCCATTATATTGCCGATTTATTAGCCGAAGACCATGGAAAAATTCCGGAAGGAACTTCTGTAAAAGGTTTAGATATTGGAGTAGGAGCCAATCTTGTATATCCTTTAATAGCGCATCAATCCTATGGTTGGAAGATGCTTGGCACAGATATTAATGAAGATTCATTAAAAAATGCCCGCTATATTTTAGATCAGAATCCGGATCTAATTTCATCAATTGAATTGAAGTACCAACCTGATTCCAATTATATCTTCAAAAATATAATGAGCCCAGAGGATCAGTTTACATTTTCTATGTGTAATCCTCCTTTTCATGATTCAAAAGAGTCTATGATAAAAGGAAATATGAGGAAAAACAGGAATTTAAATAAATCGAAGAATCAGAAATCGTTGCTCAATTTTGGAGGTCAACAATCTGAATTATGGTGTGAAGGTGGTGAATTGAGGTTTATTACCAACATGATTAATGAGAGTGTGGACTATTCTTCACAGGTTCTTTGGTTTACGTGTCTGGTTTCTAAAAAGGATAATTTGCCTAAACTGACTTCACTTTTAAAAAAGGTAAAGGCAGAGTTCAAAATAGTTGACATGGCTCAGGGGCAGAAGGTGAGCAGAATGCTTGTTTGGACTTTTATTCCTCTACAGAATAGAAAAAATTGGATATAAATCTATAGTCAATGGTCAATTTTGTTACGCAATTCAATGGTGAATGATATTATATTTAATAATGATTATTGCTATTAATTCACAGCGGAGCAAATTGACAATTCACCATTCACTTTATTTTATACTACACTCATCATTTTCAATCCTTACTTTAGGCTCTACAATCCCCACTTTTTCCTGTTCGTAATCTTCATTTTAAAATTTCTGAAAAAATCAATTGACGGTCAGGTCAAAAATGACTAAATTTGTACGCTTTTAGAAAAATAAGAAATGCAATTATCAGAACAAGAAATCATTAGAAGAGAAAAGCTGAATAAGCTTACTGAAATGGGGATTAATGCGTTCCCTGCGGATGAGTATACAATTACAGATACTACAGAATCTATAAAACAGGACTTTTCTGAAAGTAAACAGGTGAAGATCGCTGGTAGATTGATGTCCCGCAGAATTCAAGGGAAGGCTTCTTTTGCAGAATTGCAGGATTCTAAAGGAAAAATTCAGGTTTACTTCAACAGAGACGAGATCTGTCCTGGAGATGACAAAGAATTATATAACGAAGTTTATAAGCATCTTTTAGATATCGGTGATATTATCGGTATTGAAGGAGAATTGTTTACTACTCAGGTAGGTGAGAAGACGGTTTTAGTAAAAAACTTTACGCTTCTTACCAAGGCTTTACGTCCTTTACCTCAGGCAAAAACAGACGAAAATGGTGTTGTACACGACGGATTTACAGATCCTGAGCTAAGATACAGACAACGTTATGTAGATTTAACGGTAAACCCGCAGGTAAAAGAAATTTTTGTGAAGAGAACAAAATTGTTCAATGCCATGAGAACTTTCTTCAACGATGCAGGATATTTTGAAGTGGAAACTCCTATTCTACAGTCGATTCCTGGGGGAGCAGCAGCTAAACCATTCATTACGCATCACAATGCTTTAGATATTCCATTATATTTAAGAATTGCTAACGAGTTATATCTGAAAAGATTGATCGTAGGTGGTTTTGACGGAGTATATGAGTTCTCTAAAAACTTCAGAAACGAAGGGATGGACAGAACGCACAACCCGGAATTTACAGCAATGGAAATCTATGTTGCTTACAAAGACTACAACTGGATGATGGATTTCACAGAGAAATTATTAGAATTCTGTGCGATTCAGGTAAATGGAACTACAACGGCTACTTTCGGGGAGCATGAAGTAGATTTCAAAGCGCCTTATCCAAGAGTTTCTATGACGGAAGCTATTTTGAAGTTTACAGGTTTCGATATTACCGGAAAAACGGAGAAAGAATTATTTGATTTCGCTAAATCTATCGGAATTGAAGTGAATGAAACGATGGGTAAAGGAAAATTAATTGATGAGATCTTCGGTGAGAAGTGTGAAGGAAACTTCATCCAGCCGACTTTCATTACTGATTATCCTGTTGAAATGTCTCCATTGACTAAGAAACACAGAAGCAAAGAAGGTTTAACTGAGCGTTTTGAATTGATGGTTTGTGGTAAAGAAATCGCAAATGCTTATTCAGAGCTTAATGACCCGATTGATCAGAGAGAGCGTTTTGAAGCTCAGATGGCTTTATCTGAAAGGGGGGATGACGAGGCAATGTTCATCGATCAGGACTTCTTAAGAGCGCTTGAATATGGTATGCCACCTACATCTGGATTAGGAATCGGTATGGACAGATTGATCATGTTCTTAACAAACAATGCTTCTATCCAGGAAGTATTATTCTTCCCTCAGATGAGACCGGAGAAAGCAGTTCCTCAAATTGAACTAGGAGAAGATGAGAAAGTAATCCTTGAAATCCTTAATTCTCAGGAAGAAGCGATGTCTTTAGCTGAAGTAAAGGAAAGAAGCCAGTTATCCGGTAAAAAATGGGATAAAGCTTCTAAGACTTTGACAAAAAATAATATTGTGAAAGTTGAGAAGATTGATGAGAATCTTTTGATGAAACTGGCATAGCGACTTCATTAGAGTAATAATATGTATAAAAGACTATTTCATTTTAGAAATAGTCTTTTGTTTTTTAGCTACGAAACACAAATCATTTCATTTGTGCATTTGTGGCTATTTATTAAGATTAATGAAATAAAGTTATAATACAATTTATATCTGATTCTTCTTCCATTTCCTTAGCTGCGTTCTAAAGTTTTTAAAAGGAGCAACCGTATTAATATGTATCCATTTCCAGACAGTCCATTTTGCAGGTGTAGTTGCCCATTTTCTCTGTTCAGGCCCAAACAGAATTTTATCATCAAGACTATCTATCCATTCTATAATTTCTTTGATCTGTTTTTGTAAAAGCTCTCTTTGCTCAGTTAAGCTGTAAGAACCATACTGATCATAAAAAGATTGATATAATCCTTTTAAATTATTCCATTTGTATTCAGGAGTAGGCGTTTTAACTTCAATTCCTTTTTTTTCGTCAGCTTCCCACTGAAGTAAGAGGCGGGTCCATCCGATCTGATACGATATATTTTGTGATGGTGTTTTGTCAACATCAGATTTCAATACATCTTTTTCTTCTTCTTTAATATCATTGAATTCCTGATCGTATAGGAAATGTCGTTTCTTAATCTCTTCGATCAATTCCGTCTTATCCTTATAATTTTGCATACTATTATTTTCTCAATTTGCTGAAAGAAGCCATCAGATAAAATAAAAACGGAAGAATAAACAGTGATCCCAACATCAATGCCCATCCCAAGGCTGAAATCGTTTTCTCAGGTGCCATATGCTCTAATAGTGATAAATGTTGCCCGTTTCCTAATAAAATAATATCCGGATTATGCTGATAGGTTGCTGCCACAAGGATCATTACGATTTGAAAACCGGCAAGAGCACGTACAGGAAGTAGCTTTTGTTTGTTCATTGCTCTAAAAATAAGAAGTAAAGCAATAGTAGCAAAAGCAATAGCCATAATTCCCAAAGGTTTTGAAAATACCCACATCAAAAGAGGAATATCTGAAATGTAAGCAGTTACAAATACAAGAATTCCTGTTACCACAACAAAAATCATCGTCTGTTTTGATTTTCTGATCATAAGTAATAACTCTTCTTTACCGCGGGTTTCTCTCAATGAGAAAATAGAGGCAAGGTAAGCACAAAGTGCTACTGTAAACAGACCTACAGAAACACCAAACCAATTCAGCCAACTGTAAATATATAGGTCTAAGAAGTTGTTTGCATCCGGATTAATGGAATGAGAAACCGTTGCCGCAGCTATTAATCCTAAGAAAAATGGCGTTAATAGACTTGCATAATAAAAGATCTGGGTATATAAAACCTGCCAGTTATCCTTTACAGCATCATAATGTCTGAATGTAAATGCAGTTCCTCTGGCAATGATTCCCAAAAGCATTAATACTAATGGAATATGCAGGTAAGTAGACATTGTTGTATATATTTCAGGAAACCCTACAAAAAGGATAACAATCGCAATGATAAGCCACATATGATTTGCCTCCCATACAGGCGCAATAGATTCATACATGATTTCATGGGTTTTATGACGGGCTTTTTTATTCGTGAAAAGCTCTACAATGCCGGCACCAAAGTCAGCGCCGCCCAGAATAACATAAAGACAGATGGAAAGCCAGAGAAAGCCTATAACAATGTAGATCATGATTTTTTGTTTTTATCGTTAAACTGAGCGTCTGTAGGGTCGTAAAGTTTTGGAACCATTTGGATTTGTCTTCTTAAAAGGAAAACGAGAATTAAGGATAAAGACACAAAGATCGCGGTGAAGAAATAGAAAGAATATTGTATTCCAGGCATTGGTGTTACAGCGTCTATGGTTCTCATGACGCCATAGATGATCCAGGGCTGTCTTCCGACTTCAGTCACAGTCCATCCTGCTTCCAATGCAATATAACCAAACGGAGTTGCGATTAAAAAAGTCTTTAATAACCAGTTTTTAGTCAGCCATTCCTTTTTAAAGAAGAAGGCATAAAGATATATTGCTCCGATACAGATCATCACTACACCAAAGAAAATCATTATCTGGAAAGCATAATGAGTTACAGCAATCGGAGGCCATTCGTCCTTTGGAAAATCTTTAAGCCCTTTTACTTCTGAATTGAAATCATTGCTTACAAGAAAACTTAATACTTTTGGAATTTTAACAGCATATTTTATCTCTTCTTTTTCTTCATCAGGAATTCCTCCGATAACGAATGAAGCTCCTTTTTCGGTTTCAAAATGAGCCTCCATTGCCGCTAATTTAATAGGTTGTCTTTCCGCTACAGATTTTGCCGCAATATCACCACTTAAAGGCGCTCCAAAAGCTCCGATAAGAGCGAAACCTACAGCAATTCTGAACGCTTTGGTATGGAATTCAACATTTCTTTTTCGCATGATCATAAAGGCATGAACACCCGCCACCGCAAATCCAGTTGCACAAAATGCAGCAACCGTCATATGAAGTGCCTGTGGAAACCACGCATCATTGAACATCGCTTTTATAGGATCTATATTAAGGTATTGTCCATTAATATAATCAAATCCGGTAGGAGAGTTCATCCAGGCATTGGCAGCTACCACCAGAATACCGGAGGCAAGTCCGCTTACTCCTACAAGAAATCCGCAGAACCAATGAAACCATTTATTAAACTTATCCCATCCATATAAAAAGAAACCAATAGCAATGGCTTCAATAAAAAAAGCAGTTCCTTCCAGTGAAAAGGGCATTCCGAAAATAGGACCTGCATGCTTCATAAATCCGGGCCATAAAAGTCCTAGTTCAAAAGAGAGCATTGTTCCGGAAACGGCGCCGGTAGCAAATAATATTGCCACTCCTTTACTCCATGCCTTTGTTAAGCCTTTATATACTTCATTATTGGTTTTTAGGTACTTCCAATGGGCAAAAGCCATCAAGAAAGGCATTACCATTCCCACACAGGAGAATATGATATGGAAGCCCAGAGAAAGCGCCATCTGGGCGCGGGCAGCTATAAAATCATCCATAATATCAACTTTTCAGTAAATAAATTTACGCATAAATTATTGATGTTGAGTATGATTTAAAACAGTAGAATTTGATAAAATAGAATTTAACTTTAGTCATTTTAAAAATGATTAAATATTTCTATAATAGAGGTGGAAATAGATAAAAGTAAATTCACAATGATTTAATTATCAGGAGTAAGAAAATATTTATATTTGCCAAAACTAATATTATGAAAACAAGAATTTTTTTTATGTTATTTCTATTTCCTTTAATGGTATTTAGTCAATATTATGTAGGTCGTGAACAAGCTTATCCTATCTCAGAATTTTATTATACTTTAAATTTTAAAGGAGTAATGGGAGCAGATGGAAGTACATATATGTTTTATGGACCTTCCAATTTGAAGAAAACTACAATTGCAGGGACTCCTTTTCCTGGTTTTGGAACTAACGGGGTCATAAGTAATGTACTTTCGATAACTAATATTACAAATTCAATATCAGTTAATGATCAGTATATTTACCTTTCATCAAATAATAACATTGCAAGATATGACCTGGGGGGTACACCAGATTTATCGTTTGGAGTGAATGGTGTTGTCTCATTTCCCCAAGATGTATATAATATAAATGTAAATCCTGATTCTTCCTTACTTTTTTCTACTAATGGGGAAATAAGAAAACTTCTTTCTAATGGTCAGATAGATAATTCATTTGTTATTACTTCAAATCAGAGATTTGAAGTAGGTGGAAATAATATTTATATTTTTAATTATTATTATAGTAGTAGTGGAAATCCTAGTCCTACTTTTGGTTATACAATTACCAAATATGATTTTAACGGAATTCAGGATACCCAGTATGGAAACGCCGGAATTCTGGATGTATCTAATTTTACATTTGTCTTAGATCATACGTCTGGTAAACTTTATGTACAGCCACCTACAGGTAATATTACAAGATATACATCTGCCGGGGTAGTAGATGATACTTTTGGAATTGCTGGTACTGCTCAAGGAAATTTTCCGCTTGGTGCTAAAAGAGTTGTTTCAGATTCAAATAATAATATACTCTTTTTTGGAGGTGGACAAGCCTATGGTTATAATAGCACAAACATTTTTAGATTAAAAAATAATGGTGAAGCAGATAATACATTTAATAATGGAAGTTATAAATATGTTTCTTCAGATGCTATTATTACAGATGTTAGACTCATAGATGATAATACATATATGTGTCTGGATAGTAAGAGGTATAGTTTAAATAGTACTACTTACAGAGCCAATAAATATATAAGAACTACAAATCTTTCAGAGCTTGCATTAAGCACTAAAGATATAAATAATACAAATAGAGATGATATTCAGGTATATCCCAATCCAGCAACAGATTTTATTACGATAAAGAATACGGGTACAGAAAAGATTTCTAAAGTGAGTATTTTTGCGATGACAGGAGAATTGGTATTGTCTGGAACTGAAACAAAAATTGATGTAAGGAATCTTTCGGCTGGAAATTATATGATAGAGATAATATCTGATAAAAATAAGTATGTAAATAAGTTTATTAAGAAGTAGCCTTAGCCAAAAACAATATAATATCTGAGTGATAAACTTAAATATAAAAAACAGACTCCAGTCTGTTTTTTTTGTTTTTAACTTTCATATTGGATGTACTAATTTAGCTTCCAGTTAAAGTTAAGCATAAAACCTTAATTTTAACCTATGAAACGAGAGAGAGAAATCTACGATCCTGCTTTTAAAACCAAGCTGTTCAGCTAAAACAGCAAATTTCTTCAATATATTTTTCATCAAAACAGCGCTATGAAAGCCCTAGCATTACGTTTGAATTAAATTCGCTGGGTTACAAAATATCCCGAGTTACGGTGGTTAAATATATAAGAGAGCTTGGTTTACAAAGTAAATTAAGCAAGAAATTTAAAGTTACTAAAACTCTAACCACAATTATTTGGTGGTAGATAATGTATTGGAAAGGAATTTTATTGCTGAAAAACCTGCGCAAGTTTGGGTTTCTGATATTACCTACATTCAAACAAAAGAAGGATTTTTGTACTTAACAACAGTGATTGATTTATATGATCGGAAAATTATTGGATTGAGTTTGAGCAAAGGATGAGTACTAAGAAAATAATCCTTGCAGCTTAGAAAATGACTGTAAGAAATAGGAAAATAGGGGAAATCTAATTTTTCATAGCGACAGAGGCGTTCAATTTTCAAATCTTTGAAAACAGAACTGATTATGGAAACAAGCTTATTACAAAAGAAAAATGGAGGTGGAAATATATAAAAAGTATATTCATAATGATTTAATTATCAGGAGTAAGGAAATATTTATATTTGCCAAAACTAATATTATGAAAACAAGAATTTTTTTATGTTATTTCTATTTCCTTTAATGGTATTTAGGCAATACTATGTAGGACGTGCAAAAGGCTTTACTCCAATTCAGTTTGATAGACTTGCCTATTTCAGAACAAAAGTAAATGCAGATGGCAGTATGTATATTTATTGGACTAATAAAATGAATAAGCTTCTACCTAATGGAATGATTGATTCTAGTTTTGGTATAAATGGAACAGTGAATGTAGGTGTTTACAGTTCTTACGGAACTGATATTCTTGCTAATGATCAAGGAATATATTTTTTTTAAATAATAAGATAGTAAAATATAATTTTGCAGGTGCGCTTGATATATCATATGGTGTGAATGGAGTTGTTACATTTTCCCAAAATGTTTCTGCTGTATTCTTAAATTCTGACTCCACTTTATATTTTTCAAGTAATAATAAAATACAAAAACTGCTTTCTGATGGACAAATCGATAATTCAGTTAATATTAATGTACATGCGGATAAATTCTATTTTGTAAATAATAATTTTTATGTATTTCGTACTCAATATCCTGCTGTATATGTAACAAAATATAGTTTAGATGGAGTACAGGATCTTACCTATGGAAATATGGGAATCTTAGAAGAATCTGGAAATTATAAGATAGACCCTTCTTCAGGTAATATTTATGTATTTTTACCAACGGCTATAAAAAGATATACTTCTGCAGGAGTACTTGATCCTAGTTTTGGTATCGGAGGTACTGTTCTGGGAAGTTTTCCCCAAGGTGTTAAAAGTATTAGTGTAGATTCAAATAATAATATTCTATTTTTCGGAGGTGGACAGGGGTATGGATATAATCAGGCTATAATCTATAGATTGAAAAATAATGGAGAAGAGGATAATACCTTCAATAATGGAAGCTATAAGTATAATATTTCACAGGGTATGATATCTAAAGCTCATTTACTGGATTACAATACTTACATATGTATGGATGATACAAGAGCTAGATTGTCTGCTTCTTTGGATGGCACAAAGAAATATATAAGAATACAGGATACATCATTGATTATAGATAATGCTTTAAATGTAAATGATGTAAATAATAGTAACGTAGATAAATTTAAGGTATATCCCAACCCAACTACTGATGATATCCATATAGAAGTAGAAAATAATGAAAAGATTAATAAGGTTAATATTTATACTATCACCGGAGATTTTATATTATCTGATAATAAAGCAGAAATGAATGTTAAACATCTGGTATCAGGTAACTACGTAATTGAAATTATTACTGATAATAAAATTTATAAGGCTAAATTTATTAAAAAATAAAATTTAAATATGCTAATTTATGAAAACAAAAAAACAGACTACAGTCTGTTTTTTTGTTTTTAACTCCACATTTTTTTGACATTTTTTAACTTTCATACCTCGAAAAAAATCACGATATTTGTAAGTCTTTGCATATAGCAAGATTTTTAATATTTAATATGAGTCAAAAACAATATACAGCTAGTAGTATTCAGGCATTGGAAGGAATGGAGCACGTACGTATGCGCCCTTCAATGTACATTGGTGATGTAGGATTAAGAGGTCTCCATCATTTGGTTTATGAAGTAGTAGATAACTCTATCGATGAAGCTTTAGCAGGATTCTGCGACACGATCTTTGTTGCCATTAAAGAAGGAAACGGAATCGAGGTGAGCGATAACGGTAGAGGTATTCCGGTTGACTTCCACGAAAAAGAACAAAAATCTGCTCTTGAAGTTGTAATGACGAAAATTGGAGCCGGAGGTAAGTTTGATAAAGATTCTTATAAAGTTTCTGGGGGGCTTCACGGAGTAGGGGTATCGTGTGTAAACGCACTTTCCAACGAAATGATCACTACTGTTTACAGAGACGGAAACGTTTACCAGCAGATATATTCAAAAGGAAAAGCTCAAACTGGAGTTGAAGAGATCGGAAACAGTGATAAAAGAGGTACAAAACAGTTCTTCCAGCCGGATGATACTATTTTTACTGAATTAGTATACAACTACGATACATTAGCAAGCCGTCTAAGAGAGCTTTCTTACCTTAATAAAGGAATTACCATTACTCTTACCGACGAGAGAGAGAAATTGGAAGACGGATCTTTCAGAACAGAAGTTTTCCATTCTGAAGGCGGATTAAAAGAATTCGTTGCTTATATCGACGGAAACCGTGAATCTATTATGGAGCACGTGATTTTCATGGAAGGAGAAAGAGATAATATCCCTGTAGAAGTAGCAATGCGTTACAATACTTCCTTTAATGAGAATCTTCACTCTTACGTAAACAACATCAATACTCACGAAGGAGGTACTCACTTAGCAGGTTTCAGACGTGCTTTAACGAGAACGCTTAAGAAATATGCTGATGATCTTGGTATTCCACAAAAGGAAAAAGTAGAAATTACAGGAGATGATTTCCGTGAAGGATTAACAGCTGTGATCTCTGTAAAAGTAATGGAACCTCAGTTTGAAGGACAGACCAAAACAAAATTAGGTAACTCTGAAGTTTCCGGTGCTGTAGATAAAATTGTAGGGGAAATGTTAACAAACTTCCTTGAAGAAAACCCGAATGAAGCCAAACAAATCGTTCAGAAAGTTGTTTTAGCAGCTAAAGCAAGACAGGCAGCTAAAAAAGCAAGAGAAATGGTTCAGAGAAAATCTCCAATGGGAGGTTCCGGACTTCCAGGGAAACTGTCTGACTGTTCATCAAAAGACCCGGCAGAATCTGAAATCTTCCTTGTGGAGGGAGATTCCGCAGGTGGAACAGCTAAACAAGGACGTGACAGACACTTCCAGGCTATTCTTCCATTAAGAGGTAAAATTCTGAACGTAGAGAAATCTATGCTTCACAAAGTATATGATAACGAAGAGATCAGAAATATATATACTGCTCTTGGAGTTTCTGTAGGAACAGAAGAAGACAGTAAAGCCTTAAACATGGCTAAGCTAAGATATCATAAGATTGTGATCATGACCGATGCCGATATCGACGGATCTCACATTTCAACTCTTATTCTTACCTTCTTCTTCAGATATATGAAGGAACTTATTGAGAACGGATATATTTATATCGCTCAACCCCCTTTATATCTATTGAAGAGAGGTAACAAGAAAGTATATGCTTACAACGAAAAAGAGCGTGAGGAATTTACTTTAGAAATGTCTCCGGACGGTAAAGGTGTTGAAGTACAACGTTATAAAGGTCTTGGAGAGATGAACCCAGAGCAGCTTTGGGAAACCACTCTTAATCCTGAGCACAGAATCTTAAAACAGGTAACTATTGATAATGCTGTAGAAGCTGACAGTGTTTTCTCAATGTTAATGGGTGATGAGGTTCCGCCAAGAAGAGAATTTATCGAGAAAAATGCAAAATATGCAAAAATTGATGCATAATCATTTTTAAAAATATGTGAAAAGCTCCTGATTATTCAGGAGCTTTTTTTTATATTTGAGTTAACCAATAAAAAATAATACTATGTTAACTCTTTTACAAACAGACCCTTATGAGGGAGTGGATGCTGTTTCCGGTGCAGCAGCTGCAGGACTAGGTATCGGATCAATGTTCATGAGCCTTTTGGTCTATCTTTTCTATGGCTACTGCATGTACAAAATCTTTAAAAAAGCAGGGAGAGAAGATGCGTGGGCAGCTTTTGTTCCTATTTATAATGCTATCGTTTTGCTGGATATCGTAAAGAAACCGATATGGTGGATTATTTTATGCTGTATCCCGCTGATTAATATCTATGCTTTCTGGGTGATAGATGATAGATTAGCTAAAGGCTTTGCCAAGGAAACGCCAATTTACACTATTTTACTGTTCTTTTTTGGCTTCATTTTTATTCCGGTTTTAGGACTTGGTAGCGATACTTATGACAGTAAGAGAATCCCCAACGATTAATAAAAATTGACAATATAAAGACCTCAGCAATGGGGTCTTTTTTATGCTTAAATATAATTGACTGATTGTCGAATTTATTTGACGTTCATCTATAATTATTTCTACATGTATTGAAATATTTGAATCTCTATTTATGCTAATTTTGAACTGCAGATAATAAAAGTGACACTCATGTTACAGAATGCAACATTCTTTGTTGAAAAAATTCTCAACCTGGAATGTTTTCATTCAGCCACTCTTCTATAATTTGTTTTGTAGAAGAGTTTCATAACTTATACTAGGGTAGATTTAGGATAGTACTTTTTCCAAGTATTATGAGAGACTCCACTTTTGTGGGGTCTTTTGTATATCTGATTATTAAATTTAATATATTGATTTTCAAATATATAATTGTTTATTATTGTAGTTTGATATATTTTTTTAAGTTATTTTTAACAGTTATTAAGATTTTATTATTTTTGTGTAATTTAATAACCATGATGAAAATAATAATTCTTGGAGCCTTATCTGCTGCTTCATTGTACTTTGCACAAAGCTATCCTGTTGCATCTATTCCCGAAAATTTAAAGAAAAACGCCAATATAGTTATCCGAAAAGACTTTACTACCGTTCAGATCAATAAAATTGATGAGATAAAATATCAATACAATACAGTAACCACCGTATTAAATAAAGATGGAAATGAGAAAGCTGTGGCTTATATTCCTTATGACAAAGCAACAAGCATTTCAGATATCAGGGTTACTATTTATGATGAATCAGGTAAAAAAATAAAAAGCTACTCCAAATCTGATTTCAGCGACTTTGCGAATAACAGACAAGGTGTATTTTATTCTGATAACAGGGTAATGGTTTTTTCTTATACGCCTGTTCAATATCCTTACACCATAGATTTTTCATATCAATCGGAAAATAAGAATACTATTTTTATTCCGGATTTTGTCCCGTTTTATTCTACCAATACTTCTTTGGAAGAAGGGCAGATGAAGATCATTAATACTTCAGGGATTGATCTGCGCACGAAAATCTATCCATCAAAATATAATTATACTTCAGTGACTGAAGCAGCTAATGGAAATGAGAAAATATATACCTATAAAAATGTTCCAGCCATTGATGATGCTTTATTAATTCCACAGCCTCTTAAGATTTTGCCCAGTGTAAGTTTTGCTCTTACAAAATTCAATCTTGCCGGAAGACAGGGAACATTGAACAGTTGGACAGATTTCGGAAGCTGGTATTACAGCAATTTAGTAGAACCGGTAGCTGTTTCTACACCCGTGATTAAAGCAGAGGTTGCAGCATTACAACTTCAGGGTTCCGTAGAAGAGAAAGTGAAGAAGATCTATCAATACATGCAGGATAAAACCAGGTATATTTATGTAGGACTTGGAATTGGAGGCTGGCTTCCGATGATGCCGGAAGAAGTACATAAAAAAGGATATGGTGACTGTAAAGGGCTTACCAATTATATGAAAACACTGCTGAACGAAGCTGGAATACCTTCTTATTACTGTGTGATCAATTCAGGTTTTTCTTCATTATCTTTTGATCCTGATTTCCCTAAAATGGGAGGAAACCACGCTATTTTGATGGTTCCTACAGAAAATGGCAATATCTGGCTTGAAAATACTTCACAGCAAACAGCATTTAATCATTTGGGATATAACACTACAGACCGAAATGTACTTTCTGTAAAGAAAACGGGAATAGAATTGATCAATACTCCTTCATATCCGGCTGATAAAAATAAGGAAAAACAAAAACTAACTATAAAAATAGCTGAAGATAACAGCATTACAGGGGAAGGAAACTTTTTTTATACCGGAAACCAGTATGATGATAATCTGAGATTTGTAAACCTTAATCCTAAAGAGAAAAATGATGCCTTGAAAAGTAGATTTGATGTTTTAAACTTTGAAAAAGTTGAAATGAAGAACTTTGTCAATGATAAAGATAAAGCAGTCATTACTTTTGATATAGATTTTAAGACCAATAATTACTCCAAAAATGCGGGAAGCAGTCTTATTTTCAGAGCCGTTCCTATTTTCTCGGACAACGTTTACAAAACAGAAGAAAACCGTGAACTTCCTTTTGAGATCAGACAGTCTTTTGAAGATGAATATGAAATAGGATTTACCCTTCCTAAAGGATATAAAATAGATGAAACTCCCGCTGATATTGCCATCAGTTCCGAGTTTGGACACTATAAACTCAGTTTTATTAAAAATGGTGAAGATCTGAGGGTAATGCGAAAAATTCAGGTCAACAAAGGAATCTATCCAAAGGAAAAATACAATGAATATATTTCTTTCAGGAAGAAAATAGTAAACATGGATAACTCGAAAGTACTTGTTACAAAAATATAAATATGAAAAAAATAATACTAATAATCATTTGTTCTGCAAATATCATGATGATAAAGGCACAGAAACATGAGTTTTTGAATCCTCCTAAATTCTCTGATGCAGATCTTTCCAAGCCAAAATCTTTACTTGATGAGAATGCTCCGGCAGAAATTCTGTATAAATCTGTACATTTTATGATTGATACCTCTACGGGAAGTATGCATAAAAAGTACTTTTACAGAGTCAAAATTTATGATAAGGATAAAGCCGAAGACTGGCTGAATCTTGAAGTTCCTTTATACCAGATGAACGGTGACAAAGAATCTTTAGGAAAGTTCAAAGCTTTTACTTACAATCTTGAAAACGGAAATGTAGTTCCGGTAAAAGTAGAGAAAAGTTCACAATATAAAAGTAAAGAAAGTAAATATGTACAAGTGACTAAATTCGCATTTCCTAACGTAAAGAACGGTTCTGTACTGGAGTATCAGTATGATGTGGTATCACCGTTTTTATTTATTATTCCTGAAGTTTTGGTTGAAACAGACACTCCGTCCATCTATACGGAATATGTTTTGGATGCGCCGCTTAGTATTGCTTACAATATCAATTATACGGGCGAGCTTGCTCCAAAGTACAGAGTCATTGAAGAGCAGAATATCTACGGTTCTCAGTACAAAACGTTTAGATTCGGGTATGATAATGTGAAAGGCTTTAAAACTGAAAAGTTTATAAGAAACGATAATAATTTCAGGACCAAAATAAGTGCCGAGCTGAATTCTACCAACTTCAGTCAGCTTAAGCTTTACTCCTCCTCATGGGATCAGATCAGTAAAAGACTTTACGAAAATGAAGATTTTGGAGGTGAATTGAAGAAAACTAAGCTTGCAAAAGAAAATATGCCGGCTGGTTTAATGGATATGAAAACGGATACTGAAAAAGCCGACGCTATTTTTTCCTACGTTCAAAAAACATTTACCTGGAATAAAGATAAAGGAGTATATACCGAAAACGGAATCAAAAAGCTACTGGAAACCAAGACAGGAAATGCCGCGGAGATCAATCTGTTTCTTATCATGCTTTTCCGCGAAGCCGGAATTAAAGCAGATCCTTTGATGATTTCTACGGTAGAAAACGGATTGATCAATCTTGTGTCTCCCAATGTTTCCAACATGAATTTTGTACTTGCATCTGTAGAAATAGACAAGCATTTTCATATTTATGATGCTACTTCCAAACAGTCTTCTATGGATGAACTTCCTTTAAGACACTGGAATCAGTATGGAATTTTATTGACGAAAAATAAAGCCGTGCAGATTCAGATGACGAATATGAAGCCAAGTAATACCTATCTTACCGTTGATGCAAAAATCAATGATGACTGCAGTATTTCCGGGTCTTATTCTGATAAAGATACGGGAGCTTTTGCAATGTATGTGAAAGATAATTACGATGAAAATGCTGAGAAATATAAAAAACAGTACAAAGAAAATTTCTCAATAGATTTCACGGGCATTGATTCAAAAGTATTGGATAACGGAGAATTTGAAAGTACAATGAAATTCTCTTCCAATAATTTAATTGATAAAATAGGAAAGAAGATGATCATCAATCCGATGCTGTTTTTAAGTAAAACATCCAATGAATTTGATCAGACAGAAACCCGAAAATATCCCATTGATTTTGGTGCTCCAACAACTAAGATTAAAAAAGTAACGCTTGAGATTCCTGAAGGCTATACTATCGAGGAAATGCCTAAGAACAAAAAGATTGTTACAGAAGATAAAGAGATAGAATACAGCTATATCATTGAACAAAAAGGAAATAAGCTGGAAGTAACTACCACTACAAAAATTTCCAGTGCAGATTATCCTAAAGACTATTATCCGGCATTCAAACAAATTTGGGGCGTTGCTTCAAAACATGAAAACCAGGTAATCAGCTTGATTAAGAAATCTTAATAGGTAAGCTAAGTAAAATAAATCGGAATAATTTTCTTAAAACCATTCATTTTTGAATGGTTTTTGCATTCAATACTCCAAATTATGATTATGAAAAACACCATTGCCATTTTAGCACTTTCTTCATTCTTTATTTTTTCTGCCTGTAAGAAAAAGGATGTAGCTGAAACTTCTACAGAAAAAACGGAAAATCAAAAATCTGATGAATTCGTTGTAGATTCCGTTAAGACAGAAGGTTCTTCAAAGATTAGCGATTCATTATCTGTTGTTTTCAGTTCCAGACTCCTAGTATTTCCGGGTTTAAAAGATAAAGCATTGCTGGATAGTATTTATTTTAATCAAAAGGGGCTGAATGATTTCTCTAAAACCGGACTGCAAAAATACCTGGAAGAAGAGAAAAATAAATATTTCACTTCTATGAAAAAAGATGATGAATTATATTCGGATCTTGGTCATTCTCAGGAATGGTTTTCACATTCTGACATGAAATTGAAATCCAATAGCAATGATTATATCCATATTCAGTATTCAGGAGAAGCATACATTGGAGGGGCTCATGGAGAATATGGATTTTCAGAAAGGGTTTTTGATCTTAAAAAGAAAAGAAAACTGGAGCTAAAAGATATTACTACAATGCCAAACAACAAGCTTGAAGCATTGTTAATGAAAAATATAGATAAAACGAAAGGCAATGCATCCGGTGCAGAAGGAGAAGTAAAAAATTCAGAAATGTTGTTGGTTGATAAAATTCCGGCTACAGAAAATTTCTATTTTGATAATAAAAATCTGTATTTTCATTACAGCCCCTATGAAATCACTGCTTTTGCAGCAGGCGATATCGTTATTCCTGTTTCGTGGGAAGAGCTGAAAGGAACTTTAAATGCAGAATTTAAAGAAAGAATGAAAATTAAGTAAATTAATGCTTCCGGGTTCAGGAAGCATTTTCTATTTTTGCGGTAATGGAAAAAGTAGCTTTTATCATCAATCCTTTTTCGGCAAAAAAGAATTATCAGCCGTTTTTGAACGAACTTAAAAATAAGGTTGGCAATCCTCTTTATTATGTCTCCGAATCTATCCCGGGAACAGACGAATTCATCAAAAACCATTTTGATGATGTAGATATTTTTGTAGCAATTGGTGGTGACGGTACAATTTCTACCGTGGCAAAGAATCTGATTTCTACAGATAAAATTCTGGCTATTTTCCCAGCCGGTTCCGGAAATGGATTTTCCAATGAGACGCGTTTTAGTAAGAATTTAGATGAGCTTTTAGAAAAAATAAAGGCAAAACAATCCAGAAAAATAGATACTTTTACTGTCAATAACAGGCTTTCCATCAACGTTTCAGGAACAGGTTTCGACGGAAAAGTGGTGAAGGAATTTGAGAAAACAAGCCGTGGTTTCAAAAATTATATCAAAGTTTCCCTAAAGACATTCTTTAACTATAAACCTATCAAGGTAACTTTTCTTGAAGAAAAATACCAGCAATACAATGGCAGATATTTGATGCTGAATGTTGCCAATACCCGCCAGTTCGGAAATAACGCTTACATTGCCCCAAAAGCAAGTAAAAGCGATGGATTGGTAGATATGGTTTTGGTTAAAAAATTTCCTTTGACCTATTCCGCTTTGTTTGCTTTCAGAATGTTTACCAAAAGATTAAAGGATGATGATTATGTTACTTATCTTCCGGTTTCTGAAATTTCATTCAAAGTAAATACAAAAAACTGGCATCTTGATGGTGAATTTAATAAGATTGAATCACCTGTTCATGTGAAAGTACAGCCTGCAAGCCTGAATATTTTAGTGTAAGGTTCATATTTTGAAGCTATTGAAGATGTTTTTATATTCACTAGCTATACAAAATTGACTATTCGTTCATCTTTTATTTGAAATTATCTTTCCAGTTCCTTTTCAATCTTATGTGGATTGTTCAGGCAATATTGTAATTGTTCCTTATCCAGTTGCTTCTCCCAGTTTGCCACTACGACAGTTGCTACAGAGTTTCCAATAACGTTTGTTAATGCGCGGCATTCACTCATAAACTTGTCAATTCCAAGAATTAAAGTCATTCCCGCAATTGGAATTTCCGGAACTACAGCCAATGTTGCTGCTAATGTCACAAATCCGGCACCGGTAACGCCAGCCGCACCTTTTGAACTTAACATAGCTACCAGCAGAAGCATTAGTTGCTTTTCAATAGGAAGATGAATATTCAGTGCCTGAGCGATAAACAGAGAAGCAAGCGTCATATAAATATTCGTTCCATCAAGATTGAAAGAATAGCCTGTAGGAACTACGAGACCTACAATTGCCCGTGAGCAGCCTGCTTTTTCCATTTTTTCCATGATTCCCGGAAGAGCAGATTCCGAAGAACTTGTTCCCAAAACTAAAAGAAGCTCTTCTTTCAGATAAAATAAAAGTTTAAAAATATTGAAACCATTGTACCAAGCCACTGCTCCCAATACCAAAATCACAAAGAGAATGGACGTAATATAGAATGTAGCAACCAGGAATATAAGATTCAGAATAGAATGAAGTCCGTATTTTCCGATGGTAAATGCCATAGCCCCAAAAGCACCTATGGGAGCAAGCTTCATTAAAATATGAACAATTTTAAATATCGGAGCTGACAAATCCTGAAGAAAATCAGTTACTTTCTGACTTTTTTCTTTTGTTAATACCAATGCAACTCCCATTAAAATAGCAACAAGAAGAACCTGAAGAATATTTTCACCTACCAATGGACTAAACAGGGTTTCGGGAATGATATTCATGATAAATCCTGTGAGAGTGGATTCATGAGCTTTCTGCTGATATTCTGATACATTTCCGGAAAGGGTTGCCGGATCAATATTCAGACCATGCCCAGGTTGTAGAAGATTCCCAACTATAAGACCAATGATAAGAGCGAGAGTGGAGAAGGTAAAAAAGTAAATCATTGCTTTTATGGCAATTCTTCCCACCTTTTTAAGGTCTGTCATATGGGCAATTCCTAAAGTAAGGGTAATAAAAATCACCGGAGCGATGATCATCTTTACCAATTTGATAAAACCATCTCCTAAAGGTTTCATTTTTTCTCCCAGTTCAGGATAGAAGTTTCCTAGTAAAACACCGGCAGTGATTGCGATAATTACCTGAAAATAAAGCTGATTGTATATAGATTTTGCTTTCAATGAACAGTCGTTTTGTTTTTTTAAAGGCGAAAATTAATAAATTTCAAATAAAAAACTGACAAAAGTCATGAAATTGATCTGTTTAAGTTGAATAGCATATAAAAACTTCGGCTTCATTCCAGAGACATCTTTGTCTGCAAAATGAAGCCGAAGCTTATGATGTAATGAAAAAAGTATAATCATTATTCTACTGCTACAGAATCGTCACCGCGACCATCCGCTACAGCATGAATGTTTCCATTTTCATCAAGAACAATAATTTCTGTTTTCCCAATTTGTTTTACTTTCTCAATGGTGTAATTTTTCTTTTCCAGTTCAGCAATTGTACTTTCAGGGAAGTTGTTTTCTACTTTTATAGTTTCCGGCAGCCATTGATGATGGAACTTAGGAGCGTTAACTGAAATATTAGCATTCAGTTTAAAATCTACCACATTTACAATAGATTGATAAACAGATGTCGGAATAGTGGTTCCTCCCGGTGTACCTACAACCATATAAGGCTTCCCGTTTTTAAGAAGAATTGTGGGAGTCATGGAGGAAAGCATTCTTTTATTAGGCTGAATAGAGTTTGCTTCTCCGCCTACTGCTCCAAACATATTCGGAACACCTGGTTTGATGGAGAAATCATCCATTTCATTATTTAAAAAGAACCCTGCACCCGTTACTAAAACTTTACTTCCGTAATAACCATTCAGAGTAGTGGTTACTGAAGCGGCATTTCCATCCTTATCAAGGACAGATATGTGGGTGGTTTGTGTTGATTCCTTAGGCTGGGCAATGATTTTTCCTACTTCTGAACTCGGTGTTGCCTTATCAAAACTGAAGCTTTTCCATCTGTTTTTTAAATATTCATCGGAAATAAGGTAAGGTGTTTTATCTTCGATGAAATCCGGATCACCCATGTATTCTGCACGGTCAGCAAAGGCTCTTCTTTCTGCTTCCGCCATGATCTGAACAGCTTTTGTAGAGTTCTGCTGGTATTTTTCGAGATTTTCAAAGCTTGCCATTCTCAACATCTGTGCAAGAAGAAGTCCTCCGCTGGATGGTAAAGGCATTGAAACGACATTATTTCCTTTATAATCAAATTCCAAAGCTTTTCTTTCTGCCACTTTATAGTTTTTAAGATCTTCAAGGGTGATGATTCCGTTTCCTCTTTTCATTTCGGCAATCAGGAGATCGGCTGTTTTCCCTTCATAAAATCCTTTTGCTCCAAGCTTTTGAATTAATTTTAAAGTTTCTGCCAGGTCTTTCTGAATTAAAAGATCGCCTGCTTTCCAAGGGATATCTTTTACAAATATGGTAGCAGATTTATTATGTTTTTTAAAATGCTCTCTGTTGTTATTCAGCATGTCAGCTTCCTGTTCTGTAATAGCAAATCCCTGCTCTGCAAGATCAATAGCCGGTTGAATGATCTTCTCCATCGGAAGTTTGCAGTACTTTAAAGTAGCGAAAAAACCGGCTACACTTCCGGGAATTCCTACAGCAAGTCTGCCATTCTGAGATAAATCTGTGTCTGCTTTTCCTTTTTTATCCAGATACATATCTCTGGATGCTTTTTTAGGAGCTGTTTCCCTATAGTCCAGCGTAAATTTTTCACCATTGTTTTTTACTCCCACCAAAAATCCGCCGCCACCAATATTTCCTGCCTGAGGATAGACAACAGCCAGTGCGTATTGAGTTGCTGTAATGGCATCATAAGCGTTTCCTCCCATTCTCAGGATCTTTGCGCCTGCTTCACTTGCCAGCGGATGAGCAGATACCACTACGCCTTTATTCTTCACCTTTACTTCCTTTACAATATTGATGTCTGTAAATTGAGCCCAGCTTAATTGACTGGTTATTAGAATTGACGCGATTAAAATCTTCTTCATATGATTGTTTTTCTTATAACAAAAATATAGAAATTTTTCGGTAAAAATTGTTGAAGATTTTGAATTTTGTTTTTGAGCTGGAGATACAATTTGGGAGCTATTTTTTCTTTTTTATGGTTTCAACTGATATAAATTATACGTCAAATTTTGAGGTTTTCCGGATATACTTTTGTGTAAAGTGATTGATAATGATATAAATAAATTGATTATTAAAAATACAAGTATTAAATCATTTTTATGTGATTTGTTTATTGGAATAAATACATTTACATCGATTAAAAGAATCATTATTGAATTAAAAACACAAAAACACAAGGATGAATAAAATCTATCTTGGTGCATATACATTATGTACGGTCTTAACTGTGTCTGCACAAGAGGTACTTTGGCAAAAAGATATCAAATCCTCTACTCAGGATTTCTTAAGTCAGGTGACCACAACTATCGATCAGCAATATCTTATCACGGGAAGTGCTATTCAGTCAGGAAGCGGCAAGCTGGAGACTGGAAGTAAGCAGAATAACGGCTATGATTTCCATGTGATTAAATTGAATCAGCAGGGAGAACAGGTATGGGAAAAGTATTTCTCAGGACAAAACCACGATTATTTATCAGCAACAGTAACAACGCAGGATGGAGGATTCTTACTTGCAGGAACTTCGTATTCAGGAAAAGGGCTGGATAAAAAGGAGGAAGCAAAAGGCGGTTCGGATATCTGGCTGATCAGAATCAATGAATTTGGAGATGAATTATGGCAGAAAACCTTTGGAAGCTCTTCCGATGAAGAAGCTAGAGCGGTTATCCAAACTATGGATCAGGGCTTTATTGTTGCTGGAAATATCCAAAACTCAGTGAAAGGTTATGGTTCTAAAGATGTTTTAATCATTAAACTGGATAAGGACGGTAAAGAAATCTCACAAATTATCCTTGGCGGAAAAGGTCTGGATGAAGTAGAGAAAATGATTCCTACCAAAGATGGCGGAGCTTTACTGGGAATCTACTCACGAAGCGGAAATAATGGTCATAAAAAAACAGAAAATTACGGAGAGGGTGACTATTGGATCGTAAAATTGGATAAAAATGGAAAAGTAGAATGGGAAAAGAACTATGGTGGAAAAGAAGATGATCACCTCAGAACCCTTGCTTTAACTTCCAATGGTTATGTTATCGGTGGAGAATCCAGATCTGATCGCTCAGGAAACAAAACAGTAGGAATTGAAGAAGGAACAGATCTTTGGCTAATTGCATTGAATGAGAGAGGAGACGAGCAGTGGCAAAAATCCTACAACTTTAAAAACAGAGATGTTTTGATGGGAATGAGCGTCATTCATTCATCAGATGATAAGTCT